>CAZAXT010000032.1:0-2936 GCA_964489295.1 uncultured Candidatus Saccharibacteria bacterium | reverse complement strand
CATGCGGCGCTCCGTGAATATGAAACCGGGTAGCCGCGTTCTGGTACAATACGGTTATGGCAAATGAAAGTATTTTCACCAAAATCATCAATCGTGAGATACCGGCCGAGATCATCCACGAGACCGGGAACGTGATCGCGTTTTTGGATATCCATCCTATTCGTCCCGGCCATACGCTCGTCGTGCCCAAAACCGAGGTCGATGAGTGGCAAAATCTGGACCGCAAAATCTACAACGAAGTCATGGAAGCGGCGTACGATATCGGCAATCTCCTAAAACGAAAACTGAATCCGCCCCGCGTGGGCATTGTAGTCCAAGGGTTTGATGTTCCGCATGCCCACGTGCAAGTTACACCGCTTCATGAAGAAACTGATATCGTATCAACGACACGGGACCCCGACTTTATGAGCGAAGAACCCGACCACGAGTCATTGCAAGCTATGCGGGAAACGTTGACCAACTAATTATGCCCACGCTCGATACCGCGGCGCTCAAGAATAAGCGCCTGGAAACCGGTCTTACCCAGAAAGAGTTAGCCGAGCAGTCGGGCGTCTCTTATTCGACGTTGACCAAACTAGAACAGGGGACTATTGCATCGCCTTCCGTTACGGTGATCATGAAATTGGCGACCGCACTCGGGTGTGACAGCGCGGACGTCTTGGAAGTGGCGGAATATGCCATAACGCCGAATCCGGACATCAAGTTCGTCTACTTCGATGTCGGTGGCGTATTGGTGCATTGGTTGCCGAGTTTGAAAGCCTTTGCCGAGCGTATCCACCGGCCGGAGAATGCGGTCAAAGCGATTTTCCACCAGTTCAACGACATCGGGTGCCGGGGCAATATGACGTTGCAAGAATTGCAGTTGCTGATGTTGCTTCGGCTCAATGTGCCGCTGAAAGGAAAAGCCCGTGACGAAGCGCTGCAAAAGACCACGTGGATGGATGACATGCGTCCGATTACGCCGACGCACAACTTCATCCGAAGCGTGATCCAGCACCACAAGGTCGGTTTGCTCACCAACGTCTTCAGGGAATACTATCCCGGCTTTTTCCAGCAGGGGCTAGTCCCCAATCTCTCCTACAAGACGCTGGTACGCTCGTACGAAGTCGGTTACGTGAAACCCGAGCAGGAGATTTACCACATTGCCGAACAAGCCGCCCAAACCGCACCCGAACATATATTTTTCATCGATGATAGCCGGGTCAACGTCAACGCGGCCCGGGAGCGCGGCTGGCAGGCCGAGTGGTTCGACGAATACGCTCCGCAGGCAAGCATTAATCGGATTATTCGGAAATACTTTAGCGGATAAGGTAACGACAAATTCTAAATCCTGATCGCTAAAAACGAGACAGATCCTAATTTCTGAATACGAACAACCAAAACAGTTTAGAATTTTGAACATTTGATATCAGGATTTGTTTCGAGTTTCGGTATTAGTGCTTAGGGTTTTAACTCATCCTTAACACGAGACTCTATGATATCCGCCGCATCCGTACTTAGCTTATAATCCACTTTCTCTTTCTCTATTCTTCCAGCCGTTCCAATTGCTGTGAGAGCGTCTGAGCGCGCCGTGTAGCATCTTCCCGGCGTTGCTCGGTGTCTTTGACCACTTCCTTGGGTGCGTTGTGTTTGAATCCGCTGTTGTTGAGTTTTTCGTCCAGCGTCTCTATGTACCGCCGGGTTTCGTCCAGCGAGCTCTGCAGATTGTCGCGATACCGATTTATGACATCTTCACCGACATCGAGCCAGCACGTAACGGTGGTGCCGGGCACGGGGAGGCCGCGGCCGTCACTAACGCTTTCGCAGGCACTGACCGGTGCCAGTTGGGTGATGAGCTCGGCATTGTTTTCCAAAAGTTCCTGCTGCTGGTGGTATAGCGGTGGTCGGTCTACTCCGAGTTCCGCTACCACGCTCCGGATCTCGGTGATGATGGTCTGCAACTCTTCGAACGCGGCAGCCGCTTCCCGGTCAACTTTTCCGGCTTCCGGCCACAGGGTCGTAATGAGCATATCGTTCCGCCAGGGTAGTTGTTGCCAAATGGCTTCAGTAACGAACGGCGTGAACGGATGGGACAGCGTAAGGATAGTTTCCAGCCCATACACCAGCATGTCGGTATTCGTACTGCTCTTACTGGCTTCCAGGTACCAATCGGCAAAGTCGTTCCACAGTAGGTGGTATACGCTATCGGCCGCTTCGTTGAACCGATACTGTTCGATCTCCCTCGTGATGCTCCCGATCCGCTGCTGCAGACAGCTTATGAACCATTGGTCTGCCAAATTCTGTGGCTCAGGCGTTTGCGGCGTATAGGTTTCGTCCATTTGGCTGAGAATAAAACGTGCTACGTTCCATAGCTTATTGCAATAATTGCGCATGGCTTCGACTTGCTTGAGACCGAGCGGACTGTCATTGCCCGGTGTGTTGGAGTGCGTCAGCGCCATACGCAACGCGTCCGTGCCGTATTCGGCGGTGATCTCCATCGGATCGCCGTAGTTGCCCTTGGACTTGCTGAGCTTAGCGCCCGATTCGTCGGTGACCAATCCCCACAAGTAGACATGTTCGAAGGGAACTTCTCCGATGCGGTACAACCCGAACATGATCATCCGGGTCACCCATTTATGCAGGATCTCCCGGGCCGTCCCCATCACCGTTGTTGGATAAAAGGTTTGGAAGTCGTCTTCTCCGGTGTTCATGAGCGTAGCGTACGGCCATTGCCCTGAGGAAAACCAGGTGTCAAAGGTATCGGTTTCTTCCCGATAGTTTCCTTCCCCGTAATAATTCCGGGCCTCCTCTTCGGAAAACGCGATGATGTAGGAGTCCTTATCGGGATCGTGCGAGGTTTTGTAATACACCGGGATGCGGATACCCCACCATATTTGGCGGGATATGCACCAATCGCGCTCCTGTTTCAGCCAATCAACGGCCATTTTCTTGAACCG
>CAZAXT010000031.1:0-3078 GCA_964489295.1 uncultured Candidatus Saccharibacteria bacterium | reverse complement strand
TGTTTCTACTCGATTCCGGCATATCGCTGGCGACGCTGGATCAGATACCTTTGATTCTCGGCATGCTCGTGCTGCTTCCTATTCTGCTTGGGTTAGGAGTGTACATTTTCACCCATTATCAGGATCTGATGCGGCGGACGTATACCATTTATGAAGATGTGATCACCTATAGCAACGGGTTCTTGACCAGGCAGGACGCCTTTATACCCATGGAAAATCTGTCCGACTCGCGGGTAACGCAGAAATTCATCGATAAACTGCTGAATCTGCACGAGGTGGTCATCAGTTGCCAGGGCTCGGGAAGTGAAATCACGTTCCGGAATCTCAGCCACGGTGAAGAGGTCGAGCAGACCATAGACCGGCTGATCAATCAAACGCAAGCTCCGGCCAGGTCCGCTGAATACTCATCTCAAACCGATGAGCAACCCGAAGGCGGACAAACCGGCCAGGAACAAGCCACAATGTCAGCTTCCCGAACGCCTGAAGTAACGGACGATACGCAACGGACGTTCAAAATGCATACCCCGCGGGCATTGATTTCATATGTATTTCTGGGGCCGTTCATTATATTCGCCGTACCCGGCATGATAGGGAAATACCTGGCCGCCAAACAGACTGATTTTACGGTAACCGCCAACAGCGTCGGCAGCAATTATACTCTGTTTACCACTAAAAATGTGGAATTTTCGCGGGATAAAATCACCGGCTTGGTTATGAAGCGGAATGTGCTGGATCGGTTGTATGGTACGTGCACGGCTATCTTCTGGTCGATCGGTTCGGATACCGCGGTCACATTTTCCCACATCAAGGATGAAGACGGACTGGAAACGTTATTGAAACGGAAGGCCGGTATCATGGAAGACGGAGAGATGTCATTGGTCAAGCCACAGTTCGGGGTATTGGATATGTTCCGGGCGCATTTGGGCACCACGGTGTTTTGGTTGCTCGTATTTGTCGGAACGCTTATCGGGGTGTTGTGGTCAGGATGGTTCCTGTTCGGAAGCGTAGTGATCGTACTGGGCGTTCTCATGGCTGTTTTGGTGTTGCGCCGGCGGTACGCTAAAGCGTGGCTCCGGCTCGGGGAGCACACTATCTCCATGGGGATCGGGTGGCTCCGACGGCGGCATTATTATGCACTGTACGACAACGTCAAAGAAGTTTCCGTTACCAAATATCCCGGTGTTGCCAAAGGCCGGGTGTGGTTAAATGTGGCAGGCCAACAACTGATGCAACGCGGATCACAAGAAGTCCGCAAGTCGAACGGTTTCGGTCTCGGCTACATCCAGGGGTCGGACGGTACGCTCGATATCCTGGACAATGTACTTGATCTCACGCTTCTACACCGGTATGACTATCCCGGCTACGGGAATTTGATAACACGCATTCGCGATCATGGACCGCATGTTCTCAGAGAAAGCCGGCCGTCGCTGAAGAACGGGCTGGTACCGATGCTTGTGATCCAAGTGCTGAGTGTGGCACTCATCCCATTATTGATCGTCACGGTGCCGTTGTATGTCATTCCGGTTCGCCGAGTGTCTTACCATATCGAAGGATACCGCGTGCTCCGTCGTTCAGGGGTGATTTACCGCAAGCAAACCAGTATTATCTTCCCGAGATTGGATTACATCAAGTCGGGGCAGAATTTCTCTAATAAACTTTTCAAAAACGGCAATCTGTACCTGTACACCGCCGGGAGCAGCAGTGCTGAGCTGACGCTCTCCAACATGCCTGACTATACGGAATTCCATCAGGAACTGAAAAACCAATACCAACAGGGGTGATCGAGCTAACAGTGTTGTGTAGCGATTCTTGTGGCGTCGCTATATTTAAATATGATGTATTGTCAATGTATTCGACAGAATGAGTAGAGCATTGGTAGTCGCTGCACTCCAGTAGTATATTAACCCGAAAAAGACAACATTCAGTGCAGAAGTGCGCCATTTGGCTGTTACAATGATGGAAAGGGAGGATATTATGGAATTGAATGATCGGTGGCAATACGTAGACAACCGCTTAGAGACGACCGTGCAAACAAAGGATTTTGCCGGAGCGGTAGAACTAATGAATCAGGTAGCTGAAGTTGCAGAAGCACACAATCACCACCCTGATATAGCGATTTATGGCTACAATAACGTTAAAATATCCATGACTAGCCACGACGCGGGCACCGTGACCGAGCGCGATTACAATCTGGCTGCAGCGGTCGACGAATTATTCGTGCGCGAATCTTAGGCAGACGTACTCTCAATACTGTTGCCTGAGTACAGTATTGTTTTCGGATTCTTGCCTATTAGTTTTTCTGTGAGAGGCCGCTCTCGTATGCGTTTAATCATGTCATGATCGTTGATTGATCCATTTACGTATTCTCGCATATACATTAAGAAATCGTGATTATCTTCCACTATCGGATCGAATATGACGTCTTTATATTCAATCCATACGTGTCGCATAGACACTCCTGGTACGGTGATAAAGCCAGCCTTTCTGGTTAAATGCTGACCGGCTTCCATCTTTTTTGCGGCCTGCCGAATATTGCAAAGTGCATATTGCCGAAAATTAGCAAGTTTGGTCTTTGTGATATCGTGCGCAGTTTTGGAGGGGAAGAGGTTATTTTCTTGTAGTACGAATTTACGTAATGTCGTCGTGTTGGTGATTTCATCTGAATCAGACAGTACATCGTTACTCTCGAGAAATGCCGAATCTTGACCTTCGAGATCTTCAAATGTTCCTTGAAGCGATTCACCTAAGTAGTTTTCCATGTTACTCCGCTCACGTTTAGGTGTATGTTATTTACACAATATATCATAGACTATGCAACCGTTACGTGACTTGTTTTTATAAAATTATGCTTTACTCATAAAAGAGGTAGGTGAACAAGTGCCAAAACGATCAACTTGCAAAAGCGGACACAAAAAAATTAAAACACCTGCTACGTCGTGCATTCAAAAAGAAGAGTATGCAAATTGAAATCGAATAAGTGAAATTGTATCCTGATTATCGAAGGGGTGTAGCTCAGTTGGCTAGAGCAGCGGTCTCCAAAACCGCAGGTCGGGGGTTCGAGTCCCTCCACCCCTGCCA
>CAZAXT010000030.1:0-3498 GCA_964489295.1 uncultured Candidatus Saccharibacteria bacterium | reverse complement strand
ACCAAATTTTGACTCCGGTGTCGTGGTTCGTCCTAGCCCTGCGGCCTCGTTATACAACGGGACAGGCAGGGTGTCCCATCACATGATAGCTGATTTCCGCTGAGGATAAGTATTGTCATCTTGAATAGGGCGCATAATTTGTTTTCAAGGGGTAACCATGATACGTTACTCTTCAATGAAGAAGAAAGAGTCCCGCAACGAGTCCATACGCTCAAATTCTTCGAATGGACTTTCTTCTGACGGAGATCATACTTTGTCTGCTTCCGGGGTGTACTCTTCAGGGGAAACTCCCGGACGAGATAACGATCAAGCACCAGAAAGCAGAAACACGTTGAAAATCGCATTGATTGCATTGGCGGTGCTACTCTTGACCGGTGGGGTTACGTATCTGCTCTTGGAAACGAATATTATTCTAGAGAATCAACAGGAAAAACAGACTGACCAACAGACCGGTTCTCAGAACCCAGACCAAGATAATCGGGTGTCTTCTGAACCAACGTCACATCTATCGGCGATTACGTACGCGCACGGATCTGATTATGATACACCGGCTACCATCTACTCACGGACGTTCAGCGACGGATCGCGCACGAAGCTGGGGGATGCTCCATCGGTGAATAAAATCTCAACCTCCCGCTCGGTACCAGTAAGCAGGCTCTCGGCGTACGCTCAAAATGAGAACGGCATTATGATCATCGACGACAACGGAGAACCGGAACGGGTGTACAGCCTTGATCGCTCAGGATATTTTATTTCAGGTGTGACGGCAAACCCTATGGGGGACAAGATCGCGTTTGCTGTCGTCCCGGAGCCGGGAGGTTCGGAAAATCAACCCCCGGCATCATTACGCGTATTGGATGTATCAACAAAAGAAACGACCACGGTCTTAGAAAACGCCAAAGCAAGCCGCTTATTTTGGATGCAGCCCGTGTCATGGTCAGCTGATGGCAGCAAGATCGTTTTAGGCGGTTGGGCGCATGGTACTGATGCTCCTCGACCGACACCGGAGATATTGGACACGGAAACCAACGATACCCGGGATCTGACACCGATAAACGGGTATGAGCTCATGGATTTCGCGGTGAACTCTACCGGAGGCAAAGTGGCATACGTACAGGCGACAGATACCGGAGAAGGTTTTGGCGGATACGGTGCGCCGTATACGTTATTCACCAAAGACATCGGTTCAGACGGCAAAACCGAGATAACGACGTTCCAGGAAGATATACCCAATCTCCAGTGGTATTGGGATAATCCCGAGATGCTCGCCTACGCACACGGACAAACTATACAACGGTATAACACGGAAGATGACCAGACCCGGACCGCGTTCGACACGACCGGGCCCGCAATCACGGGTCTTCCGGCGATCTCCACCACGCAAGCGCTTTTCATCGAGCACCAGGACGCCGAAAACATTTTTTATTACCATGTCGATATGGAGCAAACCGAAAGCACCCGGATCATGACGGGCACGAACGTAACTGAACCGATCAATGTAAAGGTCGAGTACCGCTGACCTTCAATATCACCACCCGACTCCCGGCATTCGGCTTTAAGCCGCTAATCTTCCGTGTTGTATATTCTGCATTCCATATCCCGTCTTCTGTATTCCGTATTCTCCGCCCTATACTATATACTGATTCCTATGGCGCATACCTTTGAAGGCCAACATGAAGATGAAACGATCGACTTTGTATTCCGCCAGCACCCGGTAGTCATGCGTCGGAGCATGATTTACGGGCTGGGTATTTTCGCGCTGGCCACGGCACCGTTGTCATTCTGGCCGACACAACAGTGGACATTATGGGTAATGATCGCCGGGTTTCTCGCGGGGTTCGTTTTGTTCGGATATCGCTTCATCGGGTGGTATTTCAGTGTGTATATCATCACCAGTGAACGTTTGATCCAGATCCGGCAGCGGGGGTTTTTTGATCGGAGTGTCCAGGATATCAGCCACAACCGCATCCAGAGTGTGCAATACGAGGTTAAGGGGTTGCAGTCAACGTTGCTCAAATTTGGTACAATATCGGTACAGACATTCGCCGGTCCGACACTATCCATGACTTATATCCACAAACCGGAAGAAGTGCATCGGCATTTGAATAAAGTCATCCGCGGCATCGAACCCCAAGACCAGTTGGATGTTCCGCAAAAGGGGAGTAATGAACGAACAACTGAAACAACTCAAGAAGCGGTTGAAACGGGAGAATCGACTGAATAACAGGGACGGAGACACGTCCGATCAGACCGATGCGTTCGAAGAGACTCAAGGAAACGGCGCCGAAAGCGCTATAGAGCACGAGCGAAAAGCAATACTGTCTGCTGGTAAGCGTTTCGTACGTCCGTTGACGACGAACCCGCAGCGAGCACTGAAAGTCACGGTATTGATCGTTATAGGGCTCATCATAGCCGTTTTGGTCGGGTTCGCGGTGTGGATTTATCAATACCAGGGCGAGAACGACACGGTCTACCAGGCTTCACAGATCATCCCGTACCCGGCGGCGTGCGTCGACGGTTCGTCCCAGTGGCTTCCGTATCCGAACCCTTGTGCGGGCGGCGAATTAATCGAATACGACCAGTATCTGTTTGAACTCCGTACGCTCAAACAGCGGCAAAAGAACCCGATCGGTGGCGGTGAAGGCGTCGATTTCAGCACCGAGGAAGGTCAAAAACAACTGGAAAATCTCCGGGCTCTGGCTCTTGGGAGAGCACAGCAAAAAGCCATCGTACGTCAAATCGCCGAGGAGCGGAACGTGGAATTGCCCGACAATCGTGTCCAACAGCAGATCGATCAGTTCAAGCAAAGAGGCGGGGGAGAACAGCAACTCAGTGATTCGCTCCAGCAAGTCTATGGCTGGAGTCTGGATGACTTCCGTTCGGAGGTGCGAAGCCAACTGTTACAACAAGAAATTATGCGCCAACGAGCCGAAGACGTACTCCAAAAAGCCAAATCCGGAGATGTTGACTTTGCTGAATTGGCGAAACAGCACGCCAGCGGTCAGAATAGCGGGGACGTGGGGTATGTAACTCAGGAATCCCAATTTTCTCCCGAGTTCAAACGGGTTGCGCTTGGACTGCAGGAAGGAGAAATCAGCAGTTTGGTACAAACCCAATCCGGCTTCCACATCATGAAAGCGACCGACAAACACCCCGACAAAGGCACACGCATCTCTCACATTCTGGTTAATAGCACCAAACTTCAGCAGCAAACTTCCCAACGGCTACAAAATACCAACCGCCAAAGCTACATCGGTGTACCGATCGACACCAGTTCCGTGGACGTTCCGTCCGACTTGAGCGGCGGACAACAGTCAGGGGACGAGCAGGCCGGCAACAATAATTAATTTTTGATAGTAAAGTTCACTCTCGTTGGCTTACTACGAGCAAGCGAAGCGTGTCACAAGTGGCGGGCCAGAACGGATAATGCAGACAACGGGTATGCGCCATGTTCGACGCAAGTGCCCGCGCGACTCATTGGCGCCCGAACCGACCCTT
>CAZAXT010000029.1:0-3819 GCA_964489295.1 uncultured Candidatus Saccharibacteria bacterium | reverse complement strand
CAGCTCCTCGTTTCAGGATGCAAGGGAAGTAATTCGTCCTGTTGCTCCAGAGCGGAGGAGGTGGGATTCGAACCCACGGTTCCGGATAACCGGAACTCCGGTTTTCAAGACCGGTGCCTTCAGCCGCTCGGCCACTCCTCCGCTCTGGAGCAATATTTGTGTTTATAAACATATCACGGATTCGCCATGTCATTCGATATGGTGTCCTGCCTCTCCCGTTGTATAACGGGATTGCATGACTGGGGCGAACCCTCGATCCATCGTAAAGCGGATTCCGGTTTTCAAGACCGGTGCCTTCAGCCGCTCGGCCACCCCTCCGCTCTGGAATGGGAGACGCGAATTCTTGTATTTATCAACCTGCCATGAACCAAGCTCGGAACGAGATGGTGTTTACCGTATATGCTCAGTGCTTGGCAACCACGGCGGCCGCGACCGACCGAGCACCGGATTCTTTCAAGACTTTCCCGCACTCATGGAGGGTGGTATCCGTAGTCACGACATCATCGACCAATAGAATCCGCTGACCGCGGACGAAAGAGGGTGTGCGGACATATATATTTCCTTTAAGTTGCGTGAGTCGTTCTTTACGGGAAGCACCCACTTGCCGACTATGACCGAATCGACCCAACGTCTCAACATACAGCACATCGCGTTTCCGGCTCATACACTTACCCAGGAGTATTGCTTGATTATACCCGCGTTGGCGGGATCGTTGGCTGCTGGCGGGTACCGGCACGACGATGTCGTACTCCCGGGTGACACACTCGAGCATCATGTTCGCCAACGGTTCAGCAATCGCTACGGCATTATGGTATTCAAACGGGAAATCAATTCTTTTGTGTACCCCTCGTAATATCCGCTGATATACACCCGGGACAGGGCGGTTTTCCGTCTGCACCGCTGGCACGTAGCAAAATCACGGGTTTGGCGATTGCACAAGAAACAGGTCGGATTTTTTAAGGGTTACCATTTCGGGGATGCACCCGGTGCACGCTATACTGCCCTCACTGTCGCAATATAAACACACGTCGGGAACGAGAAAATGTATCAAACGCTTAATGATGGGCATGATTACTTGCGTAGATGTGCTGCATGTGGCTATAATATCCTAAAATAGAAACAAAAGGGAGCAGTTAAAGCACAAACGGAGGTTATATGGCTCAACGACAAGACTCGAGCGACGACTTGTTTGACATGGATGAATTTGATAGCAGCGACTTCTTGGACGAAGATACTCGCACTGATCAAGCGGTCAGCAATACCCAACAGCAAGACGATACTGCTTCGTCGGACGACTGGTTGGAAGAGGCGGAAGTCCCCGGTCAGTTAGCAGTCGACGTGTACCAGACAAAGGAAGATATTTATGTGATCGCCCCGGTCCCAGGTGTCAGCAAAGCCGAGCTGGATCTCAGCATTGTGGAAAGCACGCTGACGGTTCGGGGTACACGGAAAGATACTGAAAAAATCCGCACCAGTGACTATTTCGTGCAGGAGTGTTATTGGGGTGAATTCTCACGATCCATCATTCTGCCCGTCGAGGTAAAAGAAGAGGAAGCCGAAGCCGAACTCAAAGACGGTATGCTGACGGTCAAGATCCCCAAGGCCGAACAAGACAAAGTCAAGAAAATCGACATCGCGTAAGTTCAAACCGGTCAAACGACTGGTCAGCATTACGCAAAAAAACCGGGGAGAACATTCCCCGGTTTTTTGTCCTGCGTACACGAACCCGGTTTACATAATCATGCTGACGCCACTTTGTTCGGTCAGCTGGTTTGTCAGGAAGTTGATGGCCGCAAACGCCAGAAAGGCGACCACGATACCGATGATAGCGTAGAGGATGGTGTTCTTGGCGCCTTCCACGGCAGTAGAGTCGCCACCCGACACAACGTAACGGAAACCGCCGATGATCAGCATGATGACGGCCACGGCGCCGACAACCAAAAGCAAAATATTGGCTACCGTTTCAAATACCCCATCATCGCCAAGCAGATCACCAGGCGTACCTTCAGGCTGTGTCTCCGTATCGTCAAATGACCCCCGAAGCTGTGCCGATACGGCAGTCGGACTCAATAGCAGGGCGAAATATACCGTAGCTTCAAGAACTTTCCGTGAAACCTTCTTTTGAGTGCGTTTTACACGTTGCATGTTTACGTAATCCTCCTTATGACTTGCTTTTCTGTTACGATCAGTATAACCGCAACCCGAACTTCAAACAAGAGCGGTTCATAAAACCTCGAGTTTGTGTCAGTTTCACTGTGTCATGCGTTTTGAGCGAGCTGTTCTGTCAGGAAGTTGATGGCCGCAAACGCCAGAAAGGCGACCACGATACCGATGATAGCGTAGAGGATGGTGTTCTTGGCGCCTTCCACGGCAGTAGAGTCGCCACCCGACACAACGTAACGGAAACCGCCGATGATCAGCATGATGACGGCCACGGCGCCGACCAACAACAGCATGATGTTGGCGATAACCTCGAATGCCCCGTTTTCACCGAGTAATTCGGTTGGCACTCCTTCCGGTCGCGCACCACGTACCCCTTCACGCAAATTAGCGACTGTCTTGAGTATAATGGGGCGGAATACGACACTCGACAAATTCATAATTATATCCTCTCGTATCCATAATAACAGAATACTGACATACTACAAAGCCCTGATTACGTGCATGTATAAAGATATACTCACGCGCAATAGTAAAGTTTTTACGCACTCTGACTTAAATCGTGTAGCTGATCAGGGCAAATCCTGATCAACAGACCTAGGTTCAATCCGGTCGTCCGTACACGACTTCTATGGCTCCTTTGTGGGGCCGAATGTTATTTCAAGTCAATTCGCCGATAAGGAAGTTGATGGCCGCGTATGCCAGAAAGGCGACCACGATCCCGATGACGGCGTAGAGAATGGTGTTCTTGGCGCCCTCAACAGCATTGGAATCGCCGCCGGATACAACGTAGCGGAAGCCGCCGATGATCAGCATGATGACGGCCACGGCGCCTATGAGCAGGAGAAGGATGTTGGCAACGGTTTGAAACACATTACCCTGGCCCTCTATAAGATTACCGGGAAGGTTTGAATCCGGGTTATCAGGCGTCTCAAGCTGTGCGGATACTGCGTGTGGCAACACCGCGTATGCCCCTATGAATAGTATGTGACTTATGTGTATTTTGCTTTTCCGTATACGTTCTTTCATAAACAACCTTTCTTTGCTTACTCGTTACTCGTACTTATACATGTACTATACCAAATCGTGCAAGTTTTATTTGCCAACTATTGTGCTCTTCACATTATGCTTCTTGCGTTTCCGGGGGTTCCTCACTCTCCTCCTGACCCGGGTTTTGCTGGGAGCCACCGGTCAAGTTGCCGATTACGAAATTAACGGCGGCATAAGAGAGAAATATAACGACGAGTCCGATAATGGCGTACATGATGGTCTTTTTGGCGCCTTCCACGGCACTGGAATCGCCACCGGATACGACGTAACGGAAGCCGCCGATGATCAGCATGATGACGGCCACGACACCGGCTATGGAAAGAAGCACATTGATAATGGTGTTTACGATCCCCTCAATGTCTTGGTCTGAAGCTTGCGGGTTTTGGCATTCACCGGCATCCGGATTCCACGTACCGCCACTTCCGATACATGCTTGCCTTTGGGCATTATCTTGTGCATTTACAGAAGTCGAAACGGCTGGCAGTAACACGCCAAACCCTGCTATAAAAACGCTCAGAACTATACTTAAAGTTATCATCCGCTTCATGCGATCCATCATAGCGAACTCAACACAAATCGTACAATTACCTGAGCGAATGCGGCCACCGC
>CAZAXT010000028.1:0-3980 GCA_964489295.1 uncultured Candidatus Saccharibacteria bacterium | reverse complement strand
CCGCGGTTTTCCTGGATGGATTCCGGAATCGGATCCTGATTCTTCTTCTCAGCCATCTACTCGCTCCCCGTTCGTTACGCTCGAAATTCTAAATCCCAATATCGAAATTCGAAACAAATCCCAAGCACGAGATTTAAAATTCAAAACTCTAATGCTTAGAACATTTGAATTTCGATATTGTTTCGCATTTCGTGTTTTGGTATTAGAATTTCTTAGAATCATACGTCGAGGTTCTCCACTGATTGTGCGTGTGACTGGATAAAGTTTTTACGCATCGGTACATCGGTCCCCATCAATTTGGTAAACACTGCGTCGGCTTTTTCTGCATCCTCGATCGTCACCTGCAGAAGCACCCGGTTTTCGGGATTCATGGTCGTTTCCCAGAGTTCCTCGGCATTCATCTCTCCCAGACCCTTATACCGCTGGATGTTTTTGATGCCTGCTAATTTGAGCCGGCTCTTTTCTTCCTCATCCACAATTGTTGTATCATCAACATCGTTTTCAGTAGAGCCCGGATCGGTTTTGCCTTTTTTTTCGATCAACTGACCGATGATGGCATCTTTTTCTTCCTCAGAATAGGCGTACAGACTTTGTTTGCCGGCCTGGAGAAGATACAGGGGCGGTTGCGCGATATAGAGATATCCGCCTTCCACAATTTCCGGCAAATACCGATAAAACAACGTTAACAGGAGTGTGCGAATGTGTGCTCCGTCCACATCGGCATCCGTCATGATGATGATGCGGTGATACCGCAGTTTGTTGATATCAAAGGACTCGGCTATAGAGGTACCCAGTGCCATGATCAGCTCCTTGACCTCTTTATTGCCGAGCATCTTATCCAGACGTACCCGTTCCACGTTCAGGACTTTCCCCCGCAGTGACAGAATGGCCTGAAAGGTAGAATCCCGGCCGGTCTTGGCCGAGCCGCCGGCGGAATCGCCCTCTACGATATAGAGCTCCGATTTGGCCGGATCCTTGGTAGAACAGTCGGCCAGCTTCCCCGGCAGTGACGTACCTTCCAGCGCGCCTTTGCGTAAGACCGTATCCCGGGCCGCCCTGGCTGCCACGCGAGCTTTAGCTGCCAGAACGGTTTTATTGATAATCTTGCGGGCTTCGTTGGGATTTTCATCCAGAAAGTACATGAACCACTCATTCATGACCTGTTCCACATAACTCCGGACCTCGGGGTTGCCAAGTTTGGCCTTGGTCTGGCCTTCGAACTGCGGATCGGGTAGTTTGACGGAGATGACAGCTGTGATGCCTTCGCGAACGTCTTCGCCGGTAAGATTCTCGTCCTTTTCTTTGATTAAGCCTTGCTTACGCGCGTAATCATTAATGACCCGGGTCAATGCCGCCCGGAAACCGGTCACGGCCGTGCCGCCTTCGGGGTTGTGCACGTTGTTGGCGAACGCCCGGATGTTCTCGGTAAAGGTGTCCGCATACTGGATGGCCACCTCGATATTGGCTTCCTCGACTTGCCGATTGACGTAGAACGGCGTCTCATGGACCGCATCTTTACCGCGATTCAGATGACGAACATAAGATTCGATGCCGCCTTCGAAATGAAAGCCGTACCGACGTCTGGTCGTTTCCTCGTGTATGAACGTCCATATGCCTTTGGTCAGATAGGCCTGGTGGCGTAACCGGTCCAGAATAGTGTCATAATCCAACTGGACGGTTTCGAACATATCCGCGTCCGGATAAAACGTGATCTCAGTTCCGGTTTCCTCGGTTTCTCCGGCCTTTTTCACATCGCCGTCCGGCGTACCGTAGGCGAAGGTTTGCTCATAAATGTGGCCGTCCTTGTATACCCGGGCGATCAGCCGGGAGGAAAGCGCGTTGACTACACTGACACCGACGCCGTGCAACCCGCCGGATACTTTGTATCCGCTTTCATCACCACCGAATTTGCCGCCGGCGTGGAGTACGGTCAGGACCGTTTCCAAAGCACTTTTGCCGGTTTTCTTGTGCTTATCTACGGGGACTCCGCGACCGTTATCGCGAACGGTAACGCCGCCATCCTCTTGTAATGTCACGTTGATTCGGTCAGCATGACCGGCGAGCGCTTCGTCGATGCAGTTGTCGACGACTTCCCAGACAAGATGGTGTAAACCCTCTTCCCCGGTACCGCCGATGTACATACCGGGTCGTTTACGGACCGGCTCCAACCCCTCCAATACTTGAATTTGGCCAGCACCATACTGGCCCGATTGTTTCGCCATGAAACTCTTTATTTCCCCTCTCTATCGCTGCGCTCATTATACCCGATTTACCGCTCTGGAGCAAGACAACTGAAGCTTGGCAACCCGGCGTTTCCGCCAGCTTCGGAAGGCGTGATCCACGATTAAAATTACTCCGATACAATGTATGAGCTTTTTCATTTTCCGGACATGGACGAACAAAATAGAACGGCGTATGCTGAAAAGAGTATGAGTCGTATATCGTCACAAAAGAAATTCATCATCATCGCCATGACCGCGCTCGGGGCAATACTTTTTATCGGTGTGTTGGTGAGTAGTTGGTTGTGGTACACCGACACGGCCAGTACGCCTTCCGAACGGACTCAGCAAACCCAGGAGAATGACACCGCTGACGAACGCCGGGTATGTCCTGATCAATGGTATGAAAACCGTATGCCACAAGCCACCCCCGAAGATGAAGAACCGGAAACCGGCACCGAACGGCAATATTTTATCGTTGATAGCGAACGCGTCGAATACGATGACATGGACGTTGAGTGGGTTAAGAACAACTGTTCGGTTAATGAACCGTCTCCGGTGTATTAACGCAATATAGCTCCTGAGTAGCCGTCGCACACTTCCGATCGATCACATAACCTACGTGTCCGACCTTCTCATATTATTCCCGCCGTCTTATTGAAGTGCCACGTGTTGGATGATATGTGGAGTGGCAATTGTCTGGAGAATACGGTCGAGACTCCAACAACATGAACTTGCCCCCTCCTCTACTCGGTATCCGCGCAAGATGGACTGCGGTCTCAACTTAAGACAGGATGCAAGTCATAGATATGCACTCTTCGTCGTACTACGTTATTACCGTGAGTATATAACCTCACCCTTGGTGTACATTGCCTTCTTCGTCGATGTAGACTTCACCGGATTGCATTTCCGATGAGTTATTCGTGTTGGTTTGGGTTTGGCCGGTTTCGGGAGCGGTTTGTTGTGATTCGGTCGATGGCTGAGTTTGCTGGATGGATTGATCCGCTTCTTGCCCTTGCGGCAGTTCTACTCCGAGATCACTGGCCACCTGCTGTGAAACATCCTGATTGTCCACGCCGACCTCAGGATGGCTTTCCTGATCGGCTGGTGACTCTTGACTTTCTGCCATCCCTTGATCAGCCCGGGTCAAGGTAGCGTCGGTCGTTTCTTGTGTTGTTCCTGATGATTGACCGCTCGTAGCAGGCTGTTGCGGTGATCCAGCATTTCCGCTCGTGGTTTGCTCCGGGGTAATCGTATCGCCGGGATCCACTATCTCATCAGACGATTGAGCAGGAGCGGCTGACTGCGTAACTTGTGGCGGTGATTCGTTGCCGGGAGACGCAGCGGAATTTTGAGACGCGCTCTCCGTCTTTGCAGATGCTTGGGGTTGCTGCTCGCTCGTTTGTTGAGCGGGTTGTTGATTGACAGACGTATTCTGAGCGGCCGTCTCGTCAGTCGGTTGTACCCGTGATTGGGATTGGGGTGGATCATTCACCGATGTCGATTGATTTGGCGGCTGTGCAGTGCTCGCAGCTTCATAGGGTGCGTGAGAATCCCGGGGCGTCGTTTGTCCGGTAGTCGAACCGGCTGCATCCGAAGGGGAAGCCGGTTCCTGAGATTGCTGCCCGGATATATTGCTCTGCTGGCCGGTATCAGCTTGGTTGGTAGTATCGTTTTGTTCTTGTCCTTCCCGGCTTCCTACCCAGGTGTCGGTTTCGTCCGAATTGATAGCGGACATCAATTCCTCACGTGCTGATTGTT
>CAZAXT010000027.1:0-4032 GCA_964489295.1 uncultured Candidatus Saccharibacteria bacterium | reverse complement strand
TGGAAAATCTTCTTTTCGACTACTTTGCGCTTGCCGTTTTTAATCTCAATCTGTTTTTCCTTGGGCACGATGACATCATAAATCTTGTCCGTCAGATCGAGTGCCTCGCTGCGCTGATGAATGTTTTCGGCTACCTTATCCTCATATCCCGAGTAGGTATGAATGGCATACCACTGTCTCTGACTGTCGTCTTGTTCTTGGCTCATGTTTTATCTCCTATGATCCTAAGATTACGCGATCCAGCAACTCGACCAGGATGAAATCGGCAGCAGCTATATAAACTCCGACGATTGCCGACAATACCACGACTGACATTGTCAATCTTATGGCAGTTTTCCGATCCGGCCACGAAACCTTTTCCAGTTCCTGCCAGGATTCTTTGAAATACCTGAGTAATGCGTACATCGATCGCTCCAAATAAAAAAAGCCTCATGTTGGGGCTTTTGTCCAATGATACCCACAAACCCCTGTGATGTCAATGCGAACCATTAACCTTCGGTTGGCAGCTCGTCTTGCTCGGTCGAATCGGACATTTCTTGCCCTTCAGAAGTATACATCGGGAGAGCACAGTAAAATGTTGATCCTTTATTCAAATGGCTTTTAAACCATATCCGCCCTCCCAGGCGTTCCACCAAACGTTTTATAATGTACAAACCGAGACCGGTACCACCATTCTGACGCGTCCGGTAATCTTCGGACCGGAAAAACTTCTCGAACACATGTTTTTGGTCGGTTTTGGACATGCCGATACCTGTATCCGCGACCGCGAACACGATTTCCTCGGTATCGGATGTGCGGTATACACGCAACGTAATACTCCCGTTTTCGGTGTATTTGACTGCATTGGTGATGAAATTCTGCAGAATTTCACGCAACGCATCCGTACTGGTCGTAATGGGCGGCAAATCATCTTCGATGTCGGTCTCCAGTGATAAACCTTTATCCGTAATCTGCTTTTTATGGTCCTCACCCACTCGCCGCAGAAAGTCGCCCGGATTGACCTGCTTGGAGTCAAGGGTGATTTTATCCTGTTCGGCTTTGGCCAGCATATTCAGATCGTTGACGAGGTTGCTTAAAAACACGACATTTTCATGTGCCTGGTTCAGCAACTCTTTCCCTTCTTCGGTTAATTTACCGGCGAATTTGGGCATTAACGCGGTCGAGATGTTAGCTTCGGCGACCGCGATTGGCGTCCGTAATTCGTGCGATGTGACCGAGATGAATTCGTCACGCTGCTCATCAAGTGTTTTCTGTTTGGTAATATCGCGCATAACGATAATGAACCCGGTATGCTCACGTGTACTTCCCGACGCTGAAATCGGCGACGCGCTCAGGTATAGATGCACTGCGGACCCATCCACATCCTGAAATTGAAGATCTTCGCGGGTAATGGGCGCCCTGTTTCGGGAAGCCTCTCCGATGATATCAACGCTATGACCTTCTTCGTCAGCGAGTTGCACCAATTCCTTAAACGGCTTCCCCTGGAGTGTTTGGTTTGTGTTAAACAGATTTAACACAGCTCCGTTATAGAGAGAAATCTCGCCGGTCTTGGTAACCGCGACTACGGCATCCGCCATGCTGTTAATCAGACTCATCAAACGCGTGCGTTCGAAGTAATAATCCTGATGTAAGCGATCCGCTTCCCGGGTTTCTTTTTTGTACCGAGCAGTTACTTGCTCAAAGAGTATCCCTAGAATCGTCAAACCGATAATGTACAGCCCCGTGTGCGGTAACGAAAACTGCTCGCCAATAGTAGTTTGGTGCCATATAGCTCCGCTAATGATGACATAGCCAGCCAGCAATCCGTACAACATTCCCCGTGTCTGGAACCAGACGACCGACGTGAACACGACGAGGATGAGCAACTGAAAGTATGGCCCGAATATGTCGGTTAAGGTGGTTAAAAGTACTGCCACCACACCGTAATGAAGCACGCTCAAGACCAATTTAGCCCGGATTGAGGTATCGCGGGCTAGCGGTACTGCCAATGCGGCGATGATGATGCTCCCGGGTAGTACATAAAACCATACGTCGAGCGCATGGGTGATCGTGTCCGAAATCGAGTAATCTATCAAAACCGCCGAAGCGATGAAGATCTGGACGACCTGTGCCGACTTTTCCTGATATAACCCCAGCTTACGCAATATCTGCATTGAAGATATTGTATATCATTCCGCCTATGTTTACCTACAGTACAACCTCGCGGCTACTGCGAAGGCGTAGCTGCTTGCTCGATTTTGTTCCGTTCGTTCCAGTACAAACAGTAATCGCATTCATCCGCGGCATCGGGAATCTGCGAACTGTTCAACGTGTGTTTGATCTGGTAAATCATCGGCTCCACCCATTCGTCGTTTCCCTGGTGGGGGATGATATTAATGTCAAAATCTATTTGAGCGTCAAACTTGTCGTTGTCAGGTTGCCCGGTGCAGTAAACCCAATACCCGGTATCCGAAACGGTCAACCCGTTCCGCCTGAGTAACCATTGATAAATCTCCAGCTGCCGCCGGTAGCTATTATGGTGATTGGCATTACCCAGCTCCTTAACCGGTTCGGACTTGGCGGTCGCCTTGTAATCCACCACGATGTACTCGCCGTTACTGTTGATCCATAGATCATCGATAGCGCCGGTTATGATGAAATTGGTCGGCTGGTGATGGTATTGCGCGCCTTTGAAGTTTTCCCGCCATTCATCCAGCATCTCATGCGAAACGGGGCGGGCGTCGATGCCGAACTGTTTGATGAGCGGGTGTGTACTCCCTTTTTCACGTAACGTATCAAATTCATTTTTGAGTAAACTGTCGACGGCCGAGTTAAGCGCGAACGGATACCCCGGCGGCCGGTCGACACCCATGCGCCGGTCGATATAAAAACACCGTGGACACTCCATGAACAGATCAATGCGAGACCGGGACAGCTTAAACGGCTGTCCGTCATCGGGGTCATATATGTTTTTGCTGCGTTTGCCGTTGTAATATTCGCTCATAACTCCATTGTATACCTTTGCGACTAACGCTCAAGCAAAATCCCGCACGTGCTGCGGAAGCACGGCTCTTTCAAGAAACTATTTACGGGGTTAGAAGTTTTTTTGAATCTAATATTTCCATGCTCATACTTTTCTATTCTTTCGGAAATATGCATCGGAACATTATAATCGTAGTTGGATGACTGTATACACGCTCGGGCACTCCACCCGCCAGCTGAATGAATTGGTGGATATACTGAAACGGTTCGACATCCGCTTTCTGGCGGACATCAGAAGCATTCCCCGGTCACGATATAACCCGCAATTCAACAGTGATTCCTTTTCCAAGCAACTGAAAAAACGCGATATCACGTATCAGCACATTGCTGAACTGGGCGGTTTACGGCATACACGGAAAGACTCCCCAAATACCGGCTGGCGCAATGCCGCATTCCGGGGATACGCCGACTACATGCAAACGGACGACTTCAATCGGGCGGTGGACGATTTGCTCAATAAAGCAGCTAAAACAACGACCGCGGTTATGTGCGCCGAAGCCGTGCCCTGGCGGTGCCATAGAACGTTGCTGAGTGACGCTTTGTTAGTGCGCGACGTCGAAGTCGTGCATATACTCGACAAGAACCAAACCCGTTCGGCGACACTAACCGACTTTGCTGAAGTGAAGGGTACGGATATTACGTACCCTTCTGACACCAATAATCAGCAGCAGCTACTGGAGTAATGCACACATTAATTCCGGCTTGTGTCGGACGTGATAGCCGGGCTGGTCGCGGCAGAAATCGATATCCGGATATCGAACTCCGCAATGGAAGCTATGAAGTATGAGGTGACGGCCGTTTTATGTTGCTTCCTATGCGAAAGACGGTGGCGATCGTGAGCAGCAACAACGCCACAATCGTGACCAGATCAGCAGCTAATAATTGATAGTGATTCTGGGCTAACCCGTGCAGTGGCCCCGCAAACGTTAAGATCAAAAACCCGAGCCCCAACAGCAATGACCGCAGACGCTGCCAGCCGTGACTTTTCACAGCATTAACAAGCAGCAAAAT
>CAZAXT010000026.1:0-4061 GCA_964489295.1 uncultured Candidatus Saccharibacteria bacterium | reverse complement strand
CCGATACCGGCAAAATAGATATGCATCAGGCGAATTCTCCCATAAAGCTGATTTCCGGCTCCAGTTCATAGCCACTGGTTTGTCGGACCGAATCCTGGACTAATCGTATCAGATCGCACACGTCCGCGGCCGCGGCGCCCCCGAGATTGACGATGTAATTGGCGTGCTTGGGCGAAATCTGGGCGTTGCCGACCACTCGGCCCTTCAACCCGGCTTCTTCGATCAACCGGCCCGCGCCGACTCCGGCAATTTTCTTGAATACCGACCCGCAGGAGCGATATTCATCAAGCTGGGGTTGCCGGGCACGCCGCCACTGCATATTGGCTTCCATCTGCGCCCGCATGTCTTCTGGGTTACCCGGTTCCAGCCGGAACGTGGCTTCCAGCACGATGATCGGTTCATGCCGCAAGATGCTCTCATCGTAGCCGAACTGGAAAAAGTCCACATCGACATCACGAATAGTATTCTCCTGATCCAGAATCCGCGCCGACTCCAACAGCGACTCTATGTAGAGCGTCTGTTCCCGGTCCGGCGCCAGAAAGTGGAGGTTTTGCCAGAGCGCGCCGCCCACGCTGCTGGGGATACCAACGAAATGTTCCAAACCGGACAATCCGTTTTCGACCGAAGTTTCGATCAGATCGGCCACCACCGATCCGCTTTCGCTCTTCAAGTAATTATCCTGAAATTCAAAATCGGCCGCCTGGTTGTGAACAACCACGCCGCGGAATCCGTTATCGCCGATGAGCAAGTTGGCACCGGTGCCCAGGACGAAGTAGGGAATGCTATTCTCCCGAGCACATCTGACCGCCTCAGCTAACTCGTCCTGGTTTTCAGCAGTAACGAAATAATCGGCCGGCCCGCCGATACCGAATGTCGTTAACGGCGCCAAAGATACATTTCGTTGCCATGTGTCGGGAACATTCATATGGCTCATTATACAATTTTTAATACACGTGACGTATAGTCTCTTTTTATAATGAAATATATGGAGGCGTTTTATATGCACGAGATCACAGAAACAGCATCGGTCGAGGAAGCCGCAAAAAAGTTGCTCGGCAAGCAACTCGTCCGTACGCTATCGGATGGCTCCTGTTTACGCGGAGCTATCGTCGAAACGGAGGCCTACCATGAAACCGACCCGGCAGCTCATACCTATAATGGCAAAACCGAACGCAACGCGGTCATGTTCGGGCCGGCCGGACACGCGTATGTGTATTTCACGTACGGTATGCACTACTGCTTGAACGTCGTAACCGGGGCGGAGAGCACCGGTGAAGCCGTACTCATACGGGCATTGGATCCGCGGGAAGGCATTGAAACGATCCATCGGAATCGTTTTCCGGATTGCCACTCTGGACTCATCGCGGACTCAACGGGTAAGGGAGGAGCAGTCTTGAATCAAGTTCAGAATGATAAGCATTATTACAATTTGTGCAGCGGACCGGCCAAATTGACCAAGGCGCTGGCGATAGATCGGCAGCTGAACGGGCACGACTTAAGCAAACTACCGCTCCACCTGGAAGACGGGGAAAGTGTTGCCGGTGAAGACATCGTACAAACAACGCGCATCGGCCTCCGGCGCGGAACCGAGACTCAGTGGCGGTTCTACATCAAAGACAACCTGCATGTTTCGAAACCGTAGATCGGGGAATATAATATATTCACGAGTTAGACGGTTGATTCGATATATCGGATTCCCGTTTACACGGATCGTGGTACTGATAGCGCGAAACCAACCCGGAAACGAGCGCTCAAGAGGAATTCTGGCAGGAAATAATATCATTCATAGATCCAACTAACGACGAGGTATAAAACCATGGAACAGCCCGAACTAGCAATTCAATTTGTAAACTATAAGACCAAAGATTATTTGAAGCAAAGTATCGCAGACGTCAAGACGGATTTACGGGGAGCTGAGATCGATTATATGATTTATGTTCTTGAAAACGGGTCCGGGGATGATCTGAGCGAACTTGAACAAGAGCAGGTGCATATTCAAACATCGCCTGCTAACCTCGGTTTTGGAGCCGGCCATAATGTCTTAGCTTCAGTTCATGAGAGCCGGTACATGCTGATATTAAACCCTGATATTAAAATCATAGAAGAAGCTACTATCACGCGTTTAAAACAATCACTTGAGCAGATCGATCAGGCGGGCATAGTCGGCCCCCGATTGGTCACAAAGCAACTCAAACAGCAAGAATGGGATCATGGCGAGCTGGACTTTTCATACGGCAACGATTCCCCGACCAGTTTTTGGGAAGCGAGGAAGAAGCGGGGAGCAGTAGCATGGGTATCCGGCGCCGCTATACTCATCGAAACTGAAGCATTCCGGGCGGCAGAAGGTTTTGACGAGAACTTTTTCTTGTATAAAGAGGAAGAGGACTTGTGCTTACGTCTGCGGCAACTCGGATATCAAACATATTACGAACCGGACGTAACCATTCTGCACCACGGCTCAGTAGTCGCGCACAAAGCAAACCGGTATTTTGCACGATCGATTCGTTACTACAAGAAAAAGCATCTGAAATAAGCCTAGCTGCCCTTCTCCTGGATAATACTCCGGTAGACGTAGGCACTACCGCGGATGCGGCGTTGCTGGGTTTGACGATCTACTTCTACTAGGCCCATTTTCGGCCAAAACCCTTCGCTCCATTCGAAGCAATCCAGAAGCGACCAATGGAAATACCCGCGGACATCCGCGCCATCACGCATAACTTGCTCCAGAGCGTGTATGGTGGATATTACGAATTCTCCGCGACGTTCATCACGGGCATCGACGACACCGTTTTCATCGATATAAATAGGGGTTTCTTTGTCTTGATACATCTGGACGGCATCATATATACCCCGGGATTCGATATTCCACCCTATGTCATTTTGTACATCCGTATCAGGGGAGTGCCACCACTTCGCAGGAGAGGCCAAGCGTGGAGTTATACACCACGTGCTGTAATGGTGGAGCGGAATAAAATCACAATAGCCATCAACCGGCCTAACCACAAACTTATTGACAAAGTATTGCGCAAGCCGGGCAATCTGATTGGACAGGAAACCGCTGCCACGAAACTGTTCACCCGTGTGCACGAAGCCGACTTGAGCATCAGGGTTAATGGCGCGGATGCGAGAACGTGCATACCGGTGCGCTTTGGCGAAATTTCTTCTTGCCTTCAGGGCTCTGGGTAAGCTGAACTCCGCATCCGGCCATTCCGGCCACATATTGCCCTTGAGATATCGCATAAAAACATAGGTGTTAGCTTCATTGATAGTAATCCAGAAATTCATTTTGTGTTTGAGACGCTCTGCAACGGTTTCGGCAAAACGGGCAAAAAGCTCCGGAGTATCAGGATTGTGCCATCCACCCGTATCATCCAACCAAACGGGGTTGGTAAAATGATGCAGCATGATGAAGGGCTCGATACCGCGTTCCCGCAGTGCATCAACCACTGTTTCATAATGATCAAGCGCCTCCTGGTCAAATTTACCCGGTTCGGGTTCGATCCGTGACCATTCGACGGAGAAGCGATAGGCGTTTAAACCCAGTTCTGCCAGAATATCGAAGTCTTCTTCGTAGCGGTTATAGTGGTCGACTGCTTGGCCGGATATATAAGAGTTCGGATCGGTGGCATCGTCCTTGATGAGATCCCAGTCGGGGACCGTATCCCGCAGCCGATCCGGTGCCGTCTCAGCCAGACGATTGGCGACCGCCGGCTCCCACCGACTCCAATTATTGTCCTGATGGCCTTCGACTTGGTGCGCCGCGGTGCTGGCACCCCAGAGGAATCCGTCAGGAAATCGATGGTGCTGGTTCTCAGGTTGTTTGCGGGGCATCGACGCGCTTTTTTTCCGTAACATTAAAGGAGCTCAAATATTTACCGAACAATATCCGGGTCTGTGCATTCAGAGCCGCGAAACTACCGAAGACGACCAGCGTTATGGGTACGAAGATCCATTGCAGTACCATCATGATGCTCCGGGTCCACCTGTAGCGCTCAGGGCGGGGCGGGATACTGATCAGACTGCTGATGATGGGCGCGATCAGCCCGAACAGCGCCAACGTC
>CAZAXT010000025.1:0-5022 GCA_964489295.1 uncultured Candidatus Saccharibacteria bacterium | reverse complement strand
TTTTCAGGATTAGCCGAAAATTCTCCCTCAGAGGTGACATCCGTATTGGCTTGCTCGCCTTCTGAGGCAACGTTGACTTGATATTGCCCGGATTCCATGCTCGACAACCGCTGTAGGTATGATTTCGGAGCTTCCTCGGGGAGTACATACTGGGCGTAGGCACCGTATCCACCAAGTCCCAGCACCAAGAGCAATACCACTACTCCGGTGCCGATCAACCATTTCTTCTTACCTTTGGAGGATTTTGGTTGCTTATTCTTCCCTTTTCCTTCGAGAGAATTCAGATGTGACTCCGGTGGCAAAACCGATCCATCATCATTCGATCCGCTTCCTTCGGATTGTTGCGTGTTTGTGAGCTTGGAAGATTGGCTACCCGCATCCGCGGGTTGCTCCTGGCCAGTACCGGATGTCGCTTCAGTCTGGCTTGGCTGCTGATCGGTATCTTGGCTTGATGCCACTGTGGTCGGTTCTTGCGAGCCCTGGGCTGCCGCCTCACTGTTACCAGAACCGCTTTCGCTTGCTCCACCGGACGAGTCGGGTGGCTGCACGGCGCGATCTTTATGTTTGGACTGGAATTTCGGTTGCGCAGTATTCGCGGTTTGTTCCGTATTCTGATCAGTATTGGTACTGGATGTTTCCTGCGTGTTTTCTTGCCGCGTTCGATTACCGGTGATATCTGGGGCACTTTTCTCCGTTTGTTGGTTTTGCGACTGTGAATTCTGGTCTGCCATAGCTTCCCCTTATGCTTTCCTCTTAATGTACACGCTTAGCGAGCACCAATGCAAACGTTTGTTATTCGAACCAGTCGAAGATGATACCCGAACCCGGCTGCGCCTGTTCGAGCTGGTACAGCACCACGAATCCGACCGCAACGGTCACGAGGAATACCAGTAAAATCACACCGAACGAGGTCGGAACCGTGGTGTGGTGAGAGGAAGACGATGTAGTAGCTGAATGCGAGGAAGACGAATTGCCCGTATCCAGTTTGCTGGAGTAAAAGTCAGAATCATGTATGGTCGCGGGCGGAGGTTCGGTCTCCTCTTCGGTAGTGCCGGTTTGACTACCGGTATCGTTCGGCGCAGTAGTAGGTGCTTCATTCTGCTGTGATTCTTCAACCGCACTCTCTCTTTCATCACTATTCTGCTGCCCATCTGCCGATTGTTCGCTCGTATCGGACGGCGATGACTCTGGTGGTTCTACTATCGTTTCTTGTCCCGTTCTCTGGCGCATTGAGTCAGAATCAACTGATGTATCGTCTGCTTCGTGGTTTTGACCTTCTTCCGTTTCGCCCTCAGTGCGGGCGCGAGCAACCCCTGAAATCGCCGCATCTGCCGAATCCTGGTTTTCCGAGGAGGTATGCTGTGTATGCTCTTCTGTCTCGGACGCGGCGTTTTTGGATGTCGCTTCGGTTGTCGCATCGGACGAAGACTCAGAGGTGTCGTGTGATTGGGTGTCCGCGGATGAACGTTGAACGGAAATGTCAACTTTCTCCGCTTTGCTCTCCGCCATTGGCCGCTCTTTCTATGATCGCGTTAAATTCATGTTCTTTCAGGCTGGCACCGCCGACCAGCAACCCGTCGACTTCTTCCAGGTCAAGATACAGACCGGCCGTTTCCGCGGACACGCTGCCTCCGTACAGTAAGCGTACCTGGTCCGCGACTTTTTGGCCGAACATTTCCCCGATAGCCCGGCGGATCGTCCGGATCGCGCTGGCAACATCTTCGGGTTTGGCGTTTTCGCCAGTTCCGATCGCCCACACCGGTTCGTAGGCAATGACACTGCCGGCGACATCCTCGGAAGTTACCATGGTCAATCCAGTCGATATCTGGTCATTCAAAACCTGCACCGTCTCGTTTTCTTCCCGTTCATGGAGTGTTTCGCCGACGCACACGATAGGAGTGATGTGATTCCGGATGCATGCCGCGGTCTTACGCGCGATCGTCTCGTCCGTTTCACCGAATACATACCGTCGTTCGGAATGGCCGACGATGGCATAATCCGCCATATCATTTACTTGCGCCGCCGCGACCTCACCCGTAAATGCACCTTCATCGGCGAAGTACACATTCTGCACTCCGGTAACGGCCGAACCGACCAGTGGCTTTACGCTGGATATAGCGATGAATGAAGGAAATATGGCCGTTTCCACCGTGTCCGAATACGTACGTGCCTGTGCCTCCACCTGCTCTGCCAACGTGCACGATTCCTGCACGTTCAGATGCATCTTCCAATTACCAGCAATTAACGATCTACTCATAATACTTATGCTAGTGTATATGAAAAGCTGCACTCGGGGCAAACCACCCAACCTATGTACGAGTGAATCTATTCCGTCAAAGCGACGATGCCCGGCAATGCCTTGCCGGCCATAAGATCCAATGCTGCACCTCCACCGGTGGAAACCCAGTCAAAATTATCCAGCAAATTGTGCTGCTGCACGAAACCGGCGGTATCGCCACCCCCGACCACGCTTTTGGCTCCGGAAGCTTTTATCGCCTCGGCGATCGCGTACGAACCGTGGATAAAATCGGGGAATTCCGTCATACCGACCGGTCCGTTCCATATGACCGTACCGGCATTCTTGATTTCTTCCAGAACGGATTCGGGGATTTCGTTGTCCAGGATATAGTCCTCGGCTCCGACTCCGGCGGTCTCGACTGCCCTACTGCGAGCGGACTCATCCAGCCTGTCACCGACATATACTCCCGTTTCCGGTAGCCAGATCATATCGACTCCGGACTGCTTTTGCTCCGCTTTCTCATAAATATCGGTGATAGTCGCTTCCTGGTCGTCTTCATAGGTACTTTTGCCGATATCGTACCCGTGGTATTTCAAAAACGTATTGGCCATAGCTCCACCGATAATCATCCGGTCAGCCCGGGAGATCATCCGTTTCATGAGCTCGATTTTGTCTGAGACTTTGGCTCCGCCCATGATCGCGATCAACGGCCGGTCGGGATTATCCATGGTTTCGGTAATGGTGCGCACTTCTTCTTCGAGCAAACATCCTGCCACCGAAGGTAGGAAATCCGTAATCGCATCGGTCGAGGCGTGCGCACGGTGCACAACCCCGAAACCGTCCTGCACGAATACGTCTCCGAGCGTTGCGAGTTGCCGGGCAAAATCCCGGTCATTCGTTTCTTCGCCGGAGTGAAACCGGAGATTCTCACACAACGTTATCTGATTGCTACTATCCACGTGCTCAAAATCACCGGCGAACGCAATGGATTGTCCGAGCTGTTCTTCGAGTACATCCACGACCGGTTTGAGCGAATACTGCGGGTCGTATTCACCGTCGGGGCGGCCTAAATGACTTACGATGACCAAACGGCAATTCTGCTCCAGTAAATATTGAAGCGTCGGAACATTTTTCCGGATCCGGTAATCGTCGGCGATCTCGCCATCGGACACTGGCACATTGTAGTCAGCCCGTACGAGCGCCGTTTTCCCTTCGACTGGAATATCTTTGAGAGTCTTCATTGCACCTCCCGGACTTTGATCGTATCCGTGCCACCAGTCACACCCGGTTGTTCCCCGTAGGTCAGAACGACTAAGTCTCCTTGCTCCAAACTGCCTTTGACTTTTTGTTCTTCGATCGCCTGCATACCGGCTTTTTCGGCATCCTGGAAACAATACGACTTGCTTCCGTACACAACGGCCAGTTGCTGGGCGACTCTTTGGTCGTTCGTGGCCATAATTATGGGCATTTGCGGCCTGTGAGTAGCAATATTGCGGGCGGTCTTGCCGGAAGCTGTTTCCGCTATAATCATTTCAGCTTGCAACTGGTGTGCCAGAGTAATGGCGGCTGAGGCGATCGAGCTGGCTTGAGTCCGGTCTTCCATGTTGATATATAACGGTTCTACTGGTGAATTCGTTTCCGCGTACAAGCTGACTTTTTTCATTAATGCTACCGCTTCCGTGGGGTAATTTCCTGTCGCTGTTTCGTCACTGAGCATCAAGCAATCGGCGCCGCACACGACCGCCGTCGCGATATCGGACACTTCGGCCCGGGTCGGCTGAGAAGAATCGGTCATACTTGCCAGCATCTGCGTAGCAACGATAGCGATTTTGCCATATTGTTGGGCCAGTCCCATGATTTTACGCTGGGCGATCGGCACGACTTCCGGACCTACTTCAATAGCCAGATCCCCCCGGGCGATCATAACTCCATCACAAGCAGCCACGATTTCTTCTATATTATCGAGCGCGGGCTTGGTCTCGATTTTGGCTATGATCTTAACCGATGGATCGCGTGTCTCCAGGAATTCACGCAAGGACGCCACATCATCGCCGCGCTGCACGAACGAGAGCGCGATATAGTCCACTCCCTGGTTGACCGCAAACTCAACATCGGCATAGTCCTTGCGTGTTAAGATGTCTCCGCCCAAATCCGTATCGGGTAAATTGATGCCTTTCCGGGACTGTAGTTTGCCGCCCACTTTGATCTGCGTATTTATCGTGCCATCCACGACATCAACGATTTCCGCACATAGTTTGCCATCGGCGAGAAACAGCAATTCGCCCGGTTTCACTTTTTGGCTTAAGTCATACTGCACCGGAATGACACCGCTTGCTGTGTAGTCGGTTTTGTATCCGAACGAAACTTCTGCATCTTCCTCTAGTTTAACCCCGTCTTCGGGGAGCTCACCAACGCGGATTTTCGGACCCTGTAAATCGGCCACGATCGCGACCGGCTTGCCGATATCATCCGAGGCAGCGCGCGTCCATTCGACACGACGTGCATGCTCTTCGTGGTCGCCATGGGAAAGATTGAGGCGGATACCATTTACCCCGGCACGTATCAGTTCTTCGATACATTCCACATTATCGGTTGCCGGCCCGATGCTGGCCATTATTTTTGTCCGTTTGAATTTCATTGCCATTTGAAGCCTAGTATAACAGAGAGGTGGAGATGATAAACAGAACTATCAACCAAAATCATATGGTGGCCCCGGCGGGATTCGAACCCGCGTTACCAGATTGAAAATCTGGCGTCCTGGACCAGGCTAGACGACGGGGCCC
>CAZAXT010000024.1:3610-5035 GCA_964489295.1 uncultured Candidatus Saccharibacteria bacterium | reverse complement strand
AAAAAGACAAAGAGCTTGATTTTTCGTTTGCTTTCGGCGATCTGGGACGGTTCCGTGTTAATGCCTATCACGAGCGAGGCAATCTGGCTGCCGCGCTCCGTTTGATACCCAGCGATATACGGACTATCGAGGATCTGGGGCTTCCCAAGGTCATGAATAGTTTTACCGAATATCCGCGCGGATTGGTGCTTGTTACCGGCCCGACCGGTTCCGGAAAGTCGACGACACTGGCTGCCATGATCGATAAGATCAATGAAGAACGGGCGGTGCACATCATTACCATTGAAGATCCCATTGAGTATACCCACCAAAACAAGCAGGCGGTGGTAGCTCAGCGGGAAGTACATTATGATACGTACTCATTCGCCACGTCTTTGCGTTCAACCTTGCGTCAGGACCCCGATGTGGTGTTGATCGGTGAGATGCGGGATCTGGAGACGATCGCCGCGGCCATTACGATCGCCGAAACGGGGCACCTGGTATTTGCCACTCTGCATACCAACTCGGCGTCCCAGAGTGTGGACCGGATGGTTGACGTATTCCCGCCGCACCAGCAGCAACAGATCCGGGTCCAGTTAGCGTCCATCATCCAGGGTATATGTGCCCAACGGTTAGTGCCGGCGATCGGCGGCGGGCGCATGCCGGCTGCCGAAGTCATGGTAGCTAATTCGGCGGTCCGGAACATTATTCGTGAGGGTAAGACTCACCAACTGGATTCGGTTATCCAGACTGGCGCCGAACAGGGGATGCAGTCTATGGACAAAACCTTGGTCAACATGATCCGGGGCGGCAAGATCACCTATGAGGAAGCCAAAAACTACGCGGTCGATCTGGAAGAAGTTGATCGCTTGATGCGAAATTGATTTCGGACGAAACGTAAAGGATAGCAGAGGGTGGAGATTTTCACCCGGCTATCTTATACCTGTCGTCTGTGGCGTATTGCCCGTTGCATCAGTATACTGAAACGTAATGGAATTCGCCCCGTACATCGTAATCGGTATATTCGGACTTGCCGCGGGAAGTTTCGTTAACGCGTGGGTGTGGCGGACGCATCGGAGGGCAACACGCAACACGGAATACGGAACACGGGCAACGGAAACCGATGAAAAGGTACGGCGTACCGAAAAACGAGACGGAAACCCGCGAAAATCAACGCAGGAGTCCAACGAAAGCGGAAGGGAAAACACAGTTACGGCGAAATCCGGAATCCGCACTCCGAACTCCGTGCTCCGGGGGCGTTCCCGATGCCCTGATTGCGGGTATACGCTGCACGCAAAAGACCTGATTCCTGTGGTCAGCTGGATCTGGCTGCGCGGTAAATGTCGTTATTGTGACAACGCCATTTCAGTACAATACCCTGTTGTGGAAATGATTACAGCCACTTCGTTTTTGCTGGTATTACTGTGGTGGCCGTTTGCACTGAGT
>CAZAXT010000024.1:0-3510 GCA_964489295.1 uncultured Candidatus Saccharibacteria bacterium | reverse complement strand
GGCCGGTGGATGGGAGGCGGGGACGTCAAGCTTGTCTTCGTGCTCGGGTTGCTGATAGGCGGTGTTTCGACTATCGTGGCGCTGTTCATCGCGTTCTTGAGCGCGGCAGCACTCGGGATCGTGCTGATGGCATCTCAACGTAAAAGCAAACGGGATATGGTCCCGTTCGGGCCGTTTTTGCTGGCAGGATTTTGGCTAAGCTTCTTTTTCGGCGACACAATTGCCGATTGGTATGTTGGTTTGATCGTGGTAGCGTAGCGCGCGAAGGCCAAATCCTAAGTCCTATAATCACGGAACCCCGAAACAAATTCAAATCTCTCAATTTAAACGACCCGAATCGTTCAGAATGCACCCGTCTACCCGATACTCCGCACCGTATACTTACTCCGCGTTGCGGCCGTGGAATCGCTCATGCACTTTCTTCAGCTGCGGGTCGGTGACGTGCGTATAAATCTGGGTGGTAGAAATGTCACTGTGCCCCAGGAGTGATTGGACCGAACGCATATCGGCTCCATTGCGGAGCAGATCAGTGGCGAATGAATGCCGCAACACGTGCGGGGTGACTTTCTTGGTGATGCCGGCCAGCCGGCCATATTTGGCGATATTGCGCTGGATGCTCCGGGCGGAAAGCCGGGTGTACGAACCGTCATCGAGATCGTGCTGCCCGCCCCAGTAGTGGATGAATAGTGGCACGTAATTGTCGGCCCGGCTGTTCAAATATTCGGATACCCACTCGGCCGCGTTCCGGCTGATGTAGACAGGACGGTCTTTCTGGCCCTTACCGCGTACCATGAATTCTCGTTTTTTCAGGTTAATGTGATCGCGATCGAGATTAACCAGCTCCGAGACCCGTAACCCGCTGGAGAAGAGTAGCTCCATGATGGCTCGATCCCGTAATCCGGCGGTTTTATTGACGTCCGGCTGGGCGAACAAGTGTTCCAGTTCTTCCGGGCTTAAAAATTCCACCTTCGGTCTTTTTACGCTTGCCAGCTCGATCTTATCCGCCGGCATAACCTCAAATCCGCGCTTGGAGAGGTATTTCAAAAAACTCCGGATCGCGGTCAGATGGTAATTCTGGGTGGTCTTGGACAGAGGTTTGCCGCGTTCATCAGTCAACCGGTTCAAGCGCAGGCGATACTTCCGGATCAGTGCCGGCTCGATCTTTGTAACCTCAATATCACCGCTGTAACCGGCAAAACGTTGCAAATAATGATCATAATTGGCCACGGTTTTCTGTGACCGATTCTGTTCGATTTCCAGATGCTCCAGAAAGTCGATGATGGCGTCGTGCAATCGCATACGAATGAAACCTTTTACGTATATTGTACGACATATCCGGCATAGATGGACAGGAGAGGAGCGGGTAGCAGAAGAATATCCCATGTGTCTTTTTCTCTTTCTTCATATCTCCCAAGCGTTATACGCGCCACACACTACGCTGCTATACTGCCCACATGCTCGACATCATTCAAGCGATTCTCCTCGGTGTCATCCAGGGGTTGACCGAATTCATCCCCGTATCCAGTTCGGCACATTTAATTATTGGCGAATATATTCTGAGCACGAACTTCACCAGTCTGGCCTATGACGTGACATTGCATCTGGGGACGCTGCTTGCCTTGCTGGTGTACTTTCGCCGGGACATTGCCCGGTTCGTGCGAAACGCGTTCACGCCGGGCGAGGATCAACGTACCGTGCTCTACATCATCGCCGCCTCCATACCTGCCGCCACAGCAGGGTTTTTCCTGATCGAACTGGTGGAAACGGTGTTCCGCTCCCTGTGGGTGATCGTTATCATGTTGGTTCTGGTGGCGCTGGTCATGTTCGTGGCGGACCGATGGCACGGAACCCGCACCGTGGGCGACATGACACTAAAAGAGTCGATCATTATCGGTATTGCCCAGGCTATCGCGTTAATCCCGGGCACGTCTCGCTCGGGCAGCACCATAGTGGCCGGTTCCTTGCTCGGGTTCAACAACGCGGAGGCAGCCCGGTTCAGCTTTTATATGGCCATTCCCATTATCGCCGGAGCTAATCTCAGGGTATTGCTGAGCGAAGGGACGGTGAGTGCTATACAAACTGAATGGGCGCTGTATCTGGTCGGAGCGGGCGTGGCAGCACTGGTCGGGGTCGGTATCATTGAGGTACTGTTGCGGTTTTTACGTACTCATTCGTTAGCATTTTTTGCCTGGTACCGGATTGTACTGGCGCTTATTTTGAGTGTAGTATTAGTAACGTAAAAGGAGATAGACAATGGAACGCACACTTGTGGTTTTGAAACCGGATGCTGTACAGCGCGCCGTCATGGGAGAAATCCTTATGCGGTTTGAGCGAGCTGGACTCAAGGTGGTCGGCATGAAGATGATGCAGCCTGACACAACGCACTATGAACATCATTATGAGACTATCGGAAAGGTCAAAACCCGGCGCGGCGATGATGTGTTCCATCAGAATATGGAATTCATGATGAAAGGACCGGTGCTTGCGATGGTGCTGGAAGGCGTGGAAGCGGTTGACCTGGTCCGGAAAATGGTCGGAGAGACGGAGCCAAAATCGTCCCTGCCCGGTACGATCAGGGGTGATTATGCCCACATGAGCTATGACCATGCCAATCAAAAGCAGATCGGCATTCCGAACATCATCCACGCTTCCGGCGACAGGGAAGAAGCCCAGGAGGAAATTTATCACTGGTTCAACGACAATGAATTGTTCGAATACCAGACGGTCCATGAGAGCCACGTGTTTTAAGGAGTATATATGGACGGTAAACCCGCGCGATATATCAGCTTGGAGGCGGCCAAAGAAGATAAACTGTTTTATTTCATCGCCAACGTTGTCGTGTATCGGGAATCGGATGGCCGGTGTTTACTCCTGAAGCGCCACGAGCGCGAAAAAGCGCACCCGGGCAAATACGCGATGCCGGGCGGTAAACTGGAATGGGGACAGCTTGATCTGGATAACCCAACCCGGGTGAACGGAGACGTGCTGGATTACGAAGATGCGGTGGAAGACCTGCTCCAGCGTGAAGTCAGGGAAGAAGCGGGGATCGAGATAGAGCGGGATCTTGTCTACATCAATAGCGTAGCGTTCATCCGTCCTGACGGCATTCCGTCCATACTGGTCAAATTCGCCGCCCGGTATGACAGCGGCGATGTCGTGCTCGAGGAAAGCGGTTTTACTGACCACGTATGGGTGGATACGCACGAAGTGACCGGATACGAATGTATAGACGGCGTCCCCGAGGAAGTCGATCAGGCGATACGGCTTCTAGGCAGCTAGCAAAATCTGATTTTAGGTGATGGCGTGATCTGCTCCGCTCCAACTTGTATATAGTTGGGTCGCAAGCGCCTCATTTCAGATTCCATATTCAAACTTCCGTATTCCATATTCCGGCATGTCATACTTAATACGTGATACTTTATACTTTGGAGTATGCCCTTGTAGTTCAATGGATAGAACAAGTCCCTCCTAAGGACTAGATCCTGGTTCGAGTCCAGGCAAGGGCACCAG
>CAZAXT010000023.1:0-6077 GCA_964489295.1 uncultured Candidatus Saccharibacteria bacterium | reverse complement strand
TGGCTGAGAAGAAGAATCAGGATCCGATTCCGGAATCCATCCAGGAAAACCGCGGCATCGTGGAACCGCGCAACCTGGTCGAGGAGATGGAGAAGAGTTATCTCGAGTACTCCATGAGCGTTATCGTGGCCCGGGCACTACCCGATGTCCGCGACGGACTGAAACCGGTGCACCGGCGGATCCTCTACACCATGAACGAGGAAGGGATCCGGCATAATGTCAAATACCGCAAGAGTGCCAGTACCGTGGGTACCGTCATGTCCCGCTACCACCCTCATGGCGATGTAGCTATTTATGACGCGCTGGCTCGCCTGACCCAGGAGTGGAATGTCCGCTACCCGTTGGTGGACGGGCAGGGTAACTTCGGTTCCATGGACGGCGACGCGCCGGCCGCTATGCGTTACACCGAAGCTCGCATGACCGCGCTGGCCGAAGATATGCTGACCGATATCGACAAGGAGACGGTCGACTTTCAGCCCAACTTTGATGGTTCAGAGGAAGAGCCACAGGTTCTACCGTCCAAATTACCCAACCTGCTGCTGAATGGGCAGATGGGCATCGCCGTCGGCATGGCAACCAACATCCCGCCGCACAACCTCAGCGAAGTCATCGATGCCTTGGTCTATATGATTGAGAATGAGGACGTAACCACCGATGACCTGCTTGATTTCATCAAAGGGCCGGACTTTCCGACCGGTGGCATCATTTACGGTACGGAATCGATCCGCCACGCCTACGCCAGCGGCCGCGGCGGTATCACCATGCGGGCGGTTGCCGAAATCGTTGAAGACAAGAAAGACCAGCAGCAGATCATCGTTTCCGAAGTTCCCTATGGCACCAATAAGGCAACATTGATCGAAAAGATTGCCGACTTGGTCCGGAATAAAAAGATCCAGGGTATTGCCGACATCCGGGACGAAAGCGCGCGGGGGAACGTGCGCATCGTCATCGATATGAAGAAGGGTGCCTATTCCAAGAAGATCCTCAACCAGTTATATAAACACACGCCCATGCAGTCGCAATTCCACATGAATATGCTGGCACTGGTGGATGGTATCCAACCCCAGGTGCTGAACCTGGAAACCATGCTGAGCGAATACCTGAAACACCGGCAGATCGTGGTCCGTCGTCGCAGCGAGTATGAGTTGCGTAAGGCTAAGGACCGGGCCCACATCCTGGAAGGACTTAAAAGAGCTCTGGACCAGATCGACGAAATCATCAATACTATCCGTGGCAGTGACAGCACCGACGATGCCCGTAACAACCTAATGAACGATTTCGGCCTGACCGAGTTGCAGGCCAATGCCATTCTGGCTATGCAACTCCGTACGTTGGCCGGGCTGGAACGGCAGAAGATCGATGATGAATACACGACCATCCAGGAGCGGATTAAGGAACTGGAGAAAATCCTCTCCAGTGAAGATGAGATCCGCCGGGTCGTTAAGGAAGAATTACAGGAAATGAAAAACAAGTACGGCGATGAGCGCCGGACGACTATCGTCGAGCACGAAGCCGGGCAATTCTCCGATGAGGAATTGATCCCGAATGAACAGGTGGTTATTACGCTCACCAAAGGTAACTACATCAAACGTACGACCGTTGACACCTACCGCAGTCAGGGGCGAGGCGGCAAAGGTGTCGTCGGTATGGGCACTAAGGAAGAGGATGTGATCGCCCATATGGTGTTCACCAACACGCATGATTACATGTTGTTGTTTACGACCATGGGACGGGTTTTTCGTATCAAAGCTTATGAAATCCCGGTCTCTTCCCGGACTGCCAAAGGCCAGGCTATCGCCAACATCCTGCAACTACATCCCGAAGAAGATATCAGCGCACTAATCCGCTTGGATCAGAACAAACCGGCCGATGACGCGTATCTGACCATGGCAACCCGGCAAGGTGTAGTCAAAAAGACATCGTTATCCCAGTTCTCCAATATTCGTACCAATGGCATCATCGCGCTCCGGTTGGACTCGGACGATGTGCTGCAATGGGTACGACTCACTGGTGGGTCAGACCAGATTTTAATTTCGACCGCTCAGGGTCAGGCGCTTCGGTTCGAGGAATCCGATGTTCGCCCCATGGGTCGGTCCGCCCGGGGAGTTCGTGGCATCCGCTTGCGGGAAGGCGATTCGGTAGTCGGTTTCGATGTCGTGGATGAAAAAGCTCACGTGGCCGTCGTAAACGCGCTCGGATACGGCAAACGGACCAAGGTCAAGCTGTTCGCTATGCATAAACGTGGTGGGTTGGGGGTCAAAGCCAGCGTAGTTAATAATAAGACCGGCCCGATCGTGAACGTAGTCCGGATCGAACAGGAAGACGATGAGTTGTTGCTGATTTCTGAGAACGGGCATGTCATCCGGATCAGAGCCGGCGACATCCCCATTATCGGCCGGGCGACTCAAGGCGTACGCATCATGCGGCTCAACAAAGGTGATTCGATCGTCTCTACGGCCTTGATATCTGACATCGCGATAGATGAAGAAACGACGGACACAACAAAGGAGCAAAAGGAGTAATCGATGCAGGTATTGGCGATCGCGATCGCGGCATGGTTCGTAGCACACCTGATTAAATTCAGCCTCCATGCCTTCAAAGATGAACCTGATCTTCGCTGGTTTTATCGCTCGGGAAGTATGCCGAGTGGTCACGCGGCCGCGGTAACGGCATTGACCGTGGCGACGTTTATGCTGGCCGGGGCGGAAAGTCCGCTCTTCGGTGTCACGGCGGTACTGGCCGGTATCGTTATCTATGACACGTTAGGTATGCGACGGTCCGTCGGTGAACAAGCGGTCGCGCTCAATGCGGTTTCCGATTCCGACAATGGCAACCATGTGTCACCGGTCCGCGAAGTCCCCGGCCATACACCACGGGAGGTTATGGTCGGCATCGCTATCGGTGCCGCGGTCGGACTCGTATCCACCTACTCCGTGTGGGTATCCGAAACGGGTTGGCTAACGACGACTCCCGGTGCCGAAGAACGATTAACGTATCTGATTCTGTTTTTGGCGCTTGTCGGAGCAGGTATCGTACTCCGGTTGGCATTGCTGCGCCAGCGCAACGTGGCAATAGTGAAGCGGTTAGTTAGTCAGGTATGGTGGTCGTTCGTGTTACCGGGTGCGATCGGTTTGTTCTTTTCCTTACTCCAATTCCAAGCTTCGGGCAACGCCAGCGGCCGGGTATGGACGATCCTGGTGGTTATCGCGATAGTCATGGTCCAGGGATGGTTGTATGTTCGTGTGTATCGTGGTTTCCGGGAGACGTACCGGCAACAAGTCGCTGAACGCAAGCGGCGCCGTCGTCAACAACGCAAACGTGGTTCATCCACATCCAAGAATACGAAGAAGCGAAAGAAGTAATAGAAGTAATATACGTTTCCGTGCGCGAAACGGGTATGCGCGGAAATAATTGACACCGGTGTAATGTATCAGCTATCATTATATATGCGCATTTCGTGAGGGGAGGAGTAGCCGCCCCTGGACGGTGTTGTTCTTTGATAATTTAGACCGTGCAGTATAACCGCCAATTCCTATACGTTTACAGCGTTGTACGTAATAACAATGCTACTTTCGAGTCATTCGACTCTTTTCTGAGGAAGGAATCTGAAGCCATTCTTGATAGCCCTGTCATTTGATAGGGCTCCATGAAAATTCAGTTCTCCTTCATCTTCATGGAGAGTTTGATCCTGGCTCAGGGTGAACGCTGGCGGCATGCCTAATACATGCAAGTCGAGGGAGAATTCCCGCTTCGGCGGGAAGGAAACCGGCGAACGGGTGAGTAACACGTTGGCATCTACCCCGAAGACAGGGATAGCTCCGGGAAACCGGAATTAATACCTGATGGGTGGTGCATCTCACTGACGTTCGATGCAGTAGCACGCAACATGCAAAACGCAACACGGGAAAGATTCTTCTTTTACCCCATGTTGCATGTAGCTTGTTGCTTGTGGCCGCACCGAGCGCCAGTGAGGTGCATCATGAAAGCTCCGGCGCTTCGGGAGGAGCCTGCGGGTGATTAGCTGGTTGGTAAGGTAACGGCTTACCAAGGCGATGATCACTAGCTGGTCTGAGAGGACGATCAGCCACATTGGGACTGAGACACGGCCCAAACTCCTACGGGAGGCTGCAGTAGGGAATCTTCCACAATGGGCGAAAGCCTGATGGAGCAATGCCGCGTGCAGGATGAAGGCTCTCGGGTCGTAAACTGCTTTTCTGGCCGAAGAATATGACGGTAGGCCAGGAATAAGCCTTGGCTAACTCCGTGCCAGCAGCCGCGGTAATACGGAGAAGGCAAGCGTTACCCGGAATTACTGGGCGTAAAGCGTTGCGCAGGCGGATATGTAAGTGAAATGTGAAATTCTGCGGCTCAACCGCGGGCTTATATTTCAAACTACATATCTAGAGGGCAGTAGAGGTGAGCGGAATTGCTTATGTAGGAGTGATATCCGTAGATATGAGCAAGAACACCGATGGCGAAAGCAGCTCACTGGGCTGACCCTGACGCTGAGGCACGAAAGCGTGGGGAGCGAACCGGATTAGATACCCGGGTAGTCCACGCCGTAAACGATGGATGCTAGCTGTTGGGGAGTATCGACCCTCCTCAGTAGCAAAGCTAACGCGTTAAGCATCCCGCCTGGGGAGTACGGCCGCAAGGCTAAAACTCAAAGGAATTGACGGGGACCCGCACAAGCGGTGGAGCGTGTGGTTTAATCCGATGATACGCGCAGAATCTTACCCAGACTTGACATCCTGGTCGCAGTTCTTAGAGATAAGAACGTCAGCCCGGCTGGACTAGTGACAGGTGATGCATGGCCGTCGTCAGCTCGTGTCGTGAGATGTCAGCTTAAGTGCTTTAACGAGCGCAACCCTCATGGTTAGTTGGACTTTTCTAACCAGACTGCCTCGGCAACGGGGAGGAAGGAGGGGATGACGTCAGGTCGGCATGTCCCTTACGTCTGGGGCCACACACACGCTACAATGGCCGGTACAATGGGAAGCGAAGCCGCAAGGTGGAGCAAAACCTATCAAAGCCGGTCCCAGTTCGGATTGGAGGCTGAAACCCGCCTCCATGAAGTCGGAATCGCTAGTAACCGCAGGTCAGCACACTGCGGTGAATACGTTCCCGGGTCTTGTACACAAATAAATGTGCCTGGCAGGTACAAAAGCTAATCGGTGCTCTCGTTTACGTAGTAATCGGGATAATCCGGTATCCGCGCAAGCGGATTAGCTGCGGACAGGGCTAACCCCGTAAGGGGCAGCCTGAAGGGTCCTATACGCAAACGGCAGTCTCTTAAGTCTTTCCAATGACATATATGTTCGCGACGATCTATGCGTGTACCATAGAGAAGTTGCGTTAGACATGAACAAAGGGAATGCCGGAAACAGTTTTTGTACTGACCCAGGGAGATCCTGATAGCGAGCCTAGTCAGTATGGCTATCAGGAAGTCAGCAGATTCCATAGTACTAAATTTGTATATTCGGATTATGTTCGGTATACTTATTCGGGAAGGGATGAACTCGATGCTGAATCCGCACTATGTCGTTGGTTTTGTTGATGGAGAAGGGTGCTTTTGCGTCAGCATTAACAAAACAAGCCGGCGGATACCCGAAGTTCGACTCATATTCGAGATCGAGCTTCGTGAGGATGATGCGGACATCTTGCGTGAAATACAAGGAGTACTTGAATGTGGCAACATATACCACTTGACGTATGAACGATACGCCAAGTGGCAGCCACATAGTAAACTCAAGGTAAGCAACTTTACCGATATCTCACAAAAGGTGATACCGTTCTTCCGGACGTATCCGTTACGCGCGAAAAAGCGACATGAATTCGAAAGATTTTGCCAAGTAGCGGCAATGATCGAGTCGAAACAGCACTTGTCGGAGGACGGCATACGTCGGATTCGCTCTATAAAGCATCGGGACTCGCTGGATGCGCGAGATGCGCTTGTCCAGTGGGGCGCGACAGAGACTAGCTGATCGCAGTCACCGCCCGTCACATCACGAAAGCTGTCAATGTCCGAAGTCCTGCCTCGTGTAGGCCGAAGACAGGGGCAGTGATTGGGGTGAAGT
>CAZAXT010000022.1:0-7432 GCA_964489295.1 uncultured Candidatus Saccharibacteria bacterium | reverse complement strand
TTTTCCTTGTTTGAGGATTCGGACGGTTGCTCTGAGGACGAGACATCCGGGGAGGGTTCATCCTTCTTTCGGCGCACCAGGAGTCGCCTCATGAACCCTTCCTCTTCTTTGAGAATGATGTGCTGCTGGATCGTCGCGACGATACTCATGGTCGCGATGTACAACGGCAATGCCGCGGGAAACGTGGCGCTGATTCCAGCGACGGCGATCGGCATGATTTTCAAAATAAGTCCGGCACCAGGCGTCTTGTTCGAATCGGATTGATCGGATTTTTTGGCGGCCATCTGCTTGGCCGTGAAGTAGGTCGTGATACCGGCTACAAGCGCCAGGATCAAGCTGGTTTCAGAAAGGTGAAAATACCCGAACAGGGTCGGGGTAAACACGTCGGGGTTGGCAAGAATGTCCTGAATGGCCGGCAGTGAATGGATGAACGAATACGCCGAGGTACTGATCTGTTCCACGGTTATCATATCCCGAAACACTTCCACCAGAGCGATCAACAGCGGTAGCTGCAGCACCATCGGCCCCATGGTGCCCAGCATAGCTAAGGGATTAATCCCCTGCTCTTTATATAATTCCGAGAGCATCCGGGCTTCTTCTTGTTTATCCCCGTTGGCCTTTTTCTTGATTTTGTCTATTTCGGGCTTCAACTCCTGCTGCTTCTTTTGGAGTTCCTTCATCTCCTCTTGTTTGTGTACCTGTTTTTTCATTAACGGCCACAACGCCAGCCGGATGACGATCGTCATGGCAATAATAGCCGCGCCGAAGCCACCAGGGATTACCGCGTACAAAAACAACAACAGGTTTAATAATGGTTCGAGAATAAAGGTATCTATCATGTGTGAATCCTTATTCAGTGTAGAATGCCTGCCTTGTGAAAACAACTCCGTAACTGATCCGCAAGCCGGTCGCCACGGAGATCCGTGGCTTGACGGCGGAGCAAAATTACGATGTCCATACCGGGCTCTATACGCGGCCACATACGCTGGAGTTGGGCGTAGAACCGACGCCGGGTCCGATTGCGGACAACCGCGCGTTTGGCCACCTTGGTACTGATCACCACCGCCACTCTAGTCCGGGAGTGCCGATTGGAGTGGTACTTGATGGTAAAGGCCGGCATATGCACGGTGTGGCCGTGTTTAAATACCCGGGCAAAATCTTTTTGTCGGCGGAGGCGGTGCGCTGGTTGCAACATGGGAGGAGTTAATGCACTGACCCGGTGCGGGCAATCAGCTGCTCAGCTTCTTTCGCCCTTTTTGCCGGCGCCGCTTTAAGACATTCCGTCCTGATCGTGTACTCATGCGCTTAGAAAACCCGTGCTCACGCGCGCGTTGCCGTTTCTTTGGTTGGTACGTCCGTTTCGCCATAACGTATTACTCCTGTTTCTCATCTACCTACACCTGGTTTGGAAATACTGATGTATCGTAACACATTCGCGTGTTCGCACACATTTCCGTGTTCAATCTTGACACGGACAATCAGAGACCAAACAGGGTATATGTAACTGATTTTATAATTGCATAATATCGTTTTTATGCACAGATAACAAGCGTTTATCCACAATGTTACCGGTGTTGTGTGTGGCTTGTGGAAAACTTGAGCTGGATTCGGCGTATTTGTATAGTGGGTTTGTGGAAACTTTTTGTGTGGGCTAGTATAGTTGGAGTACACGGCAAAGACGAGGTAAACAAAACGTCGCGTGAGGGAGGTTAATGGTGTCGAATCCGTTGTGGCAAGCGGTGCTCGGAGAAATAGAGGTAACGATACCCCGAGCAAGTTTTGCGACATGGTTTAAAAACACCACGCTTTTGAAGAGTGATGCCGATGAAGTGGTGATCGGTGTTCCGAATGTGTTCGCCAAGCAGCAACTGGAGAAAAAATACCAGTCACTTCTACAGCAAACATTGCACAAAAACGGGGTGGAACCTGAGAAAATAACGTTCACGGTCCACGAGGAAACACAGCTCCAAAACACCCAACCGGCTCCGCAGGCGACAGCCGAGCAGTCCCGCCAAACTGACTGGAGTGTGCGCCCCAAGACAAAGGTTGATAAATCCAATCTCAGTTCGAAATACACTTTTGATAACTTCGTGGTCGGCGCCGGTAACGAATTGGCATACGCCGCCTCCCAGGCCATTGTTAAGGATCCCGGGGAAAAGTATAATCCGCTGTTCGTTTACAGCGGCGTGGGGTTAGGCAAGACCCATCTCATCCAGGCCATCGGTAATGAAATGTTCCGCAAAGACCCTGATATTTGCATCGAGTACATAACCAGCGAGCGATTTACCAAGGAATTCATCGCCAGCACGCTCCAGAAGAAAACCTTTTCCGATAAATACCGGAGCGCGGACGTACTCATCGTGGACGATATGCAGTTCATCGCCGGAAAAGAAAAAACCGAAGAAGAGTTTTTCCATACCTTTAACGCCTTGCACCAGGCCAATAAACAGATCATTATTTCAAGTGACAGACCGCCGAGCGCGATTCCTACACTGGAAGAACGCTTGCGGAGCCGGTTCGAATGGGGGATGACGGCCGATATCCAGCCGCCCGATCTCGAAACCAGGATGGCGATCCTACAAAGCAAAGCCCAGCAACACAACACCAGCATCCCCAGCGAGGTCAGCGAATACTTGGCAACCCACATCCAATCCAACGTCCGGGAACTGGAAGGCGCGCTTACTAAGGTGTTAGCCCATTGTGAGATGACCGAGCAGCCGGTATCAGTTGCCATGGTGGATCAGGTTCTGGGCGGCACTCCGGCGAAACGGCGCCGGCTGACCCAAAAGCAGGTGGTGGAAAAAACGGCTACTTACTTCAACGTCACATCACACGAGATCATGAGCGCCCGCCGGGAAAAATCCATATCCGAACCACGGCAAATCGCTATGTATTTATTACGGAATGAGCTGCATTTGAGTTTCCCGGCCATAGCCAAAGCGGTTGGCCGGAAAGACCACACGACGGCTATTCATTCCGTAAACAAAATCGAACACGACGTAACGAGCAACGCCACGACACGCCAAACCGTTCAGGAAGTAAAAGAACATCTATATGCATAAATACGCAGCCGTGAAACCGTCCGTGTATCGTTTATGTGTTCAATATATGCAACACTCCTGTAATGTAGAGTGTGGGACATCAAAACCGGTATGGAAAACGTGTGGAAATGGTGTGGGTAGGTATATACATTTTGTGTACGTTTTGTGTAGACAATTCACCCCTGTTATCATCCGTGATTACGTATTTGTTGTAATATCATCATTACACAAGTATGCCCGGTATTTTCCTATGATTTTCCACCGAAAATATAGTTATGTTTTGGCTTCACGGCGGAATATATTACTATTATCCACAGATTCCACTCTCTCAATAACAACTACATATAAATAAACGAGGATTATATTATGAAGCTCAGTATTACCCAGGAAAATCTTAATCACGGACTTAGCACGGTTTCGCGTATAATCGGCAACCGGAATACCTTACCCGTTTTGGCGAACGTGTTGCTCCAAACCAAAGATAACCGGATACAACTTTCCGCTACTAATCTGGAAATGGGTATCACGCACTGGATCGGCGGTAAAGTGGAAGAAAATGGAGCGATTACCATTCCCGCCAAACTGTTTAACGAGTACATTCATAACCTTCCCGCCGGAAACGTGTCGGTATCCACGGAAAAGAATACGCTCCATATAAGCAGTAATGGATTTTCTTCCAAGATCAATGGCATTAGCGCGGAGGAGTTTCCTTCTATTCCGGAAGTCAAAGGAGATGTGCAGTTCAATGTAGCCACGAAAACCTTAAAAGACGCGTTAAGCCAAGTCGTGCACATCACTTCCGGCGATGATAGCCGTCCGGTATTAACCGGAGTATACCTTCACACCAGAGACGGCGTGTTATACGCCGTATCGACGGACAGTTACCGTTTAGCCGAAAAACGAATTATGGAATTGGACACCTCTTGCAACGTTATCGTGCCCGCTCGAACTGTCTCCGAGGTGCTTAGACTCTTAGGCGATGGCGAAGAAGTGACCGTGAAAATCGATGACAATCAGATCAGTTTCGGTTTCGATGATACCGAGTTGGTCTCCCGGGTTATAGACGGTGAATTTCCTGATTACCGGCAACTTATCCCCGAAGAGGTACCAACAACAGCCCGGGTAAATACCGGCGAACTCCAGGATATAACCAAGGCGGCTACCCTGTTCGCCCGCGAAACGACCGGCAGTGTCACCGTTAAGACGGAACGTGATAGCTTGAGTATGCAGTCAGTAGCCAGCCAAGTTGGTGAAAACAGTTCCGAGATTTCGGCCGAAGTATCGGGTGAAGGTATGGAAGTAGCGTTGAACGGAAAGTATATAGCCGACGCTTTGAGCGTGATCGATTCCGACCAGGTCGACATCGGATTAACCGGGAAAGTAAATCCATGCCTCATCCAGCCCGTCGATGACGACTCATACCTCCACATCGTGATGCCGCTGCGATCATAAATACAGCATGAGGAGATGGAGAGTTTTGGGGTAAAAGAGGCACAATGTCGATACAAGAGAGTGTGAAGAGTTACTTCTTGCAATACAAAAGATACTCTTTTCGTTAATTAAAAACTAACACTTGAAACTAAAGCCTATAACCTTAACCAGTAATTTTATGACCCTTTCTACCCTTAAACTAACAAACTTTCGTTCCTACGAAGACCGGGAATTCGGTTTTGATAGTGATAAGACCGTGATCATCGGTCCGAACGGGAGCGGCAAAACCAATATCTTGGAGGCCATATACGTACTCGGGATGAGCAGAAGTTTCCGGGGTTCGCCGCAACAAATGGTTCGCGACAAGGAGCCGTGGTTCCGGGTAAGCGCGTCAACACCGGATCATGATGCACTCGCGGTAGCATGGAAACAGAAGCAAAAACATTTACTGTACAACGATCAAGAAGTAAAACCCCGGGAGTTTATCGGTCATTTGCCGGTCGTTTTGTTCGAACCGGGTGGATTACAGTTGATATACGGCTCACCGTGGTATCGGCGGCACCTCATGGATAGAATACTTTCCTTCACTGACGGACAATACCTTACGTCGCTTCTGCAGTTACGCCGGATACTAAAACAACGAAACAGTCTTTTACGCCGCAGCAACACGACCAAGGATCACGTATTCGGCTGGGATGTGTTGCTGGTGGAACAGGCCGAGTATATCCGTCGGTGCCGCGAAGCACTGATGGAGTTTTTTAACCGACACGTACCAGAGATATACCGGAACATGACCGGGGATGAGAGTACGGTCGAACTCACTTACTCATCAAAAACCGGCATGGATGCGTACCCCGATGAATTATTACGCCAGCTGGAAGGTTCGATCGAGACCGACTTCACTTACGGCAACACGAGTTATGGCCCGCACCGGGACGACGTGCGCATACTATATGATTCCCGGGTCTTAGCCGACGTGGGGTCGCGTGGTGAGGTTCGTACGGCAACCATCGCGCTCGTGCTGGCCGAACTGTCCTACATCCGCACCTACGCTTCATCTGAGCCCGTGTTGCTTCTGGATGATGTTTTCAGTGAACTGGATGAGACACGCCAAGCCGCGTTACTGGAACGCATTACGGACACCCAAACCATCATCACGGCTACCCATCCGCCGCAGCAACTGCGAACCGGTTATGCTACCATTAGATTATAATCGAGGTGTTTGATGCGATCGATCGATGACATTATGCGGGAACGGGTTGATTCGCTCGATGTGGGCCGTGCGGACACGCTGGCCGCCATCCAGGAGGTGTTGCACGAGTTGTACCCGGGAAAAGTGCGGGCACGGCGGCTCCAAAGCGGTGTCTTGACCATAGAAACGCCAAGCGCGACCGTGGCCAACGACCTCCGTCTGCGGCAAGAAGAACTACTGGAACGGCTTCAAACACATGAAATTGTCGGTATCAAAATATCGATTCGGTGAGTACTACCCTGCTGGAGCTCCGCGATCTTCCACACTGCGAAGTACATCATATTTCACATCGTTTTGCGTGGTGTCTATGCCGTTGTTTTGCAAGTAGTTTTGTGCCCGAGAGCGTTTTTCGTCAATCGGGACTTCGGTGATCCGGACTACGAACGTATCTTCATCCTCCAGATACGTAATACTGTAGCCGGGGTTGTGAACGGGTAAACTCCGGATAAAACTCAGACGCGGCGATTGGTTTCGGTCGGTCCTGAATGTCAATTCAACCCCGTCGACACTCTCTCCGGACTGGCTCTCGATCCGCGAGGTCGAAATCGTATACTCGTGTTGTTGGAGTAACGCGTGGTTGGGTATCACGAACACCGTATCGTCCCGGGCGTATACTTCGGCGTCGATGGATGGATCGCTGTTTACGCTGAAGTTGTCGGGCAGACGAACAGGTTGGCTGAACTCGAACTCCACGGTCGGCGACCGTTCGTCGATGCGCACATTGCTGCCGGGATATGTACCTATCAGCTGGAAGCCCTGGTCGCGGAAGACGAACAGATACACGCCGGCACCGGCGGCAATGAGTATTATGAATATCCCTATGCCGAAAAGTATCTTGGTTTTTCTTGATATATACATAGTCACATCTCCCCTACATACAGTCCGTCAGTCGTGGTAACGGCGATGAAATCTCCGGATGCGGCAACGTCGGTAACTTCCCCGACGTCACGAAGAGACAGCGTCGATTCTATAACCGCTTCGGTTACGTCATACAAGGCGATAACCCGGCGATTGTCATAGATAATTTCAGCCGCGATCGTATCGTCATCTATGGGTCGGTATACGTCACTCACCGGTTCAAGCTCGGTCGATTCCACCCGTCCATGCCGATTAAGGTGCTTCAAGGTCGGTGTGTCACGGGTCTGGAACAGCATAAGGCTGGACCCGCTCCTGGTGTTCTGGATGGCTTGATCAGACACCACTACTTCCGGATCCTGCCGGTCGCTATACAGCGTCAACCTGGCATTTTCGCTTACTTCTTCCCCGGCAGCGGTCAGTACGAACCCTGAGTATGAGGTGATCGGATGAATGGCCGTACCGGCTATCTGAGTGAGCTGATCACGGCTGTCGGTTTCGAAATGATACCGGTTCAGTTGACCTTCTTCGATGAAAATGGAACCGTCTTTTTGGTTCTTCAGGTACATTATGGTCGAGTCATCCTGCCAGGTGTGAACCGAGCCGTTCAGTTCCCGAACGACCCGATCCGGTTCGATGGACGTTATGCGGATTTTGCCGTCTTCGACGTGGCTGGCATACGTACCCGAAGGGTCGAGCCGGACATTGTACCCGTTGACTTCAGCGGCAGTTTCGATACTCCCGCCCCCGACGTTGAGCCGTTTTACTTCGTTATGCCTGGTTACGTATAGCAGCGTACCCGCGTCCGTGAATCGCATCCGTTTCGCGTGGTCGTTGGAAGCCTTTTGTAAGA
>CAZAXT010000021.1:0-8317 GCA_964489295.1 uncultured Candidatus Saccharibacteria bacterium | reverse complement strand
GTACCACGGCAGCAGCCGTCTCATCACAACTGGTCTCAATCCCAAGCACATTCATCAGGATCAGTGTAGCAGATTTGCAAAATTGGAGTTTTTATGTTATACTTAATTCACGATGCAACCAGTGCATGTAGCAGAAACAAAAACAACATAACTTACTTTCGACTTCGACTAAAATATACAGGAGCTTTAGAGTATGTCTGAAAAATATTCAACGCCACCCGGTAACGGAGAAATACTTGATCTAAGCGATCTTCCGGAGAATACATCTACTACATTCAATGTGCTGGAAGACTCTTCTGTCGCAGACGCGGAAGAATATGGATCTAATGATGTGACTGACGAGAGTGCGAACAAAGAAAGCGACGAACCTTCCAAACAACTAAAAACAGCGCTTGGTTTGGCGATGGAACGTCCAGGTGGAACTTCGATGGCTATGGAGCAGAGGGATTTTCGTGAAAAGCAAGCGGTGCTCGAAGTTCCGGTTCCTTGGGTGGTGCCCTCACAAATAAAGCGCCATATTGAAGACCCCGACTACGAACTCAGCCAGGAATCAATGCAGCACTATCATCAGCAATACTCTAAACTCAATCGTCTTATCAACGATGAGTCAGAACCGGGTGTGTATGCAGAATTGCAAGGTTTGTTTAGCAGTGTACAGCCCAATAGCAAAGTAGGAAGAGGTATTGCAGCAGGGATGAGTGAAATTGTGCTTGACAACTACCCCGATCCGAGCGACCTAATACACGGACCTCTCCAGCAAGAAGAAGATTATCACTACAATAACCCTGACGAAGTTGAAAAAATACGACGTGACTTTGCTCAATTACCTGAAGGTTCATTGGTCAAAGAATGGGGATTGGACGAAACGTTTGATGACGATACCCGCCACCGGTCGCAAGAACGTTTGTTGCAAATTCTGTACGGCGACCGGTACCAGGAGTGGAAAAACTTAAACGATGTTAATAGCGTAACAGAAGCCTTGCGATTACTAGAGAAGACCGGCTAAAACGCATAGGTTCGATATTAGATGCATTACTCTGGCGAAGTAAGCCGTGCGGCTATTAGAGGTGTTCACAGCGATTAATTGGGTTGCGCTAAAAGTATCAGGTTTATACCCTATACGCGTTTCAGGTATAATCGGGTGCGAGGGAAAGGCATTCGAAGAGCATGAACAAACCCATCAGATTAATAGCCAAGTGGCTGAGGAAGATTCTCGGTGAACGGTTTTATCAGCGTACCGATGCACTTGGACATACGCTTGAGGCGTGGGTGGCGGCTGCCGTCAACGGTTTTCCCGGTAAACGGCTGAACGTCATCGGTGTCACCGGCACCAACGGCAAGACGACTGCCATCAACTTCATTGACAGCGTTCTCCGCCAAGCCGGCTATATGACCGGTGTAAGTACGACCGTTAACTTCCGGGTCGGAGAAGAGGAGTGGGAGAATGATCGCAATATGACGGTCAGTAACCCATGGACGCTACAAAAACTGCTCAAGCGTATGCGTTCTGAACAGATGGATTGGGCTATACTGGAGGCAACCTCGCATGCGCTGGAGCAGGGGAGATTAAGCGGTATTGCATTCGATGTCGGTGTCATGACCAACCTCCGCCCGGACCATCTGGACTATCATGGCACTATGGAAAATTACGCCGCCGCTAAGGCCAAACTGTTTCGTATGGCGAAAAGATTCACGGCACTGAACCGTGATGACGAGTGGTACGACTACTTCCAGCGCCAATCACGCTGCACCGTATATACCTACGGGGAAGGCGAGGACACCCAAGTACGGTTTCATGACGCTTCGTTCCGACCGGATGGGACTGGTTTTCAACTGCAATACGGCGAAGAAACGGATGATCTCCGAATGCAACTACCCGGGAAGTTCAATCTGTATAACGCGCTGGCAGCCGCGACGGTAGCGTATGGACTTGATGTTACCACCGAAGACGTCGTAGGAGGACTGGAAAAACTCAGTGGTGTGGTGGGCCGGATGGAATCAGTAGAAGCAGGGCAAAAGTTCAATGTCATCATCGACTATGCCCACTCCCCCGATGCCTATGAGGATGTATTGAAGAGCATCCAAGAGTTGACCGAGGGGAGGGTCATTGCCGTATTTGGCGGGGCGGCCAATCATGATTACACCGGTATCGGTATGGTAGCTGGCAGACTGGCCGATGTAGCCATTGTGACTGATGACGAACCGATGAATACCGATCCGGAGGAAATCCGCCGGGCGATCGTGAAAGCAACCGAGGAAAGCGGCCATGCCGAAGTACATGAAGTGCCTGACCGCCGGGAAGGCATCGCCGGCGCGTTCGCGATGGCCGAACCTGAGGATACGGTGGTTTTACTCGGCCTAGGACACCAGTCCTATCGCCGGGTGTCCGGTGAACGCATTCCATGGAACGACCGAGAGGTAGCGGAGGCATTACTTAAAAACGGTTCATCAATTAAAACGTGATCTCGGTTTTTCGGAAAGAATCCTATCATCGGCACCAGGCAGCTGTCCGGTATAGCGCTGATTGATTCCGATGCATCTTACGTATGATGGCCGTTTTGTTTTTGGTACGGCCACAGTATGTGCCGTACTGTTTCTGCAATAAAATCCATGTATAAAAGACGCCCGGGCGGTGAATAGGGAAGGTGCATAACGACTCTAAGAGTCACTACACAAAATTCACCGCGCCGGGAAATTCTACGCTTTACCACGCATAGCGGCGATCTCGCCGGTCATGAATCGGGTCGCTGTTGACGGCCATGCAGTTGACTGCTTCACGGCCCGCATTGGCGCCTGCTCGTTGCAGTGACACTTCGTGGAAGCTTTCGCTGATACACGTATTGAACGTGTACCCTTTCAATATGTCGGCGTAGATACTCACGACCAGCTCGCGTACCTTGCGTTGCATTGTGTTGGGGTCACCATCTTCGCAGGGGGTGAGCACGATGAAGTGGTCGACTTCCACCCCCTCGGCTACGGGTTGAGGGGAGGTGGCGACATCTTCCCGCAAGAGTTCGACTGCCTGCACGTCTTGGCGTTCAGTGATACGGGCCAAGAGCATTTGACCAAGCGCATCGAGCTCTCCGAATTCATGATCGCCAGGACGGCTGAAACCCACGTCGTTCCAGAGTGTACCCGCAGGTGCCTGAAACGTGATTATCACGTTCTGATCATCGTGGTCAGCCTCGACCTGGATCCCGATGGTCATGCCCGCTCCTTTGTGCGTAGGCGTACGTCCACCGTCTTTCGGTAGATGTGTATATTAAAATACATATCTACCGAATTCTCCAAATAAAAGGTGTGCTATCATACCCATATGAATCTGGATGCGATTTTCAAGGCCTATGATATCCGTGGACTGGTTCCGGATGAGCTGGATGAGGATGTAGCCCGGAAGATCGGCCGGGCATTTGCCGATTTTTTGAGCCAAACAGCTGAAAGCACCCAGTCCAAGCCGATCGTGGTCGGTCGCGACATGCGGAAAGATTCGGCCGGTTTAGCCGCAGCGGTCGTATCCGGCATAACCGAGCAGGGCAGGGACGTGGTAGATGTCGGGCAGATCACGACCGATATGATCTATTTCGCAACCGGGCATTTGGAAGCCGCCGGTGGCATCGTGGTTACGGCCAGTCACAATCCCGGCGCCTATAACGGGATGAAATTATGCCGTGAAGGCGCCCAGGCGGTCGGTGTGGAAACCGGCCTGCTCGATATCAAGGAACGGGTCGAGTCAGCATCGTTCCGAGAAACCGGAACCGGCTCGGTCACGGAACAGAACCTCATGGATGCGTGGGTGGATCACGCCCTCGGGTTTGCTCCGAATCTGCAGTCGTTCCGAGTGGCCGTCGATGCCGGCAATGGCATGGCCGGCGCTGTCATCCCGTACCTGCAAGGCAAGGCGCCCTTGGACGTTACCCCGTTGTATTTTGAACTCGACGGCACATTTCCCAACCACGAAGCCAATCCTTTGAAATCCGAAACACTGGAGGATTTACAGCAGACGGTCGTGGAGTATGGACTGGATTTTGGCATCGCTTTTGACGGGGATGGCGATCGGATGTTGCTGGTCGATGAAGAAGGATCAGCGGTTTCAGGAAGCGTGACGACCGCGCTGCTGGCCCGATACTTTCTGGAACAAAACCCGGGGAGTACCATACTTCACAACGCTATTACCTCTCGGATCGTTCCCGAAACCATCGAAAAGTATGGTGGAACCCCGGTTCGCACTAAGGTCGGTCACTCCTACATTAAGGCCAAAATGCGCGAATACGACGCGCCGTTCGGCGGGGAACACTCGGCGCATTACTATTTCCGTGACAACTGGTATGCCGATTCCGGTTTGATCGCGGGCATGGCCGCGATGCAAGTACTCAGCGATGCTGGCCAAACGCTATCCGAACTGGTAGCACCGTTCCGGAAGGCGTATTACGATTCAGGGGAGGTTAATTTCGAAGTCGAGGACAAAGAAGCGATGATCGAACGCATCGCCAGCGAATTTTCAGACGGCGAACAGGACCGGCTGGACGGCCTGACTGTCAGCTATGACGATTGGTGGTTTAACGTCCGCCCCAGCAACACCGAACCACTGTTGCGGTTGAACGTTGAAGCGAGAGACAAAAAAACAGTAGATGATAACCTCGAAAGGCTCTCACAATTACTAACTAGTACAATATAGTTGTTAATAACGCAAAAATATGCTACTATTCCTGCACTAGCACTCGCTTGTGGAGCATGTCAGACCAACACTCCGTTCTTGGTCCTCACATGGTTCAAAACAAGCGTTGCATCATGAATAAAGAATGGAAGCAGTTTTGTCGGCTGAATCGCTGCAATCACAAGAACAATATACTGACTGGAACCGTTGCGAATCACCGGAAATTATAGAAGGTAGCATGTCTATGGCTCCGGAGGACAGCAATTTTCTCGTTGCCCGTATACCGCTCGGAGAGCTCGGTATTAATACGGGGGAAGTCATTCATTTGGGAGCGTTATATACTCCAGATGGAGAGCCAATACGGAATGAAGATATACGTCTGATAGAGTCAGACCCCCGGTTTGACAGATTAACCATGTTTGAAATAACTCCAGGGGAAGACGGGCAAAATCAATGGCACTTGTGCGAGCATGGAGACAGAACGCGTCATACCAACGGACGGTGGTACAACGTGTACGATAATGAAGCGGAATAACGATATATCTTCGTTCATTAAACTCGCGAAACTCGCGCGAGGTGCATATATTGACACCATTCATCTCTATTCGCTACCATAAGAGAGCACTTAGCACTCAAATAATACGAGTGCTAGCCTGTAGAGAGTAATAAAGGAGGACGCGAGTATGGCGAAGGTTCAACCACTGGCTGACCGCATCGTGGCTCAAGCCGAAGAGGCGAGTGACAAGACGGCATCCGGTTTTTATCTCCCCGAAGACGCCAAGGAAAAACCTCAAATGGCCAAAGTAATAGACGTAGGCAAAGACGTGGCTGAGGTTAAAAAAGATGACACCATCGTGTATCCAAAATACGGCACCACGGAAGTGACCATAGAAGGCGAAGAGTACATGATCCTCAAAGAGGAAGACGTACTGGGCGTCATCAAGTAGAAGCACTAAACTCTAAGTCCGAAGCAAATTCAAATAACAAAAATATTAAATCAAAACGAATGATTTATGCCATTGGTATTCAAATATTGTTTCGGATTTGGCAATTAGATTTAACAATTAAGTGACCGAAAGGAGATTGAGTATGGCCAAACAGATGTTTTATGACGATGATGCGCGCAAGCGCGTGTTGGAAGGCGCGAAAGCGCTGTATGATGCGGTAAAAGTAACTATGGGCCCCAAAGGCCGGAACGTGGTGATCGAGAAAGGCTATGGCAGCCCGACCATTACTCACGACGGAGTGACGGTAGCCAAAAGCGTGGAACTGCCCAATGAGACGGATGAACAACAGGGCCAGAGTGTCGGTGCCGAGTTGGTCAAACAGGCAGCGACCAAGATGAACGATGTGGCCGGCGATGGCACGACTTCGGTCACGGTGCTGACCTACCACATTCTCAACGAAGCCAACCGCTTGATCGCGGCCGGACACAACCCTATGGATCTTCGCCGCGGTTTGGATGCTGCCACTGACCATGTACTCAACCACATGGGCGATTTGACCGAACAAATCGGTGACAAGAAAGAACGCATCGCTGAGATCGCTACCATTTCCGCCGGCTCCGAAGAAGTCGGCAATATGATCGCTGACATCATCGAACAGATCGGCAACGACGGCGTCGTTACGGTCGAAGAAGGCCAGGGGCTGGAGATGGAGTCCGAAGTCGTCGAAGGGTTTACCCTGGACAAAGGCTTCGTCAGTCCCTACATGGTAACCGATACTTCCCGGATGGAAGCCGTCTATGAAAAACCGGCCATTCTGATCACCGACAAGAAAATTTCCAATGTCCAGGAAATCCTGCCCTTGCTGGAGCAGGCCTCCAACGCCGGCCGCAAAGATATGGTCATCATCGCTGATGAAATCGAAGGCGAAGCACTGGCCACCCTCGTGTTGAACAAGCTCAAAGGCGTCTTCAATACCCTGGCCGTTAAAGCACCGTCTTTCGGCGATCGCCGCAAAGCCATGCTGGAAGATATCGCGGTCCTGACCGGCGGCACAGTCATCTCAGAAGACCGCGGCTATAGTTTCGAAAATGCCGATCTGGATATGCTGGGTACGGCCCGCAAGATTATCGCTGATAAGGACGAAACCACCATCATCGAAGGCGGCGGAGATCCGGGCGAAGTCGAAAACCGCATGCAGCAGATCCGCGGCCAGGCCGAAAACGCCAACAGCGAGTACGAGAAAGAGAATCTGGAACGCCGTGTCGCCTCACTGACAGGAAAAGTCGCGGTTGTCCGTGTCGGCGGTGCCACCGAGACCGAGATCGAAGAGAAGAAATTCCGCGTGGATGACGCTGTTGCCGCTACCAAAGCGGCTGCGGCCGAAGGTATCGTAGCCGGCGGCGCGGTTACGTTCGTGGACTTGGCCAAGACCATCGAGATGGATGACCACAAAGTCGGCGATTCCGAAGCTGCCGGATGGGTCGTTCTCAAAAACGCCTTACTGCAACCGTTCAAACATCTGATGTACAATGCCGGACTTAACCCGGACGAGAAACTCCCCGAAGTACTCAAGGCCAAGAACGGATACGGCTTTGATGTCACCAGCGCTGACAAACTACAGGATATGCGCAAAGCCGGCATCATTGACCCGGCCAAAGTTGCCCGCGAAGTGGTTCAGAATGCCACTAGTGTGGCCGGTACGTCCATGACCATGGGTGGCTTGATCGTGGATATCCCGGAACAGGATAGCGGCGGCGATGACGCCGGCGGCGGCATGGCCGGCATGGGCGGCGGCATGCCCGGCATGATGTAATGAAAACACGTGACATTCGCACCTATCTATATTTCACTTGAAAATTTGATGTGGGAGTGTCGGGTGTGATGTAATATGCCTGTCGATACACGACTTTATCCAACGAGCCCGTTTTCATAACAGGCTCGTTGATGTTTTCAAATTGTGATGCGTAAATAGATGGAGAAAATATGTGGGTAAAATATAACAGTGGTTGGAAAGAGCTTGGAGGATCTGGTGACGATCCAGTAGAGAGTCAGAAACCAGTAAACAATGACAACAGTGAGGTCCATCCGCTTCTTGGCGTAGACAGACTTATCGAAGGTGAGGGGTGGTTTGATGCTCCTAGAACTACCCCTATCGAAAACCAGGAAGAGGCGGACGAATCCTAATGATGTGTTATACTAAACCCAATAAACGACACACGCATGCTGGATAAAAACGAAGTCATAGAACAGATTGATAGTGACAATTCTCGAGAAGAAATAACCGGGCAATATAAGCAACTGCTACACGGATTCAATGTCGAGAGTGAAATCGATGCCTCCGGAATTACCCGGGTCGTCGTGGCTGGTATGGGCGGCTCGGCATTAGCTGCTCGATTAGCACAAACGTGGTGGTTCGATCAGCTCCCCGTCCCGTTCGAAATTGTGCGCGGATATGATCTACCCGCATATGTGGATAAGCAGACACTGGTTGTGTGTTCGAGCTATTCGGGTAATACCGAAGAGACTGTCAGTGCATACGACCAAGCCCGAAAGCGTGAAGCATTGATGGTAGTGGCGGCAAGCGGCGGGAAGCTGGTGGAACGTGCGGAATCGGACAATGTGCCGGTGTATCAAATCCCGGGCGGGTGCCAACCACGGTTCGCTGCCTGGTACGGCGTTCGTGCGTTGGCTGAATTATTTGAGCAACTTGGTTTGG
>CAZAXT010000020.1:6160-10645 GCA_964489295.1 uncultured Candidatus Saccharibacteria bacterium | reverse complement strand
AGCCCAAAACCGGTTCAGCGATTTTGACTTACACCCTTCATTGCAGGAAACGATACAAAACCGTGGCTACGAAACCCCCACCCCGATCCAGGACCAGGCCATACCACACGCCCTAGCCGGCCGAGATGTCGTAGGTATGGCTAACACCGGTACCGGTAAGACTGCGGCATTTCTTATCCCGTTCATCAATACATTGATCGCGGATCCACACCAACAGGCAACCATCATTACTCCTACACGCGAACTGGCCATGCAGATACAAAATGAATTTTCCCAGTTTTCGGAAGGTATGAAGTTGCATAGTACGTTGTGTATCGGCGGTACACCAATCCACCGGCAGATTAGCGACCTCCGTCGAAACCCGAATGTCATTATCGGCACTCCAGGAAGAATGAAGGATCTCATCCACCGGAAAAGCCTGAAGCTAAAAAACTGCCGTAGCGTCGTGCTCGATGAGGTAGATCGTATGGTCGACATGGGCTTCATTAATGACATCAAGGCCATCCTGGGAGAACTGCCCGTCGACCGGCAGTCGTTATTTTTAACCGCTACCGTGCCACCGAGCGTAGAAACTATCATGCACTCTTTTCTGCGAGACCCCGTCACCGTAACCGTCAAAACGGGCGATACGGCCGACAACGTCGAGCAGGATATTGTACGCGTTACCAGTGCCAACAAAGACGAAAAACTGCACGCGCTTCTGGGTAAGGACTCATTTGAAAAAATCCTGATTTTCGGTGAAACCAAACGCGGAGTAGAAAGACTTTCCAGGGATTTGAACGCACGTGGTGTCCAATCCGTTTCAATTCATGGCAATAAAACGCAATCTCAGCGACAAAAAGCCTTAAGCCAGTTCCGGAAAAACAGTGCACGCGTAATGGTCGCGACCGATGTTGCCGCTCGAGGGCTGGACATCAAAGATATCACACACGTGATAAATTACGATCAGCCACAGACCTATGACGATTACATTCACCGCATCGGTCGAGCCGGGCGAGCCGACAGTCCTGGTACCGCCTTAACGTTCGTCAATTGAATGCTGCAATACAAAAAAGACCCTGCTTATCAGGGTCTTTTTTGGAAAAGTTGAAACGTCTCGCTTACCCGCGCTTGAGGGTCGGAAATCCGTTCCGTTGATTTTCTGTAACCACAAAGCCAGCCGGCAGCTCTTCAATAGATTCACCGGGCTTTTCCTGTTTGGCAAAGTAGTAGATTCGCTGTTGGCGACCGCCACGAAGCGTTACGTCTTTTGCGTGTAAATGATACGTCACCCCTTTATGGTTCGTGTATGTGTAAGCCATAACCTCTCCTTTACTTACTAGCGTATAGCTTATACCTATCTTTTTACAGCTGTCAACTGTTACATCGGATGCACTTCCGGAGTATTGACGGAACGCTGCACAAAACAAGCTTTCACCACAACCCTCATAAACATACGCGTGAGTAGTACGGAAATAGCATCGTCATCTGTTATTGAGTAATTTATGTTGACCGGTATCGTGTGCGTATTGCACAGACCGGTGGTTTTTCATACAATACAAGCATTAGCAATAATGTCTAAGAGTGCACGCATAAAAGAAATGGGGTAGATATAGACTATGGACATGAACCCACAACAACCACACCAGGTTCGAAACCAACAACCACAAAACGATTCCGGTGGACACCAGCCTCCACCCAATAGTCAGTATCAGGCCAGTGGTGGTCAATCTTCTGGCAATCGATGGTACCAGCCGACCCTGGAAAGCAAGATCGTAGTCGCTTTGGTTATCATTGCAGGTTTAGCCGTACTTGGATCAATTGTCTCCGGCATGTTCCTCGAAGCAAGCGATAGTACCAGTAAAAATATGGTGAAATCCGAGCAATACCAAGCGGTATTTCTTACAAACGACCAGGTGTATTTCGGAAACATCACGAACGCCAATAACGGACGAATGGTGCTCGAAAACGTATACTATCTTCAAGTTAACCAGCAAATACAACCCGAACAAGGAAGCACTCAAAACGACCAGCAGCCCGAGGTTAGCCTCGCGAAACTGGGTAATGAGTTGCACGCTCCTGAAGACAGAATGTTCATATCTTCAGATAAGGTTGTATTCTGGGAAAACCTGAAACCAGACGGACAAGTCGCACAAGCGATCAGGCAAAATGAACAGGCCCAACAAAACCAGCAGAGCCAGCAAGGCGGCAACGAAACGGGAAGTTCAGTCGAACAAAACCAGCAAAACCAGTCGGAAACTTCGAATCAACAAGAAAACGGCAACGCCGAGACTGAATCTAGCGACCAGCAAGATACTTCCGGTGACAATACCGAAATTACTCCATAAACAAGAGGCCTCTTAGTCATAGGGGTACAAAACCGAAAACCGATTCTCACTACTTACTAAGAATCGGTTTTCTTTTGTGATAAATTCCGCAGATTGTCTCTGACGTACAAGACGCCCCCGATCAAGAGGCCGAGAATACCGCCGGCAATTGAAAGTCCCGGTACGTCATCCGTCCAGATTGGTGAGTGATATTCGTATGTAAAATGCCTTTTGTCCGGCATATCAACGTTTGCATTCGAGTCATCAAGCCGTTGCTGGACATAGTTCTGTACACAGTCAGCATTCGCCGTCGTTTGTTGTCCCTGCCGGTCACACGCGTTCTGTGCCTGTTCATATACATCGCCATCGACTGAGTTGTCAGCTTCTGCCCGGGCTTCGGCCTGGGCTCGCTTATACGCACCTTCAAGCACAACCCTCCGACTCGCATTCATATGGGTAGATGAAAATTGATCCAGATCGTTTATGTCGTCCTGGGTGGGTTCGCCGGCCCTATCTTGTTGGATGATACGCGTCTTGATATTGAGCGAGGTGAGATCATTATGTCGTAACCCCAGAATAGCAATACCGAACAATACGACACTGAGAACAAAGAAATGCCAAGCTTTCATATGTGCTATCGTAGCATTTTGTGCAACCTCGTGCTGTATACTCATCTCTGGTATGATGATACGTGATGGATATATTACAGGATGTGCACATCCTCAATACGATTATAGGTTGGCTGGACGAACATGTGCTGCCACTGGCGATTATTATCATTGCCGCCGCTGTTGTAAAACGGTTCGGGATAAAACCTCTGGAAGGAGTGATCCGGCGCACCGTTAAAACCAGTCGTTTTCAGAGTGAAGCCGAACATCGGCAACGCGAAGAGACCCTGCTCGATATTTCCCAGGGTATATTCGGTTTGATCGTATGGCTTATTACTTTTATATTGATCTTGATCGAATTGGAAGTAAACCTGAGTCCGGTCCTGGCAGCGGGTGGTGTTGTCGGTATTGTGATCGGGTTTGGCGCGCAAAGCATCCTGCGCGATGTGTTTGCCGGAGTATATGTTATCACTGAAAATCAATACCAGATAGGCGATGTCATCGACCTCGACGGGGATTGGGGTGTAGTAGAGGACATAACGCTCCGGTATGCCAGCCTCCGCGATCTTGATGGTGCCGTACACCATATCCCGCACGGGACTGTTCAACGCGTGAAAAACCTCTCGAAAGACTATGCCCGGATTAATCTGGATATCGGGGTTGCCTATGACTCGGATATCAACCGTGTCATAAAAGTCGTTGACAGAATCGGCAAAGAGCTCGCCGAAGATGAAGATTGGAAAGAAACGATCATCACGCCACCCCAATTCTGGCGTGTGGATAACTTTGGAGATTCAAGTATAGACGTGAAAATCGTTGGCGAAACCAAGCCACTCATGCAATGGAGTGCCGCGGGTGAATACCGAAAACGGCTCAAAGCCGCGTTCGATGAAGAGGATATCGAAATCCCCTTCCCGCAGCGTGTAATACACACCGACGACGGAAATATAAAAACTACTTGAGAGATGCTACACATCTATGAGCGTGTTTGTTGGGACTAGTGTAACAAAGAATAATCCGAGCTAGTTTGCACGATGAGTTGTTCCGATTCCAAATCCGCGAGAACATCAGGAAGCCGGGCATCAGTAACACGTGAAGCTAATTGCTCGTAGGAATGTGCGGATTCGGTTAAAATCCGTATGACTTCGCCACGAATTTCACGCTTTGAACCCGAAAACGGACTTTGACGGGTATAATGTCGACTTCGTCGCGACGGGTTGAAGCGGGTTTGTTTTATGCGTACACCATAATCCATAAGTGCCCAATACCACTGCCGGGGATCCGACCGATCCAGCGTAGTTTCAACCACTGGAAGGATTTCCTTGTCGGGGACATCTTCCCGGTCACCAAAAAACCAGTGCAAAAATACGCTTCGAATGTTGGTTTCGATAAAAACAACCGGTTGATTGTACGCGAATACGGCTATACTGCCTGCTGTATTCGCACCAATACCGGGAAGACGTGTGAGTTCGTCCTGAGAGTCCGGAATATGTCCGTCGTAGCGCTGACATACGATTTGGGCAGTCTGGTGCAAAAACCGTGCTCGTCGATTATAGCCGAGTCCTTGCCAC
>CAZAXT010000020.1:4003-6060 GCA_964489295.1 uncultured Candidatus Saccharibacteria bacterium | reverse complement strand
TTGGGCAGTCTGGTGCAAAAACCGTGCTCGTCGATTATAGCCGAGTCCTTGCCACATCTGAATAACCATCGCCTGCGGGGCATCCGCCAAGTTGTGTACATTAGGAAATTGATGCAAAAACTCTTGGAATTTTGGTACTACACGGCTTACTTGAGTCTGTTGCAGCATGATTTCGGATACGAGAATCGGGTACGGACGTACATCGCTCCGCCACGGTAAATCCCGACCGTACCTCGCATACATGCGGTATACGTGAGATTGAAATTCCTCGCATTGACGACGCGTGGGCATTAGAGACATACATACCAGTATAGCAAGCCACCATAACGTCACCGTGCATATCAATCACTTCGGGATATGGTTTTATGGATAGGTGCTATGAAACTACATTTAGCTGATATAATGCGACGATGAGCAAAAACAACATGCCAAATACGGCTTCGAATACACCGAAAGACCGCAATTCGCTATTGGTAAACATACTGAATTGGCCTCGAAAAACCATTCGCCGTCTTTATGCCTGGATGATGAAATGGGGTGACTCCCCATGGGCGGAACGGGCGCTGTTCGGATTCTCCTTTAGCGAAAGTTCGTTTTTCCCGATTCCGCCGGATCCGCTGCTCATAGCCATGACCGTAGCCAATACGAGAAAATGGCTTCGATTCGCTTTGATAACAGCTATAGCATCCGTGCTCGGCGCTGCACTCGGTTATCTGATCGGGTTTTATGTGTTTGAAAGCATCGGTCAACCCATCATCGATGCTTATCATCTGCAGTCGGACTTTGAGGCGGTCCAGCAAAGTTACAATAATACCGCCTTCTTGGCAGTATTTGCTGCCGGGTTTACGCCTATACCGTTCAAAGTATTCACCTTAGCCGGCGGCGTGTTCAGCATCAACTTCCCCGCTTTCGTTCTGGCCTCGTTCCTGAGTCGGGGAGCCCGCTTCATTCTCGTAGCGTGGTTGGCTCACAAACTGGGGGCTAAATACAGAGATAAAATCGAAAAATACATCGATATTCTGTCATTGCTATTTGTTGTTCTCCTCGTACTCGGTTTCGTAGCCATACGATATGTATTATGACGAACGTTCGCTCTTACGCGCACGCAGGAACCCACGTTCCGCTTCTTTCGTAAATAGCACGAATCGTATAACTTCCACTGTTTTCAATGCAGGAATGTGCCGTTTTACCGTTTCCATCGCAACCATGGCAGCCTCATCAAGCGGATATCCGAATGCGCCCGCGGAAATCGCCGGAAACGCAATGGACCGTATTTCGGCTTCCTCAGCACGCATAAGCGCTGCTTCGTAGCAAGAAGCAAGCAGTTCGGCCGCAGGTGCATCTAGACCGTACCGCGGACCTAGGCAGTGAATGACGTACGTGTTGGGCAAGTCATACGCACCGGTAATAATTGCTTGGCCCGGTTGAATAGGCGCGTACTGAAGCGCTTCATCATATAACCGTGGTCCGGCCGCTTCATGGATAGCACCAGCCACTCCGCCACCCGGTGCTAATTCGGCATTGGCCGCATTGACAACCGCGTCCATATCTTCTTGTCGTGTTATGTCACCACGCACACATTCTAAGCGGGTGCCATGGTCGGTCATGTATTCCATCGAGCTTGTACCGTACGCTCATATTCGGGAAAGTATTGGTTGATTATATCGAGGTCGAATTCCGGTAAAATTGATGTTTTCGGCTCTCTCTGCAAGAGAAAATCGATGGAATATTGCACGAGTGCTTCGGGTGTAACGTGTTCACCGGTTAGACGGCGCCAATGCGACGCGTCCACCGTGACGGTACAATGCGTCTGTCCGCTCTCATCTTCGACGTCCACACTAAATACCCAGCCGTCTTCTTTGTCTTGCTGTCTCGTAACGGTAATCTCGGACTTCGCTGTCATGTATTCGGATTATCCCATCTCGATGTGGATTTTGTGAAATCTCATGACAGTATTTTCTCTACACTCAAACAATATGTTTCCAAAAAATGCGGTGCAACGTGGTCGGGGATGCCGGATTTGAACCGGCGACCTCCTGCTCCCAAAGCAGGCGCGC
>CAZAXT010000020.1:0-3903 GCA_964489295.1 uncultured Candidatus Saccharibacteria bacterium | reverse complement strand
TATCCATCCAAGTATTGGCCTATGACTACCTTTTCGCTGGAATAATCCCCGTGGAAATTTACCACCGTGGCTATTGGTTGGTGTGTATGGATATCCTCCAAGATGTCATCTATCACATAGAGAGGATTGTCAGCGGGTACATTAGCGTCTTTGCCGACGATCTGCCCCATGAGTGTGACGAATGCTATATCGCCGTTCTGTGTCGAAAGCGTTTTATATGCCACCCCTTGATTGCCGGCTGGGTAGTTAGCTGGACGAGTGATTGGTGTATACGGATCATCAAGCAACGGTTGCAAGTCTTCACGTTTGAAAATATGATTACCGCTCGTAAACCCATCGATGCCTAATTTTTGCAATTCATGATAGTGTTGTCGGCTCATACCCGAACCGTGTGTGACGTTTTCAGCTTGGGCTAATATGAGATCTGGTGCGTATTTTTCTCGTATTTCCGGCAGTTCGCGTTTGATTACGTCTCTGCCAAGTCTTCCCATGATGTCGCCAATATACAGAAGTTTCATACGTCCTTTCCGAAACAAAAACACATATGTAAAACAGAGACGCAGTAGTTACTTGGCATATTCAATTGACCGGGTTTCCCGAATAACATTAACTTTGACCGTTCCTGGGTATTGCAACGTGCTTTCAATTTTATCGGCTACATCACGGGCGAGACGATAGGCGGATAGGTCATCTATCTCCTCGGGCTGGACGAACACCCTTATCTCGCGTCCGGCCGAAATAGCATAGGCTTTTTCTACGCCGGAAAATCCGGTTGCTACGTTTTCAAGATCCTGCATCCGTTGCATGAAATTCTCAACTGACTGACTTCGCGCTCCCGGCCGAGCCGCACTAATGGCATCCACTACTCGGACTACCATGGCTTCGGGCGTGGTCGCTTCCACATCATCATGATGGGCTTCCGCGGCATGGGCAATCGCTTCATCCACCCCGTACTTGCGAGCCATTTCACCGGAAATGTGGTGATGCTTGCCCTCCATTTTATGTGTCAACGACTTGCCCATATCGTGGATCAGGGCCGCGTATTTACTGACACGCACATCGGCGCCAACCTCTTCGGCGATCATGCCGGCCAAATGTGTCATTTCGACCGAGTGCTTGAGAACGTTCTGCCCGTAGGAAGTACGGAATTTCAACTCGCCGACCATCCGCTGCACCTCCTTCGGTAAACCGATAACGCCGGTTTCTCGGGCCGCGTCAGCCCCGGCTTGCATAACCTCTTTATCGATTTCTTTCTGAGCTTTCTGGACGACTTCTTCGACCCGACCAGGATGAATGCGACCATCTTCCATGAGAATTTCAAGCGCCCGGCGGGCAACCTGCCGGCGGATCGGATCAAAGCTGGAGAGTACGACCATACCGGGCGTATCGTCCACTAGTACGTCAACACCGGTGATCCGTTCGATGGCCTGGATATTCCGGCCATCTTTGCCGATGATCCGTCCTTTCATTTCGTCATTGGGTAGATCTACTGAGGAAACGGTTTTTTCAACGCTGACGTCACTGGAGAGCCGTTCCATGGCGGATAAAAGTGCCGTCCGGGCATCATCCTCGGCGGCATCTTTGGCATCATTCTTGAGTTTTTCGGTTAACTTGGTCAGATCTTCCCGTATGTCCTTTTCGGTCATTTTCATGAGACGGTCAGCAGCTTCATCCTTGCTCATATTGGCAATTTTTTCCAGATTTTCCTGGCTTTTTTGCCGGAGTTCGGTTAGTTCATTTTTGAATTCCTCGATCTCATTTTCCTGCTGACGGATTTTTTCCGAACGTTTATCCAAGTCATCCAGCTTCTTGTCCAGCGTTTCTTCGCGCTTGGTGAGACGTTTTTCCGTATCGGTCAGTTCCTGTCGGCGTTGTTTTTCCTCTTTCTTGCCCTCTTCCGCGATACGGGAGGCTTCTTCCTTGGCCTCAAGTACGATATTTTTACTCTCTTCTTCCGCTTCCTGTAGTCGTTTTTTAACTTTTTCTTCGGCATGACCGAGTGTACGCTTAACCTGGGCTGATTTGGCTACATACCCAGTGCCACCGCCGACTAATACGGCAGCTCCTACCATAATTAATTCCATTGTTGCTCCCTTTCTTACCAGTGGCCGGATGTTTCGAAAGAAATGTGATAGAAATGATCAAACATGAAAAAGAAGTTACATCCAGACGCAACGGTAGATCTCGTTATCAGTATTATAAAACGCTGGTTCCACTATATGACGCGTGAGCGACAAAATCAATTTAGCGTTTTAAATAATAGGGGTCGACGTAGCCGTTCTTATCCGTAACGTGTGGGTCGTTTTCGTCTACCAAAAGACGCATGATTTGATATACGGTTACTACTTGTTCCTGGTGCTCCCGCGAAAGCGCATGAAATCCGTCTACATGGTCATGCAATGTTTCGCGCAAGGAAGTGGTTGTTTCCGGCAATAAAAACGCGACTCGTTGATAACATGGCCGTTTGCGCCGCTGTTCGCATATACTATCCGGATTTATATTATCCGGATTGACTTCGCCCAACAAAAACAGAAGAAAGTTGTCCGCATTCACATCCTCGCCAAAATCTTCCACCGAGTGTTGATCGATTCCTGTATATGCGGGTTGCGTTATGTGCAGATCAAACTTGCCCAAAAAACCAATGTAACTATTTATGGTGTCTATGGCTGTTTCCGAATCTTCTTCGAGTGCAACCTTAACGACATCGGCTTCCATGACCGAAGATAATATGTCTGCGGCTTCATGTACGGCATATCCTTCTGAACGGATGTCGGAATCCGTGGAATCTTCAGGAAATTTGCTATCCCACTCCAGTGTATTCGCACTCATATGCAACGACTCCATTGATCGGTTGCCGCCACCCTTTACGACTATAGCCTTCACCCCTGTAAAGGTGAACCATACTCCTTGTTACATTATTTTTTGACAAAATGCAAGTTCTTATGCTTAATATAGTTATTCGCGGTGATACAAGTTGTGGTGCTGCTGCGTTATTTACGTGGTTGCGTGATGTTGGCTTCGCCGCCATATTCGGGCATAACCAAGTCGCCGGATTCCGCGTCTTTAAGCTCTGATATGCCTTCAGTGAGCCACGTTTCGCCCGTAGTGCCAACGACGGGAATCTGTTGGGCGTACGCCAGTGTATTGGCTACGGTTAGTCCGATACGCAATCCGGTGAACGAACCCGGGCCTTTGTAGGCAATAATACCGGTCATATCTTCCAGTCCGCCTTCGTTGACCTCTAAAAGCTTTTCGATGCGAGCGAGCAGTTCTTTGGATAACTGATTCCCGACTCGTTCAGTATCCTGGTCGAGCGGCGCTCCCGACGCGTTCAGTAGATATAGTTCCATGATCGGATTGTCGGTTTTGATAGCTAAAATCATATAACTCCTTGTATACATGCTTCGTGGGTTGCGTCGGGGGCGGTCACGGTTAGCGTTCGCACATCGTCAGAAATGGCAGTGAATGCAATACGAAGCCGCTGGCGCGGTAACACGTCCTCTACAATATTACTCCATTCGATTACTACAGTCACCTCGTTTTGTTCGATGCTCTCGGCAAGTTCTGTACGCATGATGCCCGGTTCGCTCAAACGATAAAAGTCAAAATGATGCAGATCGACAGTATTTCCCGAATACATCCGTGAAATAGTGAATGTAGGACTCATCACCTGATCAATGCTACCGATACCTTCGGCTAGTCCGCGCACAAACACGGTTTTACCACTTCCAATGTCACCGACTAACTCCAGTACTTCACCGCCGCGAAGTTGAGCTCCGATCTGCCTACCGATACGCAGTGTGTCGTCTGATGATCTCGATTCGATTTCAAATGTCGTATCGGAATTCATACAGTGCATATAGTATCGCTAAAACTGTTGAAATCACAACTGTTGAATTTTTA
>CAZAXT010000019.1:7394-11216 GCA_964489295.1 uncultured Candidatus Saccharibacteria bacterium | reverse complement strand
CTGGAGACCCGGGCGTACGAGTTCCAGCAATTCGACCAAGTCGTAGAAATAGCCAGCCTCCAGGGCAATGTAGCACTCAAAGACGATGAGCCGTTTATTCACGCCCATGCCGTGCTTTCGGATGCGAACCTCCGAGCGTATGCCGGACACGTCAAAGAGTTGACCGTGGGCGGCACGTGCGAGATTCATATGCGGATTTTTCCTTATGCATGGCACCGCGAATACGACGAAGAAACCGGCCTAAGTTTGATTGATTTTCCCGCGTGAACATGGTGCAGCCACTGGAGCCAAACGATTCGAAACTGAGAACATCATGCAAACGGGTGACGAAACGGGAGTTACGCACCAACGCGGTCCAGCATGAGATAGAGCAACTCCTTGACTACGTGTACGGAACGAGCAACAAAGGTGAAAGCCGTGACAAACGGAAACCGATGACGGTCGGCTTGTCAGCCAATCAAGTCGGCTTCGAAACATGCATATCGATCGTCGATGTCGCCATCGCGCAAAAACGGTTCAACGAAGTGCTGGTATTGGTCAATCCGGAGATCACATGGAAGTCCAGGACAATCAGAGAGTTCGATGAATCATGTCTCAATATTCCCGAAGTATGGGGTTGGACGAAAAACAGGTCCAACCGGGTTAAAGTATCCGCGTTGACGCGCTCCGGCCAGGATATACATCTGGATGTCAATGGTGCCGCGGCGGTGCTGCTCCAGCACGAAATAGACCACCTCAACGGTACGCTTTTCATCGACCACTTGGAAGACCCCACACGTGCCTGTTTGGTGAAAAGTGCCGAATTATCCGAATACAAAAACGCCAGACGCCGGAAACGACAGTGGCGTAAACGGGCCGACGTGTCCCATCTGGTACGGTCGTGAGCCAAGCAAAGAAATCTTTCGCCCAGCATTGGTTGCGTGATGAAGCGACGCTACAGCGGATGGTTGAGGTCGCGCATGTCACTTCAGAAGATACTGTGCTGGAGATCGGTCCGGGCACGGGTACCTTGACACGACATCTGTGCCGGATGGCCGGCAGCGTCGTAGCAGTGGAAGCGGATGCCGAATTAGCCTCGGAATTGCCGGAACGCATACAAGCTGACAACCTGCACGTTGTCTCCGGTGATATCCTGCAATTCGACTTTTCCACGCTTCCGCCCGGGTATACAGTGGCCGCGAATATTCCCTACTATATAACTTCGCATTTACTCCGTATTCTTGGTGACAACGCCAATCCGCCCGCCATAGCCGTTCTGTTGCTGCAAAAAGAATTGGCGCAGCGAGTCAGTGCTTATCCGGGCGATATGTCAATGCTCTCGGTGAGTGTACAGTATTTTGCCGAGCCGGAGATGTTGGATATCGTGTCTCGGGAAATGTTTGATCCGCCACCCCAGGTCGATTCAGCCATCGTGCGTCTAACCTATCGGGAGTCACCCTACTTCCCCGCCGACACGGAGGCGCTTTTCCGTTTAGTCAAAGCCGGATTCAGTGAACGCCGCAAAAAACTCGCCAATGCGCTCTCGGGCGGCTTGCATGTAGATAAGCCCCAAGTCATCACGACACTGGAAGTGGCGGGTATCGACCCGGATACCAGAGCACAAGAACTATCGCTCGATCAATGGCACACGCTCTATACGACCGGCATCGAGCAGGGTATAATAGGAGTGTAACGAATAAGTAGTAAGTAATAAGTTAAGCATATGGTACATATGCTGGAATCATGCATATCTATCTGAAATAGAATGCAGAGGTTGCGACACGGAATCGTATGTCAAACGCAACACGAAAACGGCCGGACGGAACAATCAGGGAAGCGACCGTCGAGGACGTGGTTGGCATCGTGTATGTACAAGCAACAACATGGATTACCCAGTATCCGAATCCGGCGTACGGGGTTACCGAAGCTGATATACAGGCTATCGACTGGCACGGCAAAGTACCGGAGTGGCAGCACATGGTCAAAAGTCCTGACTATACGGTCCGGGTGGCCGAGGATGATGCGGGCATATGCGGGTTCGTGACCACTCTGCCACATCAAAACGGCCACGAATTGTACGCCTTGAACGTCTTGCCGGAGTATCAGAACCGTGGCTTAGGTTCGGAATTGATCGAAACCGTGCTGAAGGCAGCCAACGGAGATGTGTTTCTCCAAGTCGCATCCTACAATGAAGACGCTCAAAGGCTGTACGGACGATACGGGTTCATATCGACCGGCGCGCGCGGATCTTATCCGCTTCCGGGAGGTAAAACCATACCCACTATTCATATGCACCGAAGCCATACTCAACCCGATGAGTATATAACCCGGAAACGACTGGCTGAGCGAAGCGGCGTGCGTGAGAGCACGATCAAATGGTATACCGAGCAGGGGTTGTTGCCGTACAGACAGGACGCGGCCAAACGCCGCCGCTATTATGAACCCCATGTCACGCTGCCGCGCTTGGAAGATATTCGTCACTTTCGTGAAAAAGGTTACTCCCTAGAAGAAATACGTCAAAAACTCCAATAGTCGAAGCCGCGATTAAAAGTTGCGGTTCTGGCCCGTTTATTGTCAAAAACGCCTGCTGCGTGGTTTCTTAACCCGTACCGGGCAACGTATCATGTAGAGTGCATATGAAAACCATATACATCACTGGATGCATGATTCTTTTGGTATTGGGTGGGTTGTTCCTGAGCCCGCAACCCGCGCACGCTCAGGGAGTAGACAATTTTCGTATAGAAACCCGGACGAACGTTACGGTAGACGCTGCTGACTCAAAACTCGACATGACACACACGGTAACGGTGGCGAATCAAACGGACGCGGCGCTGCCTACGATGGATTTTGCGTTGCCGGTGCGGAAAGCTGAAAATCTCCAAGCGGTATACATGGACGGCTCAGATATACCCTTTGAAACGACACAACAGCAAAGCCGGGCTATTCATCGACAATTCCAGCACACCACACTACAGCTTGATTTCCCGCGTGATATTCAGGGCGAAGGGGAGACATGGCGTTTCAAAGTCTCCTATACCACTCCGGAACGGATCCAAACGATAGGGGAGAGCGCGACAGTCGGGGCCCCATTGCTGGACGGCGGAGTGGCCGACTCGTGGCGGGCCACGATTGATGCGCCGCTTGCGTTGCCGGACGTCAATTACTATCCGCCGGCTTCCCGGGTGTCCCTGTCTGACGACCGGCAACAACTGGTGTTTCGCTCGAAAGATGTCGGGCGTAATTTCTTAGGCGTGTCTTTCATGGCTTCGCAGACACATACATTGCATATGAACACCGAATTGCGCAATACACTGCCCTTCGTGAAGACCGTGTCGTTTACGCTACCCCCTGATTTACACAACCAATCGGTATTCATCAACAGCATCAAACCGCAACCGGACGAGGTGCGGGTAGACCGGAATGGAAACACCATAGCCGATTACCGGTTGTGGCCATTCGAACGGGTCAACGTATCGACAACAGCAACGGTGCGCACGCAACAGCTCCGATATGATCCGGCGGGAGCGAAACCCGCCTCTGACACTCCGGAAACCCTTACCTCCTATACCAAAGCCGGCGAATATTGGCCTGTTGAAGGAGCGGTCGCACAACGGGGGCAGGATGTCGTCAATGAAAGCGCTACTGCATGGAAGAAAATACGGCAACTACATACATTCGTGCAAAACGAATTCACCCTGGAATCCGGCGGATCCGAGCGCATACCAGCCGACCGAATACTCGAAGCACGTTCGGGTAACGTATACAACGTCGCTGATACGCTGATCGCGCTTCTGAGAAGCCAGGAGATACCGGCCCGAATGGTCGAAGGCTTCGTGTATCCGG
>CAZAXT010000019.1:0-7294 GCA_964489295.1 uncultured Candidatus Saccharibacteria bacterium | reverse complement strand
GTTGCCGGAACGGGAAAACCCCGCTGATCAGATCCGGGTAGACGCGACCCGGCGCATCGTATTCCCCGGTATCGTACACGATCAACGCACCGTGCATAACGACAGCGGGTATATCATCGACAACGTCCGGGTGGAGGAAACCTTCATGGGCTCGCTTGCTCCACAGGCGAATATTAGCCGGGAAGAGTGGCGACTGGCAGGGTTTAACCCTAACTCCATCCAGTGGCACGTGGATGATCAGGCGCCGGCAACCGTGACATCCCGAGTGGCATGGTGGCCGATGGCGATTCCGGTCGTATTACTCGTGACCGGGGGCGTGATACAATTCTATCGGCACCGTTTCAAGCGATATTTGCGCAAACGTTTGGGCGGCGCGCACTTACATTAGTCGTATAATCAGCATCAGGGAGCAAGCAAAGATGAAAGATACGTTTTACATTACGTCAGCTATACCATATGTCAACACTGATCCGCACATAGGCAATGTGCTGGATCAAGTACAAGCTGACGTACTCGTTCGTTATAACCGGCAACACGGTGTAGCATCTTTGCTGTCAGTCGGCACTGATGAAAATGGGGCTAAAATTACTGAAGCTGCGGAAAAACGAGAGATGGATCCACAGACGTTTACTGATCAAGCCAGTGAACGTATGCGCCATCTTTTCGAACGGATGAACATTTCTTTTGACCGATTCGTACGCACAACTAATACTGATCACAAAAAGGCCGCCCAAGAAGTATGGCGTCGGCTGTCAGCTGACATCTACAAGTCCTATTACCACGGCTGGTACTGTGTGGGATGTGAAGAATACGTAACCGAGGCTGACGCCCGGGCTAATGATTACGTGTGCCCTGATCACAAGCGCCAGTACGAAACTATCGAGGAAGAAAACTACTTTTTCGCGCTGAGTAAATATACCCAACAGATCCGGGACGCCATAGAACGCGATACCTATCGCATCATCCCCCGCAAACGGAAGAACGAAATTGTATCCTTATTGGATGCGGGATTGCAGGATGTCAGTTTTTCCCGTCCTAAGGACAAGTTGAGCTGGGGTATCGAAGTACCTGACGATCCTGAGCACGTCATGTACGTGTGGCCTGATGCATTAACGAACTACTTGACCGCTACTGGCTTTCCCGAGGAAGGGTATGACGAGTGGTGGCCGGCGGATATGCACGTCATCGGAAAAGGCATTCTACGGTTTCATGCGGCTATCTGGCCGGGTATGTTGTTGGCGGCAGGAATTCCGCTTCCTAAGCAATTATTCGTCCACGACTACATTACTTTCAATAGTGAAAAAATGAGCAAGTCGCTGGGGAATTTCGTCGCGCCGTCGGATGTCATCGATTCGTACGGAACAGATTCGCTGCGGTACTACTTATTGCATGAAGTGCCGAGTAGTAGTGACGGGGATTTTACGTGGGAACGGTTCGAAGCGGTCTACAACAGCGATCTCGCCGATGACCTTGGGAATCTGGTGAACCGGGTCAGCTCCATGATCCAAAAGTATCAAAACGGTTCGATCGGTCCGGCCGGCGATCCGGCCCATGACATTTCCGAGTACCATGAGGCCTTGAAAGAATGCCAGTTCGAGCACGCGTTGGATGTCGTGATGCGGTTCGTGAAGGATTTGAATTTATACATCGAAGAAGAAAAGCCATGGGAACTGGCTAAGACGGACCAGGAGCACCTAGGAGAAGTGCTGTCATATTTGGCCACCAATCTGGCACATGTCGGTTGGCTGATCGCGCCCTTTTTACCCGAAACCGGTGAAACGATATATGACGCCTTTTCCGGAGAAGAGTTGCAACCGCTACAGGGTCCGTTATTCCCTAAACGCTCGACAACCGAATAATACTCCCGGTAATCTCTTTGATAGACAGGCTGTAACACGGAAATAATGGTGGCTATGCAAGAAACACTTATCGATACCCACGCCCATCCCCATATGGAGGATTTCGACATCTCTCCCGAGCAGTTTATGCATGACGCCCAGGAAGCGTCAGTAGAGCAGGTGATATGCGTGGGGACGGACGCTGATGACAGCCAGCGGGCTGCAGAATTCGCCCATGTATACGGGTGCGTGGCGAGCGTCGGTTTACATCCCCATGAAGCTTCGAGGTATCGGGAAGATTTCTCCCGTATAGCTTCATTGGCGTCACACCAACTCATCGTAGCTGTAGGCGAGTGCGGGCTGGATTATCATTATGAGAATTCGCCGCGCGATGAACAGGTGGAGGCGCTCCATGCCCAGATCAATCTATCAAAACGCGTTCAGTTGCCCTTGATTTTTCATGTCCGTGATGCATTCGACGATTTTCTGGAAGTATTTGATCAACATCGGGATATCAGGGGAGTTATGCATTCGTTTAGTGCTGATGAAGCGACTATGCGAGCGTGCGTAGAGCGGGGATTATACATAGGTCTGAACGGTATCATGACATTCAGTAAGGATCCTGAGCACCGCAGGATTGCCGCGGGGGTCCCATTGGATAATCTGCTCCTCGAAACAGATGCGCCGTTCTTGACTCCTCATCCGTATCGTGGTAATATAAACCATTCGGCACACGTGAGGACGGTGGCGGAATTTTTAAGCACGGTACGCGGCGAATCGGTTGAAGATATCGCCCGCGCGACCACTGATAACGCACGGAGATTGTTTAACCTATGACGCAGACAAACAAAGATATTCCCACGTTTCAACTTCCCGGCGAGTCATCCGGGACAGGCAGTAATGAGGCGACTGCTACTGATGTCTCTTTTCACGAATCGACGGATACAGCGACATACTCGGAAGCCTCGTGGTCGCAGGAGGAAACTGCTACTGCTTCGACTACAACAGAATACCCCGCGGACATAGAAAACTTCATAAAAGTAGCATGGATGCACAGCGACGCTCTTGAAAGATTAAGACGGGACGCATTAGGAGAGTAATGTGCTGCTAAGTATACGGCGCATGTTTGGTATGGGGAAAACCCGGGAGGATTTGACCCGCCGGGAAATCCGGGCTACGGCGGATCTGTTCCCTCAGAATTTCCAAGGGCGGAAGTTCGACTTTTTTTACTATGGCCGGGTGGATGACGACACGTACGAATGGATATTCCACGACTGGCACAAAAACGGTAAAGACTGGCAGGTCGTGACGACGCGATATCTGGTGCGGCCCGATGGCATCTATCGAACTCAGGACAATCGCCCGTATCGCCCCGTTCCGTACGAAGAAGCCCGCCGGCTCGTAGCAGCCATGCGGGTGTACTACAATAAGGTCAAGGCAACCGTATATAGCTAATATTTCATGATCTATCTTGATTACGCGGCTGCGACCCCCGTTGATGACCGGGTGCTTGCGGCCATGCAGCCATACTGGCAGGAGTATTTTTATAACCCATCGGCGCTCTATACCGCGGCTCGTGAAGTAAGGAGCGAATTGTATGCGGCCAGAAAACGCAGCGCTTCCGTGCTCGGTGCGAAACCTGGTGAAATCTACTTTACCGCCGGGGCGACCGAGGCCAACAATGTCGCCATTGCCGGAATTATGCGGCGATTCCCCGGCAGCACACTCGTCACCAGTACGATCGAACATGATTCAGTCCGTCGTCCGGCGCACGCTCATGCATCCGTAGCGGAAGTCGGTGTGCAGTCCGACGGACTGCTGCGCGCAGACGATATCGCGGCCAGTATCCGGGAAGACACCGTACTGGTCAGTGTCGAATACGTGAATAGCGAAATCGGGGTTATCCAACCGCTGCGCGATATTGCACGCGCCGTGGAAGATGTCCGGGCTGAACGGCGGGAAGCCGGAAACGAAACACCCCTCTATCTCCATAGTGACGCCAGCCAAGCGGCAGGGAGGGCTACCGTGGATGTCTCGAGTATCGGGGTGGACATGGCAACTATCAACGGCGCCAAAATATACGGGCCCAAACAAAGCGGCGTACTATATGTGCGGCGGGGTGTTGAACTGGAACCGATCCTTTATGGCGGCGGCCAGGAACGGGGACTCCGAACCGGGACAGAAAACGTTGCGTTTGCCGTCGGCACTGCTACGGCGCTCGAGATCGCCGAAAACCTTCGATCCAATGAACAGAAGCGCCTGTATCCATTCCAGGAACGGCTGTTTGACCGCGTGCGAGAACTCGGCGGAACAGTCAACGGGAGCACAGTGCACCGGATAGCGGACAATGTGCACGTAAGCTTCCCCGATGTTGACGGCGAAACGCTCGTGCACCACCTGGACGCCCAGGGTATATGCGCGGCCACGGGTTCCGCGTGTAAGGCCAACGATGATATGCCGGATCATGTTTTGGTCGCACTCGGGCTTGAAGAGACGCACGTAAACGGCTCACTCCGGCTGAGTTTTGGCCGGGAGACAACGGATGATGATATTGCCTATACTGCCGACGTACTGACGGAACGTATACCACGGTTACGCCATGATTGATGCTATACTGATGCTATGCAGTGGTTGATGTCAGGGGTAGTACTGGTGATATGTCTGGCGGGCGCGCTACTTGCCTTCGGAATTTATATTTCACCTCGGGATTCGCTCGCGGAAAGCGACGTTGTAGTCGCGGTTAGCGGCGGAGACACCTATGCCCGGACTATGGAAGCGGTACGCTTGTATAAGGAAGACTGGGTATCCCACATCATGTTTTCCGGTGCGGCGCTCGACCCCGATAGCGAATCGAACGCGGCTGCTATGCGGGACATCGCTATTAATGCCGGCGTATCCCCTGAGGCCATAACCATAGAGGGAGGATCGGATAATACCCGTCAAAATGCCGACCGCACCGCCTCACTGATCCACGCGTTGGAGTACGACAGTATAATTCTCGTTACGTCCCCCTATCATCAGCGACGGACATATATTGAGTTCAAAAACCAACTGAATGAAGATGTGGCCATCACCAATCATCCGGCCCCGGATGACCAATGGAGCAGACGAACGTGGTGGCGCTCTCCGTTCGGGTGGTATATTACCGCCAGTGAAGCGCCCAAGGTATTGTACACGCTCTCCCAAAGCTAACAGCTTCCAGAGGAAAACCGTGTGTACGAATCATAAGTAAGTAGGATGTAGTATATGAGTCATATATTCGTCGGCATGAGCGGAGGTGTAGACAGTTCTGTTACCGCTGCGTTGTGTAAAGAGCAGGGATATGACGTGACGGGCGTTTACATGAAAAACTGGACCCGGGATGTAGGCGGGGTCGAGTGTCCGTGGCGCCAGGATCTGGCCGATGCCCAGAGCGTAGCCGCGCAACTGGACATTCCGCTTCGTATATTTGATTTTGAAACCGAGTATAAGCATCGGGTGGTTGATTATATGCTGGAAGAATACCGGGCCGGTCGAACGCCCAACCCCGACATCATGTGCAACCAGGAAGTTAAGTTTAAATTGTTTCTCGAAACGGCGCTGGAAGAAGGTGCTGACGCGATCGCCATGGGGCATTATGCGCAGGTGCGGAATAGCCAACTGTATGCCGGAGTGGATGCCGGAAAGGATCAAAGCTATTTCCTTTACCGGGTTACGGGCGACGCGCTTGCACGGACGGTGTTTCCGCTCGGCGCCTACACCAAAGATACGGTCAGGGAAAAGGCGGCGGGACTCGGTTTGCCGACCGCTTCCAAGCCGGATTCCCAGGGAATTTGTTTCATCGGTGAAGTCAGTATCAAGGAGTTTCTGGCTGACTACATCGAAACCGAGTCCGGTCCCATCAAACACTATACGACCGGAGAGGTATTGGGTGAGCACGAAGGAGCGGAGTTCTATACCATCGGGCAACGGCACGGTCTGGATATTGGCGGCGCTGTCAGTAACGCTGCTTACGGCGGGTTGCCATTGTATGTGGTTGCCAAGGATATGGCGGAAAACACGGTGTTCGTGACAGAGAATCTCACGAGTCTCATGCAGGATACGTTTACCATAACGGATACGCACTGGATCAATGAGTCGCCGCATGCCGGTCGTGATACGTATGTGCGCACCCGGCACCGCGGCCGATTGATTCCCGCTACGGTTACGAATATTGAAGGGCAAAGCGCTGAGGTCAAACTGACTGAACCGGAGCGGGCGGTTACGGCCGGGCAATCCGCCGTGATATACCATGATACTCCGGATGGGTTGCACGTTGTGGGTGGCGGTATCGTTCGTGCATAACCGAGTCAGTTTTGAAATTTCAGTGGCGGCGGACAGTGAACATGAAATTTTAACCGGTAGAGCAGATGGGGTAAAATGACCAGCATGACGGTTAACGAGATTCGACAAGCCTACCTGGATTTTTTCCAGGAGCGTGGACATACGGAAATTCCGCGGGCGAATTTGGTTCCGCATGAGGATCCGACCACCCTGTTTACCGGTTCGGGTATGCAGCCGCTTTTGCCGTACCTGCTCGGACAGCCGCACCCCAAAGGCTCCCGGTTAGTGGATTCGCAGCCCTGTTTCCGGGCAGAAGACGTAGAGGAAATCGGTGACAACCGGCATACCACCTTCTTTGAGATGCTGGGCAACTGGAGTCTGGGCGATTATTTTAAATCCCAACAGCTGGAGTGGTTCTTTACGTTCTTAACCCGGGAAATCGGGCTTGACCCCAACCGGTTGTATGTTACCGCGTTTGCCGGGGATGAAAATTTGAATATCCCCCGCGATGAAGACTCGGTGGAAGTATGGCGATCATTATTCTCGGATCTCGACATCACGGCCGAAACGGCTCATATCGGATCTGACGATGACGGCGGCAATCGCGGCATATATGACAGTGAGCGGATATTCTACTACGACGCCAGTAAAAACTGGTGGAGCCGGGTCGGCGAACCCAGCGGTATGCCCGAGGGCGAACCGGGTGGACCGGATTCGGAAGTGTTTTTCGACTTCGGTACCGAGCACAACCCCGAATACGGTATATATTGTCATCCCAACTGTGACTGCGGCCGGTTTCTGGAAATCGGCAATTCGGTCTTTATGCAATACGTCAAGCGCAGCGACGGCTTCGAGGAATTGCCGCAGAAAAATGTCGATTTCGGTGGTGGACTGGAGCGCATCGCGGCCGCTGCTGCCGATAGCCCCGATGTTTTTAAAATTGATCTGATCTGGCCGGTCATAGAGCAACTACAATCCATATCGGGTGAACAGTACGAATCAGAAGCCGAATCGTTCCGGGTGATCGCCGACCATCTACGCTCAGCGGTATTCATGGCGACCGATGGTGTCGCACCCAGTAATTCAGAACAGGGGTATGTGCTGCGCCGGTTGGTTCGGCGGGCGGTCCGCCACGGATTGCACATCGGGATCGA
>CAZAXT010000018.1:0-14007 GCA_964489295.1 uncultured Candidatus Saccharibacteria bacterium | reverse complement strand
GAATAACGAACGATTGGACGAATATGCACGCAAAGATCAAATGTCGCACAATATACGTTTTACGACGTATCCAATATATGTCCTCTTGTGAGTCCAAAAAAACAATTATATACAATGCCACACTCCGACCTTGGGTAGTGGAGTACGTAATCAGGTGTTAGGTTTTAGGTGTATGTATGTAGAACTCACCGCGCAGTAAAAAATTCCGTACTGCACGGTTGCGTATTGCCAACAGCACTACCACGTATGTGATTTATATTGTACATGCCGGGTGTGATATATATCACATTTTCCACAACATATTCGTATATCCTGGTTGGCTTGTGCATATTTTGACACACCCTCTTTCCTATTCTCTACTCTCCTTTTTTTCTTGTTTGACATATAATGTTTTGATTATTTTAATATATTTTTTTCCGTTAACAACTTGGGTATATAGCCATACATGAACACAAACCGAACAAAAACAGAGCAGGGCGGGGTCGGCTCCCCTTCTACGGAAACTGAAATACTGAGATTGGAATCCGTCCGACGACAGGCTGTGTATTTAAACCTGTTTTTCTTTTCCTCTTTTTTCTGTACGTCGCGTGTTACTACTTATAGTACGCCTTATACGGCAGACGGACATCTATGTATTGATCGATTGTCTCGCCTTGGTCGCGAGCCGTTTGCTGGACACGCATAACGTTTTCCAGCTGGGTTTTGGCCGAACCGGTCGTATCGAACCGCACATAATACCCCCCTGCAAGATCAGCATAGAGTTCACTGGTCGTATTAATGATCCGCAGCCGGGTGATCGACAAATCCGCATCGGCAACACGACGGGTAAACGATATGAAATGTTCCGGTACCACATGCTCCCCTACTTCGGTCGGAAGATCGGATGCATCGTGGACGAGCGGCGCGTCTACCTTGTCAGGATCGGAAACGTTTCGCAACACATACCCTTCCCGGCCAACCGCGTATACCGTATCCCCGGTTCGCCACAATACAGCCGGTTGATGCATGGTAACCGCGGCCACGAGTTGCTGGTTTCGCCATCGGGGCGATACATCCACGTCCGCCACCATATCGGGATACACGAGGGTTTTCCCGGGCGATCGAGTGTATGCTTCCCACAAAAACGTGTAGTCGCGTTGTATTTGTTCGGTGAGTTCATTTTTAATGGCGGTGTCGTTCGTTCCGGTTACTTCCACCGTTTCTACCCGGCCAAATATCCACACGGCGCCAATGACACCGAGCATGCACACACATGCCGCACCCATTTTCCAACCGGGGACGGCTGAGTCGCGTTTCCGCGTATTGCTTCGATAATAACGGGCCGTAAACCCTTCGGTGGACGACGATCGTTGTCTGTTCGTCCTCCGTCGTTTTCTGCTCATGTCTCGCTACCTTTCGTGATCAAATCAGCTAATTCCCGGGCTGCGTCGGGACGGTATAAGGTATGGATAGCCGCTGCGTATTGCTGTTTGTGTTCCAATACGTGTTCGACGGCACGCAGAAACGTCTCTTCGTTTAAATCCTGTTCGTGCAGTACATAGGCTGCGTTTTGATCAGCCACAGCGCTCGCATTGGCGAGTTGCTGGCCACCGGTCATCTGCTGACCGGGAATCAAAATGGTGGCTGCTTGGACCGCCGCCAATTCGGCGATCGCATTGGCGCCGGCCCGGGAAACCACTACATCGGCAGATTTCAGCAACCGCCCCATAACGGCCGGTTCCACGAAATCGTACACCTGATAATCCGGGCGTGATCGCGGTGCGTTAACGAAATCGCTCTGACCAGTGATGTGAAGCACCGTGTATTGTGTGTATAACCGGTCCAGATATTCAAACACAAACCGATTGATAATTCGCGCGCCCTGACTGCCGCCCATGAACAAAATCACCGGCTTGTCCGTTTCACGGGCTATGGGTTGTAGAGCACGGAATTCTGGATTGACCGGATTGCCGGTAAACGTACTTCCGTCCCGGGGAAACCCGCAGGCGATTTCCGTCGCGAATCGGCGCAATATGCGATTGGTAAGCCCCGGTACTACATCCGAATCATGGGTCACGAGCCGAATACGACAACATGCCGCCGCTAACCCGACCGGCAATGCCGTATATCCGCCCTTGGAAAACACGACATCCGGCCGGATCCGGATGAACAGGACGAGGGTTTGGAATAATCCGATTATTACTCTGAACCCGTCTCGTACATTCCGCATGAGCGTCGGCACGTCCCGTAGGTGCTGCCACAACGAATCCCCGTGATACCGCCGGAACTTCCCCGAAAGCACGGTATGGCACATCAACCTCTCCCCACAGGGGAGCAACCGATATTCCATATCAGAACCTTCGCCGATGTAGTGTAATTCGTGTTCGGATTCCCGGTCAGAGAGTGCCCGGGCGACTACTGAGAGCGGAATGATGTGTCCGCCGGTTCCTCCCCCGGTGAGTACGATTTTCATGTTGACTCCTTACCGTATGTTTCGATATGTGGGTGACAACGCCCATAGCCAGCATAACAAACAGCAGACTTGAGCCGCCGTAACTGACCAATGGGAGCGTGATCCCGGTTAGCGGTATAATTCCGATCATGGCCATCATATTGATCAAGGCCTGGGCGCCGATCCACACGCCGATACCGAGCGCGATATAACTCCCGAAGCGATCCTGGGCGGTTTGAGCAACCATCAAACATCGGTACACCAGCAATACAAACAACGCGACCACGAATAGCGCGCCGAACAACCCGAAGGTTTCTCCGATGATAGCGAAAATCGAATCGTTCGCTGCTTCGGGTAAATATCCGTATACCTGGACACTCTCTCCGAGCCCCAGCCCGAACAGGCCACCGGATCCGACCGCGATCAAAGCCTGGTGAAGATGATAACTGCTCTGAGCTAGTCCGTCTTCGGGATTAAAAAATGTTCGCAACCGTTCGATACGGTGCGGCGCCAGCACGATACTGAGGATGACACCCGCCAATCCGATACCGCACAAATAGCCGATCTGCCGCACTGGCGCTCCGGCAGTAAAGAAGATCGAGCCGGCAATCGCGGCCAGCACTAACATCGAACCCAGATCTTCCTGGTGTAAAACCACGAATCCCGCCAAGCCTCCCAAACCGGCCAGGAGCGGTATGAACGCGTACGAAAATTGTTTCACTTCCCCATCCTTGAGCCCGCTGAACCATGCCGCGGCACCGATAACCAATGTGAATTTGGCCAGTTCGACCGGCTGGAATGTAAACGGTGGCACACCCAACCAACGGGTTGCTCCACCCGAACTTACCCCCAATGGCGTTAGCATCAATATGAAACACAGCGCCGTTCCCAGCGCTATCCAGGGCAATAATTTCCGCCACCACGAAAGTGGAATCCGCGTGGCTATAGCGAACACAACGATACCCACCGCGATGTGCCGCAGTTGTGCATAGGCGAAGTAATTCTCACTCCCCTCACTGAGCAGCTCGCGACTCAGAATAGGACTGATGGAGTAAATCACCACGACTCCGATCGCCAGTAAAATCCCGATCAACAAGATCAAACTGGTATCAGGCCGGTGAGGACGACGATAGGATGTGGTAGTGTTTTGGTTTTGTGAGCGTGTTTGTGTGTTCACGGATGACTATCAATTGTGTTTATTTACTAATTTGGTACAGCAAGGTTACAGTTGCCCTCCCAGTATGGCGATTACCAATCCGATCGCCCCGGACATGGCACCCAGTACCCAGAACCGCATCGTGACTTTGGTTTCGGGCCATCCGAGCGCTTCGAAATGATGATGCAATGGTGCGGACCGGAAAATCTTACGGCCACGGAATCGTTTGGAAAGTAGCTGGATGCTGCTGGAACCGGCTTCGAGTACGAAGACCGCACCGATAATCGGCAACAACAGCACCGTATCGGTCAGCAACGCGATTACGCCCAAAGTCGCACCCAGAGCGAACGAACCGGTATCCCCCATGAAAAACCGTGCCGGATATATGTTAAACCACGTGTACGAGAGCATGACCCCTACGACCGTGGCGCAGAATACCGCGATCCCGATATTACCCTGTAAAAGTGCGATGATGGAATAAATACCGAATACGATAGTTGACAACCCACCTGCCAGACCGTCCAGACCATCGGTAATGTTAACCGCGTTGGCCGTGGCCAGGATTACCAGGATGAAGAGCGGAACCAACCCCCATCCTAACGGTACCTGTTCCAAGAACGGCACAGCGATACTGATGTATTCGAGTTTAACGAACGCATATACGCTGATCCCGGTAGCAATAGCCAGGATAAGCAGAAACTTAAGTTGCGACCGCAAACCCGCGACACCGGTTCCCTGGCCGCGGATATTGATGAAATCATCTATCAAACCGACTGTTCCAGCAGCTATCAACGCTAGTAATGGAAGAAGGGTCTGGGCTTGATCATAATTGAAAAGCAGCGTGATCACCGCCACTGAGACGACGATTACGACTCCCGCCATGGTCGGAATGTTACGTTTGTGTTTCTCTTCATGCAGCTTATGGAATATCGGCGCCTTCTCTCCCGATGTGGAGGATTCACGAACCCGTTTCCATGCTTTGTATGTGAACGCGAAGTACGTATATACCGGCGTTAGTGTCGTAGCCAGAACGAATCCGGCCAGCGCGGCCAGCATAAGCCACAACACCATTTGCGGATCAATGACGATCGATTGTTGCAGCTGTTCGGATATCGTATTCATATTGCTTTTTTTATCCTTCTATTGTTAAATATAGCATCTATTGCGACGGTGGAACACCCTTGTAGTGAAGCAACTGCTTCATAATATCCCCGAATACGGGGCCGGCTGCTACAGATCCGGCAAAGCCGGGTATGGTCGGTTGGTCCATGCGAACCATCATGATGTATTCCGGGTCTTCGACCGGCGCGAACCCGATAAAGGTGCCGATCTCTTTGTCTTCGTAATACCCGCCATCAGGATGGGGAATCTGGGCGGTTCCGGTCTTGCCGGCTACCCGGTACCCATCGACCCGGGCGCCGAACCCTCCGCCCCGTTCGACTACTGTCTCCATCATAGTCCGGATCTGTTGTGAGGTTTTATCAGAAACTACATTATCGTCCACCACGTGCTTGGATACGTTTCGAGCGTCTTTTTCGTCAGTGGAACGATAGAAGTCAACCAGATGGGGTGCATGTAACGTTCCGCCGTTAATAACGGCGCTCATGGAACTGGTCATACGCAACATAGTCGTCGATATACCCTGTCCGAACGTCATATTGGCATAATTTACATCGCTAACTTCGTCTGGTGTGTCCATACTGAGCGTCGGTTCGCCCGGTTGTGCAATACCGGTCGGGCGGGCCAAATGAAACCGATTGGTGAAGTAATTGTATAATGTCCGTTTGTCGGCAGCCGAGATATGTGATCCGTCGGACTCATCACTCAGTTGTTTGAGCACATATACCGCACCGGTGTTCACGGAATTGGTGATAACTTCAGTCATGGTGCGAGGCTCGTCACCGCCCAGCGCGTTGGTAATGCGATAATCCCCGACTTGTACCGAACCCGAATCATAATAGGATTCATTAGGAGTCACGCTGCCAGAATCCAATCCGGCTGCCATGGTGAACGGTTTAAAAACGGAGCCGGCTTCGAACTTCTGACTGACCGTGACATTCCGGAACCGCTGATAATCTTCCACGTTTTGATACGTATTCGGATCATAGGTCGGGTAGTTGGCCATAGCCGAAACTCGCCCCGAATCAGGATCCATGATCACGACGTGACCGGATTGCGCACCGGTCTCCTTTACGCCTTTTTTGAGCGCCGATTCCGCGAACGCCTGTACGTTCCGGTCGACGGTTAACACGACATCCTGCCCGTCCCTGGCGCGTCGCTGGATGTTTTCCTCCGAAGCGATGGGAAGACCGCGAGCATCAGTTTCGGCTGCCAAAAGTCCCGTCGTGCCCGAGAGTCTATCGTCAAGAGCACCCTCTACCCCGTATTGCCCCGTTCCGTCCTGATTCACGAAACCGAGCAGTTGTGCTCCCAGCACACCTTCGGGGTACACTCGTGTGTAATTATCGCTCAATCCGACACCGGAAAGTCCGAGCTCCTGGACTTTTTGGGCCGTTTCGTATTGCATTTCTTTTTCAAGAACCGTATATCCGTCTGCCTGTGATAGTTCCTGGGCGTAGTTCGTGCCGGTTATATTTTCCAGTTCCCGCACCACGCGCGATTGGTTATATATGTAGCGCGTGTCCGCGTACAGCGTTTTCAGGTTGCGATTCATGGCCACGGGTACTAGCTGTCCGCGATCTTGCATAAATATCCCGCCCCGCTGAGTGGGTATTTCAAATTTTCGGGATTGGGATTGTGTTGCCAGCACCGAAAAATGGTCATAGCGGAGCAGCTGCAAATACCCCAAACGCAGTACCACTGCCGCGGCGAGCAGCAGGAGTACGATACCGAGAATCGTTATCCGGGAATGGCTATCGGTCATAGCTTACATCGGTTTCGGGCTCCAGTTCCGCCGCGACACCGGAATTTTCTACACGTCCGACGGATTGCAGGCGAGCCGCCTCCACTTGCAGCTCTTGCTGTTGTTCAACCAGCGCTTCCTGCTCTTGGTTGAGATCATTAATCTGATATCCCAGTGTGCTGGTTTTGGTCACCTGGGTCAGATACAAAAGCGACAATACGCCCACGATTACGACCAGGAACAATGTAGAAGTCAGCGGCCCCAATGTTTTGCTGGCCGCATGGGCATTCACATCACGGTTGCGGCGCATACGGCGCGCCCGCTGTTGTCTCATGATTGCTTGTTGTTGATACATGGTGTTTTTGTTTTCCTCGCCCGCGGACTCTGTAGCGCGGGTGTTGTTTAGTGTTTGTTTTGGTTTTATGCACGCACGACCCGGCACCTCCCATGTTACATCTGGAAGGTGCGGTCCGCGCGTCGGGAGTCCGCCTTAGGCGGCCGGCTCGAGAACTTTGACGTTGACTTTTTGTGCCTTGGCGTTACTGGCACTCGCTTTTACTTTGATAGACATACTTACCTCCTTTTTGTGTTTGTTTTTCATCCGGATCAGGTTCCGGATCGACCGTTTGTATTTTTCATCGCCGCCCGGAGTTTGGCGCTGCGGGCGCGCGGGTTGGAAACATCATTCGTTTTGCCTTGGATAACCGACGTATGAAGCGGTTCCAGGCTGCTGCCGGTGACGAATCGTTTGACGATGCGGTCTTCCAGGCTATGGAAACTGATGACCGCCATCCGTCCATCGGGACGTAATACGGATTCGACTTCGGGTAGAGATCGTTCCAGTTGACCTAATTCATCGTTGACAGCGATGCGGAGCGCCTGGAACGTCCGGGTTGCCGGGTGTATGCGGCTTTTCCCTTTGTACGCCCGGGCAACGATATCGGCTAATCGGGCCGTGGATTCGATCGGTCGGTTGCGGACGATCTCCCGGGCGATAGCCCGTGATTGCCGTTCTTCCCCGTAACGCCACAAGATGTCGGCGATATCGCGTTCTTGGAGACGCTCGAGCAACTCGGCCGCGGTGATGCCGCGCGTCTGATCCATCCGCATATCAAGCGGCCCTTCATTCGAAAAACCGAATCCGCGTTCTGCATTGTCAAGCTGCGGTGACGACACGCCTAAATCCAGCAACACGAGATCGAAACCCTCCTCGTCATTCAACTCACGTAACACCGTTTCATAATCATTATGACTAACGGTTACTCCTTCGGTGGCACTGTGCGTTTTGAGGTATGTAACCGCTTCGGCGTCACGGTCCACCAACACATGGTCGGCGGAATATCCGGTTTGTTCCATAACGGCTCGGGCGTGACCGCCATATCCGGCGGTCAAATCCATGTACCGTTCGCCGGGTTTGGGGTCAAGCAATTCCATGACCGCGTTCAAAAGCACCGGCCGGTGTGACTGATTCGGTTGTGTTTCTCGTGTTTGTTTTGGCATGTCAAGACCACCTATGTAGCAGCCAGCTTTCTGTTTTTGTAGAAGTTTTTGTTTTTATAAGCCCCGTCCGCTCCGTATTCGCCAGGTTGGCGAACAGCGAAGGGAGGGTTGTTGTGGTCAGGAATTATAATAATTCCCGATAGAAAAAGAGAGACGTGTGAGGTGGAGTTGTTGTTTTGGAGATTTGAGGTGCGAGGGTTGTTTTGAAGGTGTGCTACCCTAGAACCACCCGCTGGCTGCCACATAGCTGATCTCGCACTTGATCGATTTGACACCATTATGGGGTTCAAATCAGGTGCTTGATGTTTTTGTTTTGGTTTTTGAATGTGCGAATCAATGATTGATCACCTATGTTTGTGAGGGCGCCGGAGGATGTTTCAGGATTTATTCCGTGTGTATCTGCGTCCGGTCGGGACTCATGAGCCGCCAGTATTTGCCGACCCGGACGGCTATGATATCAGTGTCGATACCAGCGTAATCCAGCAGGCGTTGCTCTACGGTAATGCGGCCTTGTTTTTTGTCCATATGGGTTGTTTGTTTTCCTAAGCGGAATTTGACGTTCAAATCCGCGATCCGCTCATCCAGAATGTCTCCGGACAATGCGGATTCCATATCCGCATCCCATACGTGTTTGCTATAAAGGTGCAAGTAGTTGCCGAATCCCTGGGTAATGACCATTTCCCCGTTTTCGAACTCATCGCGGACTTCAGCCGGTATGGTTAACCGATTTTTTGAATCCAGTTTGCGTTCGAAGTAGTCGAGTTGTGGCATGTTAATTACCCTTGGATTAGGTGGGTGTTTCCCGCCCTTTCCCTGTTACGTTCACGCGGATGATCCGCCTGCATATACGAATGTGAGAAAAGGTACTGGGCTTTTACCCACTGCTACCCACTAATTCCAATGTAATATATATGCATACCCACGTCCACCCACCCGGTACCGAAATTTTCCCGAACACGAGCGGTAAAGCGTATATGGCGTTATATGTGCTAAGTATTGCACTATATGTGCTTGAGAGTGCTGCCTTAGAGTTATCTGCACGGGTACGTGTACTACGTTTACACTCTTACATTTGCTTCATACTTTTTGCTTCCTGTTTCGTGTAACCTTCCTATATACTCAACACTGAATACCCTGTACTTCCTAATCTTGCTATAATGAAACCGTTATGAATAAGAAGCTCATCATAGGCGGTGCCATTATCGTTGTTCTTGCAGGACTGGCCTGGTTGGCATATACGAGCTTGCCGGTCTCACCTATCCAGGAGCCACCCGGCAGTGAAGTCACCAGTGGCAGTGCGCCCGGTGTCACGGTCGACACCGTTGCCAGTAACCTCAACGCGCCGTGGGCGATCGACATCACCCCGAGCGGAGATATATTTTTCACTGAACGACCCGGCAATGTTCGAGTAATCCAAGATGGCGAGCTTCGGCAGGAACCGGTTTTGGAATTACCGCAAGCTGAGTCCGAGGGCGGTACGCTCGGATTAGCACTGGATCCGGATTTCGCCGCCAATCAGTATATATACGTCTATTACACGACCACCGAACAGACCAATCGCGTATCCCGGTTCCGGTTTAACGGTGATGCGTTGGTCGAAGAAGAAGTCCTGGTCGACAACATTCCCGGTGCCGCGTTCCATAACGGAGGACGGATCGAATTCGGGCCCAACGGGATGTTGTATGCCGGTACCGGCGATGCGCGAACCCCGTCTTCTGCCCAGGATAAAGACTCCTTGGCCGGCAAAATCCTCCGTATCGCTACCAACGGCAGCACACCCGTGGATAATCCCGACCCCAATTCATACGTCTATTCCTACGGGCACCGTAACGTCCAAGGGTTGACGTGGGACAGTGATGGTGAACTGTATGCCACCGAACACGGACCACAGGCAAACGATGAAATCAATTTGATCGAAGCGGATACGAATTACGGCTGGCCGGAAGTCGAAGGAAATTTCGACACGACAAACGGACGACCACCAGTCGACAACTATCGCAATCCTGTCCAAAGCAGCGGCAATGTAACCTGGGCGCCGTCGGGAGCGACGTTCTACACGGCAGAATCATTACCCACGGTGTGGCACGATACGTTTTTGTTTGGGGGTTTACGAAGCCAGAGTTTGTGGCGATATGATCCCGAGTCGGACCAACTGGAAAATTTATTCGAAGATGCCTACGGCCGGTTGCGAACCATCCAGCAAGGCCCTGGGGGTAATCTATACATGCTTACCAGCAACCGCGACGGTCGCGGCGACCCGGGCGAGAACGACGACCGGATCCTGAAAATCACGCCCGATTCGTAGACAACCTCTTTCTCCTCTTGTTCTTCCGACCCGTGTTCAGGAGTGTGCGGGGATTAAGTACGCCTGTGTCTCATTCGCTGTTGTTGCTGGACGCTGGCTTGATGAATTAACTCTCCAACCCTCCGTGCCAGTACAGCGAACATTTCCGCATTGAAATTTTCTTCACCATCTGCATACGTATTCCCGGCGCTGTACGCCAGTTCGGACATATGATCGAGCACAGCATTCTTCCGGGCTTCTTGTTCAGTGGACATGCCAAGCGCTTGTTTGATTTTCCCTACCCGAGTGACGATCTCATTACGGGTTGCCAGCATAATATGCATCCGGTCGAATGTATTTTCTATGTTTTTTAGTTCATCCGCGTTTACTCCGTTCTCGTGCTCCATTTGAATCGGCGGACTATAATCGTCACTTTCCTCCACGTTTCCGAGCAAACCACTTTTACTCTTAGCATACCCGTGTACCATATGTACGATATCCGCTAGTAATTCGTTATCAACCGTCGTGTGTTCGAGCGGACTACGTTCGTGTCCGTTTTTGCTGTTTAACTCGTTAACGGGGTGCGATCCTGATAACCACTCAGGGATGTTGTCATCCTGCCCTTGATAAACCAGCGTATGCATCTCACGAGTAAATTCCAGTAGTTCATCCACCCATATGACGCTCCAACTATCCAGCGCTGGACGGTACTGATTGTACAGTTCACCCTCCAGTTGCTCGAAAGACTTGGTTTCGACTGGATCGTCTGCCGAATTTTCCGTCGGAAGCATTTCTGCTACATGCGCGAAAAATTGGTGTTTATCTTCACCTACCTTAGAAAACTGTAAACTTTCGAAACCCTGTCCACCTAAAGCCACCCGACCCCCTTATTTGAAGTAATTATACAATTATTATCCCATCTTGTGTAAACATATACAAAGTTATGTCGTATTCAATACCAACACACTGGCAATAACCACAAAACGTTTGGCCGCACTTACCGGTCAGATATCAAACTGTGAACGAGTTTCGCGGTTGTCTATAGGATTTCGTTACTTCAGATGAGTGATTAATTCACCGATGTTGACCCGCTCCTGTTTCATCGAATCGCGATCGCGAACTGTGACCGCACCGTCTTCTAATGAGTCGAAATCGACTGTTACACACCAAGGCGTTCCGATCTCGTCCTGTTTGCGGTAGCGTTTGCCGATGTTGCCGCTGCCATCCCACATGACGTTGCCGAATCGCTGCTGGAGCGTCTTGTAAACTTCCCTGGCCTTCTCGACCAGTTCCGGTTTGTTCTGTAGCAACGGGAAAACGGCTACTTTGACCGGTGCCAGTTCGCGCGGGAGCTTCAGCACCACACGGATTTCGTCGTCCATATTCTCCTCCGTATACGCTTCGGACAGCACCGCCAACAGATTCCGGTCCAGTCCCCATGTGGGTTCGATTACATGAGGTATGATGCGTTCATTACTTCCTTTCTTGGGGTATTCCAGGTTTTCGCCCGACTGCTCCATGTGGTTACGCAGGTCGAAATCGGTCCGGTAGGCCACGGCCGCGACTTCCTTGGTACCGAAGCTGAATTCGTACTCGAAATCAACCGTCTTGTCCGAATAGTGCGCCCGTTCTTCTTCGGGTACGTCCAGCTCGTGAACCTTATTGGTATCCAAACCAATGGCTTCACACCAGCGATAAAACTCCTGTCGCCAGTCTTCGAACACATTTTGCCAGTCTTTTTCCTCTATGAAGTATTCCAGCTCCATGATCTCGAATTCACGTACCCGGAACAGGAACTCGCGCGGGCTGATTTCGTTGCGAAAACATCGCCCGGTCTGGGCCAGCCCGAACGGTAAATCAGGATACAGACTGTCCACCACATTTTTGAAATTGACGAACATCCCCTGGGCAGTTTCGGGGCGGAGATAGCTAGTCGACTTGGCATCATAGAAGTTAAATCCTGAAAGTTCATGATGCTTGTCATTTAATTCAAAATGACCCTCTGTGCAATCTTTGTTTTTGAATTTTACAGTTGCTTCAAGTCCCTGTGTTTTATGTCCATCTATACTTCTGTATTTAGAACCGACTACCGTTTTAAACATCATATTAAATTCACTTACATCACCAAGCTCATTGCCATTTGGGCTTTTGATTTCTTTTTCTTTAATAAGTCGATTCATTTCTTCGAGCGATAATGATTCGGTATTTTCTACGCCATATTCTTCTAATAAATGATCAGCTCTATAGCTTTCAAGTGTTTCTTTATCCTCTACCATCGGATCCGCAAACCCGGCTCCGGTATGCCCACTGGCCTGCCAGACCTGCTGGTTCATCAAAATGGCTGAATCCAGGCCGTATACATCATCCCGACCCTGGACGAACATCCGCCACCACAGATCGCGCATATTCCGCTTGAGTTCCACGCCCATGGGGCCGTAATCCCAGGTACCGGCCAGGCCGCCGTAGATATCGCTCCCCTGATAAATAAATCCGCGGCGCTTGGCCAAGCTGACTAACGTCTCTAAGCTGGGTTTATTTTGGCTCATGCGTGTGAGTATAGAGGATCACAATCAAGATATAAAGCAGGCTAACCCCAAAGTTGCCCTGCTAATGATAAGACTATTCAAATACGTCTGAATGCCGCCAGATTTGAAGTCTACGATCTTCGTCGTCACTAGCGACACCTGCTTCTTCTGACTCAAGTCCTCCTTCTATAACTGGGTGAATAAATACACCCGCTCTGCCCTGCTCTACAGTTTCGGACCCTATCGACGCATTGCCGGCATCTAAGCGTGCACTCATATCATAAGTCGGCTCTTCTTCGCAGCCACCTCCTATGCCTATTTCAATTCCGTGTGACATGTCGCTACTCCTTTTTTATGATTACAACGCATATTTATATAAGTTGAATTTTACGCCATACAAAGTACATTTTGCAATAACTCCGTCCACCTGCAGAAACTTTTGGTGACGCCGCGAGTCGAGGGAATGGCATCAGTTCGGCAAAGCACACAAGTTGCGATGTGCTCGTTGATGAAGTGAAGTTATATGAACTCGCTTTTAAATCGTGGTAAGCGTTTCCAGCTAGTCACCGGAACTGCTTACAGCAGTCTCGTTCCTGTCAGCAAATCTTCTTGCACCACCGTCCCGCAATACAGATTGGCCTGTAAAAGATCCCTTGGGATTTCTTGTCATATCTTGCGTTGAACTTTCGATATCACCCAATCGAACAGCATCCTCTACGTTTTCAGGGCCTTCGTTGCTTTCGCACCTGGTTCCTTTGTGGATTGACTCACCCTCATCACTCTGCTCTCCCTCTCCAGGTCTTAGCATATCAGAAACCTTTTCACCCATTTGGACAATCCTCCATAGCTAATTTTATTTATATGCACGATTGTAACATGTTTTTCATGTGTAGCAATTTTATTGTACTACACTAAACCGGTAACACTTACCAGTAAGTTACCGGTTTATTTACCGGTTTAGATATTCGCGGCCTTGAAACGGATGTCATACATATATTCATAGAATTGATCGCATATTCGAAGACTGTCTTCAGCAGCTGCATGAGCACCGTTGATCTTAACGGATTCATGAATTCTGCTTCTCAGGCACACCCGCCACAACTTAAGGGCTTCGGGTGAAAGCGCATATATCTCCTGGCTGGAGTTTTCTATTACGCCGCCCTGGGTGACATCGAAATAATACGTTTTGCCCGTTTGCAACGCAGCATGGGTATCGAATGTAGTATCCAGCTCCGGCTGCTGGCCCAA
>CAZAXT010000017.1:10871-14126 GCA_964489295.1 uncultured Candidatus Saccharibacteria bacterium | reverse complement strand
ATCCCGGCCCTGACGGGCAACAGTGGAAGACGTTGCCATGGCTGCCGCAAAGCCCACCGGCATGGCTGAATCGGTATGGTTTGAGCGAGCAGGATTTTGAAAACCGCACGGAGCCTACCGTAGGAGGGGATGCCGCCAATGGAGACTTTCTTGACCTTTCAGGAGATTGCCAAAGTGCCCCGACTGATGGCGGAACCATGTCTGCTCCTGATGGTGAATTAGGGAGAGGTGCTTGGCTTAATCCGGATGCCTTTGGAGGATGGACGGGGCCGGAGGCCGTTGGTTTTAGTGAGAGCGAAGCATACAAAGTCAGTGGTCCGCGGACACCGGGAACTACGAACGAATGTGAAGCCAATCCGGATCCACAATCAGTTGATACAGATCAATTCGCCAAATGTCCGCGAATGTGGGCAACGCCGGACCGTGATATTACGAACCACGCCAATCACATGTTCGACAATAACGGGTATGAAAACTTTGATCCCGGAGAATTTACACTCAGTTCCAGCGGTGTTTCGCTGTTCCGGCATACATTTAATATCGACGAAGAACAATACGAACAGTTAGCTAATGATGAAAACGTCGATTTAGCTTTCAGGTCCATAGCTGACGACTGGTTACGACTGTATATAAACGGATACTATATAGACTCAACTACCAGCGCCGTCGATGACAGTTTGCAGCTCTGGGACATCAACAAAAGAGATGATGAAGATGAGCTCATATTAAACAAAGACCAACCCAACGTACTCGCTATCCAGGCCATGGATAAAGCCGCATGGCATCAAGGTAACGGATCAGCTGAAGCCCCGAATGCGGCGAGTATATGGTATCGGTTCAACATACGGGGTCTTGAAGAAGGGGAAATCAGGGGTGATAAACAAGCTATCGGTGATGGTGCCGAACAATCGGTGGCTGACGAGCAAGAAGTCACCGCAGAAGGCGAAGGCTCTACCACGGACAATCCATTCGTATTCAGTCCGGTGCCGGCCGGCGGACATACAGTTAGCACGACCGTACCTTCGGGCTACAACGTGTCTTATACCACCTGTACCGGCAATGAGACATGTCATGACCGCGATGATCGTGAACAGGGGGCATCCGTAGACGTTGAAGTGCCGCAGGACTCATTTGTACACGTGCGTTTTTACTATGAAAGACAAGAAGAAGAGGAAGATGAGGAAGTGCGAGCCGAACCGATTATTTACGGAGCGAATCATGTAAACATTATTGGTGATCAGTTTCGGGATAATGAGAGATTTGAAATCGGCATACGGACATACTTATGGCCCGATGCGGGTATACGGGATGAAGGGGGGTTCTTCTTTGGGCCTTCGACCCAGAACCGGTTCTGGTTGGCCGGCATATGGGGCGATGATGCTGACGACTGGAGAGGCGAAGGAAACCGCAAGACCGACCCGAACGAGATGACGCGTTTCAACACCGAAGCCGAAGCCGGGTGTCCCGGCGATGATTGTCTGCAGCGAGTGCCGATGGCATACGTCCCTCATAATGATGGAAGCGGCGACAACGGAGAGCCATACCCGGGTCGTCAGGATGGTGCAACCACGCCAAATGGTAACAATTGGCGACAGATTCGTGAGGAAAGCTTCGGCTCCAATTCGGGAAGGGAAGTGGGGTCTTGTGGTAATTATAACGATCAATATAATCCGCATTGCGGCGGCATCGCTTCGTATATGAACAGATATGAGGGGGGTGAACGCGGCAATCATATTAAGAATATCGAAGTCTCCAATATCCAGGTTCGTGGCAACAACCCTGAAGCGGTATTAGAGGAAAACGCTTTCCATTTGCAGGGAGAAGTAGATAATACATTGCTTCAACCGCACGCGCAGGATATAAACCTACCTTCGGGCAGCCAAGGCCCGGACAGTAATCCGGCATGGGATAATATCCGGAAGCCGGATACTGACTTACTACAAGGCAATAGCGACGTTGCTAACTCTCTTCTGTTCTCTAATGACAACGGTAACCCGCCCAATTTCACCGATAATCCGGAAAACATAAGTCGAAGCGAGTATAGCAATCGAAGCCTCCAGTATGGCGAAGTCGATCCGGCGGTTACCTTACTCCAGGACGGGCAAGACAGTGCTGACCCGCCTTATCCCGACAAAAACGAACCCATTACGTATACCGCCAGACTCGAACAAGTGGAGCGGGTTGATCTCGTGTGGGACGAATACGTCGAATGGAGCCAGGTGGATGACAAGGGGCATTGGTATACCGAAAAGACTCGCCGAGCAACCGGTGTTGATCGCGGGGAACCGGACACGAACGATACGGCCCATCTCGAGAACCCGGATCGTGGCACACCGCGAGAGAACGATCATCGGGTGTGTGTTGACTATGATTACGGCGACCAGGATGGGGATGGTGATAACGAGTGGTATTGCAGTGAGTATGAATGGCACGACGAGCACTGTGATTATGAAAGCTACCGGGATGATGTGCGATATCGGTATAATAGCCGGACGTATTATGACGACAGAACTCGTTCACGTTACGGCTGGCACAACACTCAAACGACAGAACGGCGCATGCCGTACGGGAGAGACGGCCAAACGGCTAGAAGTGCCTTTTGGTATGATTACGACAATCAGCCGTCTTGGAGTCGTTTCGGCGTCACCAATTATTGGCAGGATACCGATTTGACCAGTATGGATAACGCGGGATCTACGGTAAAACCATCACATGAAGACCCCGGTCGATGGATATACGATGAGTCCGATCCAGCCTACACCAACCGTCACATCTACAGTGATCCGGACCGGACATCACGATATAAGACTGACTGGTACTACGACTACGATTCGGTATGTATGTACGATAACGGCTCCTTTGACGACTATACTGAAGATGTAGATGCCCATTATCACAATGCGAAATACGTATACGAAGATACGAATTCTTGGGAGATCGACGGTCATGTCTACGGTAAATACGGAAACGATGCAACGTTTGATGGCGAAAGTGATGGACAAGTAGATTACGATTGGGAATGGCAGGAGAATTATCAGCGGGTCAGCTACGAGCAAACGTATACAGACCATTATCGCAGGCTCGGGCCGCGGTTCCACGATGCGAGTGACGAAGATGGAAGCGGTATATACCGCCTTAGAGGAGTAGAAGGACATTCCAGCAGTCGGGCCAGTCGTGATACGGCCACTATATGGAATCCCACTATACAAGCCGCTGAAGGAGACGTCTTCTCGGGTGGCAACCTGCACAGCTACT
>CAZAXT010000017.1:0-10771 GCA_964489295.1 uncultured Candidatus Saccharibacteria bacterium | reverse complement strand
ACTATACAAGCCGCTGAAGGAGACGTCTTCTCGGGTGGCAACCTGCACAGCTACTTCCAGAACTCACAAGCGAACTCGGCCTTCCTCTTTAGTAACAACGAAATCAACAACTTCTCAGGTTCCAATACGGAATACCGGGGATACCATATCCACGATCGCCAAAACGCCGTCGATGCGTATTATCCGAGTGGTGGCCATTCGGGGACAGGTAACCCTGCCGATTATGTGTTTCGCGACCTCAACGATCTGGAGCAACGAGCAATCAAACGATCCGGCGGCAGTACTATTACGGGCGGTTCGCTCGAAGCCAACGACTCCTCGGTTATCGATGATAATGTACGGCACATACAAGGCGATGCCACGATTCCTTCTGGTGGAGCCCGGTTCGAAGATACCGCCGGTACCTACGTTGTGGATGGAAACCTGTACATCGACGGCAACATTACTTATGGAGCTTCCGGAAGCGATCGTGAAGAAGTACCGTCCGTCGGGTTCATTGTCAAAGGGAACATTGTCATCGATCCGAGCGTGACCACGATAAACGGCAGCTTCTTCAGTAACGAACAGATATATACAGGTAGTGTGTTGCTCAATGTAGACAGTGTAACGAACCAGGAGGTGAACTGGAGACCTAACAATAACCAGAGGGCCAACGATCAACCATTACGCATCAACGGCCTTATGGTCGCCCGGAGTTATGTACTGGCGCGCCAACTGAGCGGTTCGGGTAATCAGGCCGGTAGCTCGGAGCAATTCCATTACAGTGGCCGGGTGGTTATCAATCCGCCGCCGGGATTCAGCCGGGTCTACACATCTGATGCGATATGGAATGATACGGTGCCGCGGAATTAAACGAAGGACTTGTTAAACATAAGAGGTGTAGGGTACACTGCACACATAAGCATGAGAGTCACAAAAACATGGTAAAAATTAACTTACTCCCGGATGTAGTTCTCGAACGGAGAAGACAAGCCAAGATCAAACGAATCGCCAATCTGTCATTAGCCGGGTGGGCTGGGTTGGTACTGCTGGTGTTGTTGCTCGCATTCGGGTATAGCCAATGGCAATCTCAGCAATTGGAACAAACGCAATCAGAACGTGATGAGGTTGCGGCCGAAGCGTTCTCTCCTGAAAACGTTTCATTCAGACAAGAAGCGCTTTCGGTTCAATCCAGCCTTGACGCGTTAGTGCAGCTCCAGAATGAACGACAATTGACGACCCAATTCCTCGCAACACTTTCAAGCAATATGCCTGAGGATATACGGATCACCAGCCTTGGTTATGAGACGGGCGACATTATTAATATCGGCGGCAGAGCACCGTCATACCAGGCAGTCGGTAGTTTCGAAAGCGCACTTAAGAATTCACAACCGACTTCTGATGGCGATCAACCGTCGAACCAACAAAGTGGATACTTTACCGGGGTTTCACTCTCAGGAGTAAATGCAGCCGGAGGCGGAGAAGTACGATTCGAGTTAAGTGCTCAGTATACAGCTCCCAGCATTGGAGAAGCGACAACAACGAGTGGGGAGAATACCCAAGGAGCGAATCAAAACAGCGGAGGCGACAATGAATAAACCGACGAAGCAATCATTGGATAGTATGAGCCTCTCGAACTTGATAGGTTTGTATGCGTTGGCCGGCATCGCTTTCGCTGGGTTGATAGGGTATTTATTGATACTCCCGCAAATCCAGTCAGCTCAAGAAACTGGGGACAAGATTGATACAGTGGAAGCTGAGATAGACGGGTTAAACCAACTTATAGAAGACACGGAAACGTTGCGTAACAATTACGAAACAGCCCGGCAGGATCGCAATCAGATACTCAGTCTACTGCCGCATGGAGGAAACGAGGAAGAATATTTGCTTACCTTGCTCAATCAAACCGCATCACGAAACGGAGTTGTTATGAGTAGTTTTCAATCCCAAACTAGTCCGGGCGGTGGTGCTACGCAACAGGAAAGTGCTGGTGTGTACAGTACATATCAAGCCGAGATCACTATTTCCGGGCAGAACCAGCAACTGGAAAACTTTTTACAGGATATCGAGTCGAGTTCACGATTCATATTTATCACTGAACTCATTGCTTCTACCCAGAATAATACCAATCTCGAAAATCCGAACGTAAATGCCACCATGGTGTTGGAGGCGTACTATCAAACTGACACGTCAGCTTCGGGGAGTACGTTTGGAAGCAATGGATCACAAACCAATCAAGGGGAGTCAGATCAATGATAGATAAATACAAAAGTCTTGATCCGCAGACACGGAAAACGGTTTCGCTGGCAGCGACATTACTCATCGTTATCGTACTCAGTTTAGTAGCGCTGTATTATATGTCCGTGTCAGGATCTTCTGGTGGCGAGACTCAACAACCAGCTTCACAGGTACAACAGATCGAAAATACTCAGTTTAACCAAGCAGGGCTTGATTATGTAGATGAAACCAGTACCGATCGACCATCCCTTGACGGCTCCTTGGGCAAACCTAACCCCTTCGCTGATTATGAATGAATTTATTTACACCGCGAAAAACCAAGACGGTGAAGTCGTCAAAGCCAAGGTAGAGGCAGCGAGCAAAAGCGATGCTGTTGCTGTCTTGACGGGACAAAACCTGTTTCCGGTAGACATTCGTTTACCCGAAGAGGCGGGACTGAAAGTCCGGTTCCAGCGATTTATTCAGGATGTACGCCCGGTGCGGAGTAAGGACAAGGTTATATTCACCCGGCAGATGGCCACGCTGATTCGTGGCGGTTTACCCTTGGCGAAAACATTGCAGTTGTTAGTAGACCAGGTTGACAACAAAAAACTCAAAGAAGTCATAGAGGACATCAGCAATAGTGTACAAGGGGGAAGCTCTCTGGCGGACGCCATGCGACAACACCCGAAGATATTTGACACTATTTACATCAGCATGGTCGAAGCCGGCGAAAAAGGAGGCAACCTGGATGACACGATGATGCGACTCGCGACCCAGGAAGAAAAAAGTCAGGAAATCCGATCCAAAGTCCGAAGCGCCCTGACGTACCCGACGGTCGTGCTCGTCGTGCTCGTTGCCGTATCCATACTGATGATCACCATGGTCATCCCCCAGGTCGCCAATATGTATAACGAGCTGGGCGAACCTTTGCCGCTGAGCACAAGCATACTTATGGCGGCGGCCGGTTTCATGACCAGCTATTGGTATGTTTTAGTCGTTATATTGATCGGCGCGGTCTTGGGATTGAGAACATACGCCCATACCGAGAACGGGCGGGCGAAACTTGATCGGGCCAAACTTTCTATCCCCGGAGTGAAACTAATCGTCAAAAAAGTCTATATGGCGCGCTTCACGCGAACTATGAGCTCGCTGATTAATAGCGGAGTGTCGGTACTGGAAGCACTTGAGATAACTTCAAAAGCTATCAACAATGTGCACATCGAAGAAGCGATCCAGCACGTAAAAGAACGGGTGAAATCCGGAGATCCAATCTCCAAACCCATTACCAATAATCCCATGTTTTTGCCATTGGTCGGTCAAATGATTCAAGTCGGAGAGCAAACAGGTAGCATCGGGGACAGCATGGATAAAGTAGCCGACTACTTTGAGGCCGAAGTTGATGAGGCTATGGAGAATATATCCACGCTGATCGAACCGGCAACCATGGTCATCCTCGGATTATTGGTTGCGTTTTTGATCGCGGCTGTTCTGCTCCCAATATATGGACTGGTGTCGAGTGTCCGCTAAGCAAGGGTTGACGGCTTGTGTGCCCGGGAATACAATCAAGCATAAGGGTTTATTCGCTAAGGAGGTATACACATGTTAAAAAAGCTAAAAAATAACGACAGAGCATTCACGCTGATCGAAGTCGTCATCGTGATCGCGATCGGAGCGCTGATTATTTTGGTCGTGCTCCAAGCGGTTTCCAACGCGCAGCAGAGTCAGCGGGATAATACACGCCGGCAAGAAGCATCTCAGGTGGCATCCGCACTCGAGTCGTATGCGGCCAATAACGCAGGAACCTATCCTCCGAGTGCCAGCGGAAGTGCTGATAGTGTGCAACAAGCCGTTCTGAATACATCATATGTGTCAGAGGCTATCCAAAACAAAAACTGGACTGCACAAGCCGGAAATTCAAGCTCGGATTGCACCGGTACGGGTTCAACCGATTACCAGCTTTACTATGAGGCGGCGCCGAACAATAGGGATTATTCTTTGTTCGTCTGCCTGGAACAGGCACCCGATCCAGTAGAGATACGTGACAACTAAACAGCGGTAGCACCATAAACGAGTACTGCTGTTTACAAACACCGCGCGGTTCACGTGCGGTGTTTTTTGGTGTAGAATATCCGTAAGCAAAAGCGGTATAATATGAAAAACCTCTCCTTGGACCAACAAACCGGATATACCCTGGTTGAAATAGCTGTCATCATAGCGATTATAGGTTTGTTCACCATTGCGTTGATCGGGAGTGGGGCGCAAAACGTACAAGTCGAACGGTTCAGCGGGAACTTGCGTGATTTTGCCGATTCGTTCCGTCAGGGTCAGGTGGCTTCCTATTCGATCAAGTCGGGAAATTGTCCATCAGGGGAGTGTTTCTGGCGGGGAACACTGTATGAATTCAGAACAAACCGCCGCTTTTACGAGACGTACCGCTTACAGGGAGACGACGTATCGCATTTCGCGGCCAATAGCGATCAACGTAAAGGCATACACACCAAGATCTTTCAGGAGGCGGTTAACTTGGAAAACAAAGGCCTTCACATCGTGGATATGGGTGTAGGGTGCGACGAGAATCAATTGAACTCCAGCGCCGGACTCGAAGATTCGGGGTGTGATGACACGATCACCGAATTATCAGTAGCATTCCTGGCTCCGGACGGCACAACGTATACCGCGGATACGATTTATACGAATCCCGGTAACCCGATCTCGAGCGAAACGATACCATTCAATAACCAAACACCGGTTACGCTTTCAGTCCGAAGTCTTGAGACTGAATTGGCCGGGTACGTTACATTTGACCCCAAAAATGCTAATGTTAAAGTACAGGTGAAATAAGTATGGACGCCATGCTAAAACAGCAAAACGGACAAACCCTCGTAGAGGTAGTGATAGCCATCGCCATTCTTGCGTTCGCTATGGCTGCTGCCGGTGCTTTGGCAACGGCTACGACGCGCTCCAGTACAGAATCGGGAAGACGAACCCAGGGTGACGCGCTTGCCAATCGGGAAATGGAATCCCTCCGAAGCTTGCAGGAAAGCTTGGTGGAGGCTCCTGGTTCGCAGAATACATTGTATGAATATTTGAGAAGCCCTCAGAGCGATACGCTTTCAAGCGGTAGTGGATGCTTCCAGTTCGTTATGCACCGTGATCAGAGTACGCCGACAGGATGGAATACGAAGGCGCCCGATTCAGTTGGTACACCGATCAAATTTACGGAATCCGACTTCAATAATCCGGATGCATTCGAAGGACACAGTAATTTCAGCCGGCTCATTAAACTCTGTACCTCGAGGACGTGGAATGCCGACCAGAGCAGATATGAAAGCAGCAACCATATATATGATACCGAGGTATTGGTAACGTGGCAGGAAGCCGATGGTGTACAGCGCGAGGTCAGGTTCCGCAATATAATAGCGACACCGGAGCATGCTGATGGGGGGTAACGGATTTACACTGGTAGAAATTGTTATAGGTATGGCTCTGATTTCAGCTGCTATGGTGGTAGCGGTACTTGGGTTCACGACTATTGTCCAACTACAGCAAAAGGCGCAAACCGCTCAGCATGTCCAACAAAACACCCGGTACTTCATGGAAACCATTAGTCGGGATGTTCGCAATTCGGATTTGTACCAATTAAGTCACTCCGGCACGCAGCTCTTACTCCCGAACAGCATCAATAATGATGCGGAAATTCGCTATAGATACAATCCGGAAGGAGAGGGGCATCTGTATCGGCTTTCGTGCAGCGGCAGTTCTTGTTATTCCGGTGCTACTGCTGGCGAAAACTTAGTCCCTGACGATCTACGGATCAAAGACATGATCATGGAGAAGTTGAATCAACAATCAGGAGCGAATTCGCCGTTGCGATTGTATATCGTGACTTCTCAAGCCGATCAGAGCTTGCCGGAAACGGATCCGTACTATTATGAATACGATGCGACGACAGTAGTGGTGCCACGGCGATGATACGTATTATAATGAATCACCAAGTGAAGCATAGTATAGTCCCGAAAACACGAAAGTACACAGTGCATACATTCAGTGTGAAAGGTATGCATGCGCAAACCGGCAGCATCGCACTGTACTTGGTAATGACTATCTCACTGTTGCTCATGACCACGACCGTACTCGGCGCTCGGCTTTCGATCAGCGAAACACAACAAGGCAGTGATGTGGATCAGTCGAATGCCGCGTACTATGCCGCTGAAGCTGGCGTGGAAGAAGCAAGCCGTCGTCTCGATGCGAACGAAAACAAACGTTTGGCACTCAAGGAGATATTTCCTGAACAATGGAACTCTGAGGCTGGTGGACAATCCGGCGATCGGGCGGTGCTCATCGATAACGATGGTAATAGCACTTTTCCGAACGTGAACATCAACAACGACCCCCGGGATGAGCATGGTCAGATCGTTGGGAGGCTGGCATGGCGCCAACGCCGGGTATATGAAGAACCGCGAGCCCCGAAGGGAACGCTGGTCAAGGATGAAACGGTCGAGTTGGACGCGAGTGAATTACGACGCGAATGCGCGAGCGGTGAGTACGCTGGTGAAGATGAAGATAATGACGGCACATATGAAGACTGTGACGGAGGGGATATATTTGCGCGATTCCAGGGTGTTGAACTCTGTTGGACGTCGCGGCCAGTGCGAGCTGATATGGAATTCACAGTACTCTCATATCCGGAAAATAGCCCGGAAAACATCAATACTGATAAACTTATTTCTTCGGGCGGAGGTGGCGCCCAGAACGGCAACCATGTGCGGCTGGAGAATACATCAGGAAGTGCAGGTCATGACAATTGCGCGGAGCTTCAGGGCATAAATAGTGACCGACGGTATATTTTCAGAGTTCGACCACTTTTCCCGCAGGAAGGCGCTCAAGACCAGGAAGATGCTGGGCTATACCGGGTTGAATACCGTACCGAGCTTCTTGATCAGAACAGTCCGAATGGTAATCCATTATTCATTCCCGACGACACGGTACTTATCGATGTAACAGGCCAATCCGGGGATGTGCGCCGACGGATTATAGCCCGCAAACAACGCCAGGGACGCATCCTCGGGATATTCGACTATGTTCTATATTCGGGGAGTGAGAGTTTGCCGCTATGCAAAGTTGGAGTGCAACAAAGGGACGAACCCAATATTCCCGGTGTCAGATACGATCTCGGTGATCCACAATGCCGCCCCAGTTCTGCCAATAATAACCCCAGTTCCTCGGATTCCAGCTCCGGATCCGGGTCGGACTCCGGTTCTGGCTCCGGATCGGACGATTCCGATGCCACCACTGCCACCATTGCTATGCCTCGTGATGGAATGGATACATTCGTAACTTCCGAAGGTGGATATCAGAGTACGAACTTCCATGATCATGCTGAGCTTCACGTCAACACAAGCACGAATGGCTCGCGTGATAGAACCCGATACTCATATCTGCAATTTCCTTCGGGTGAAATTCCTGAGAATGCCACCATCACGAACGCGACACTCAAACTGGTACAGACGGATCATCCGGAATCGCAGACCAGTACGGTACGGATCCGCGTTCGACGCATGGATGTCGACTGGAATCATGAAGCGATCGATTGGGATAGTCGTGAATGGGGAAGTGGTACGCCGGAGCCCGGCTATACGAACGTATCCTACAACCCGGGCAGCGCCACGGAATGGGATGTAACCGAGATCGTGCAAAGCTGGAATCAAGATACATTTGAAAACTATGGATTCGTACTGGCGGTACAGGGGACGAATGGTGACGACGATGGACGATACTTCCACTCCTCCAATAACAGTGAAAACCGGCCAAAGTTGGAAATTACCTATGAGTGACCAAATGCAGCCAGAAGAAAACAAGGATTCATCATTCGAACATCCGGATGAATCCCATGTGGTAGGCTCTGCACCGAAAAGTGATTTTCGTCGAGGATATGATAATGCCCGCGCCCGGACCGAACGATATCGTGGTCCAATTCTTAGAAATGCTCGTCGGATCGGCGTGGTGGTCGGAAGTGTGATCGTGCTTGTTCTCGGGGGAGTGTACGGATTTGGGTGGCAAAACACGTTCAGTTACGTCGTTTCGTACCCGCTGCCGTTGCCGGCGGCAACGGTTGATGGCAGCCCCCTTTGGTACCGGGATTATGTAGAGCAAGTTAATTATTTGGAAGCTGTGTCAACGTTTCGAAATGGTCGAATTGAAGAATCTTCCCAGATTAATCACCAAGCGGTTGGCGATCTCATTTCACGAAAGGTTATACGCAACGCTGCAGAAAAACATGAGGTAAGCGTACCTGAATCAGAAGTTGACGCACGGCTCCAATCGACATATGCGGAGCGTACTACACTCGGGAAGCTGATGAATCAGGCCGGTGTCTCCGACGACATACTCAAACAACGGGTGCGCACCAATGTCATGCGTGAAAATTTACAGGAAAAATTATCTGAACAAGGTGCGTTGAAAAACGAACAACGGTTTAATGTGTGGCTGGCTGAAAATGTACATAATTCCCGTATTACATACTGGCTGCCGCAATTGATGCGGTGATTATTGCACACAAGATGCTAATGGTTTATAGTAAGAGCAAATGGCTATTTTAGATAAAAACACAGACTATTTTGGGCTTGACATCGGAACAACCGGGATACGGCTCGTACAATTAAAAGCGGGTAGTTCAGCGCCGAGCCTGGTGACTTATGGTGCTAAGCCGATACCCGCTGATCTTGCCAGTAGTGATTCAGAGGTAGACCAGGACAAGCTGGCTGACATAATCAAACAACTCGTCAGCGAAGCCAAAATATCTGCTGATCAAGTAGTGACTGCGTTACCGTCCCAGCACGCCTTCACAACGGTCATTACGACTCCGAAATTGAGCAACAAAGAACTGGAAAAGTCCATCAACCTCCAGGCTGATCAATACATCCCCATGGCGGTTAAAGACGCGAAATTAGACTGGCACGTCATCGATCCGGATAAAGGGGAGAACGAAATGTCAGTGCTATTGGTTGCAGCCCCCAAGAACGTGGTGAATAAATATTTGTCGGTTGTTGAAAAAGCTGGTTTGAACCTACTAGCATTGGAAATTAACGCCTTGGCTGTGGCGAGAAGTGTGGTCAGCACGGGAGATCTACCGGTCGTGGTTGTCGACTGGGGAAGTACGAGCAGTGAGATCACGATCATATCGGGTCGGGTCCCGCACTTGGTTCGGTCGGTCAATATCGGTGGCAACACCCTGGTCCGCTCGGTGGAGCAAAACCTGAACGTCGATACCGAGCAAGCCCAGCAATTCCTGCAAAAATTCGGCGTCACCCAGACCAAACTTGAAGGACAAGTCCTCAAAGCCATACAAGGATCACTAGATAATGTCATGAACGAAATTTCCAAATCGGTTAAATACTTCACATCCCAGAATCAGGATGCTCAGATCGAAAAAGCCATCCTGACCGGTGGCCCCACCGCTTTACCGGAGATGCCGTCTTATGTCGCCAATTCGCTTAATATGCCAGTAGAAATCGCCAATCCGTGGGTGAACGTGAGTTATCCGGCCACCCAACAAGAAACGCTCATGAATCAATCGCTACATTTTGCGGTGGCAGTCGGGTTGGCGCAGCGCTCCTTTGTCTAAGTATCGCTGTGAAGTATAAAGACGATCATGTCGGGAGATACATGTGTTAGTTGGCGAATCCCAGAACACATTTGAACGACTCTTAGTCGAAGAAGGGCATCTCAGTGACGCACAGCTCAAGAGTTTGCGCCAGGAGTCGGCTGAGCAGAACAAGTCCATTATTAACCTGATTTCCGAGCGTGGGCTTATCGGCAAGGAAGATATCGTCAAAACGGTCGCCAAGGCCGAAAACGTACCCTATGCCGACCTCCACGGCTTCAAAGCCGATGAAGAGACGCTGAAATTTATCCCCAAGGATCTGGCCAAGAACTACCAAGTCGTGCCTATCGGTATGATGAACGGCCAATTAGCGGTGGGTATGGTAGACCCGACCAATTTGCAGGCGGTTGATTTCATAACCCGTCGTATCGGTCAATCGATTGTCCCGCATATGGTGTCATCGGAAAGCGTGGATGTAGTCCTCGGGCAATACAAAGCCGATGTCTCAGAGGAAGTTTCGTCCGCCATGGGCTCTGCTGAACAATTTGTCGAGTCGGAGCAACAGCAATCAGAACAACAGCAGGGTGTCGGAGAAGTTCAAAACTTAGTCCAGGACGCGCCTGTTACCCGAGCATTGAACAACATTTTGGATTATGCGGCGCAACTCGGTGCGTCCGACATCCACATCGAGCCGCGTCCCGAAAATGTTAAGATACGTTTCCGAATCGATGGCATATTGCAGGAAATCATGACGCTCCCTAAAGGAGTCGAGGCAGCATTGGTTTCACGGGTTAAAATTCTGGCCAGCCTGAAAATCGATGAACATCGGAAGCCCCAGGATGGTGAATTCCAAATGCAATACCAGGGACGGGATATCGATTTACGTATCGCGATCGCACCCATTGTCTGGGGTGAACAAGTCGTGATCCGGTTGCTCGATAAAGACTCAAGCTTGCTCGATATCGATTC
>CAZAXT010000016.1:0-14440 GCA_964489295.1 uncultured Candidatus Saccharibacteria bacterium | reverse complement strand
ATCCGGAATGACCCATTTGCGCGGCCGACGCCTTTTTAACCTGCTCCAGGAATATGTCCTGGGCGGATACCATATTTTCCGGACTACCTGCCCATTCTTCCAGCACTGGTTCCTGCAGAGCCCGGGCGTAGGAAAAAGTGACCGGCCAGGCGTAGGGACCGCGAGCCGCGATTTCCTGTAAATGCTGGATGGCATCTCCGGGTGTCTGCCCCCCGGAGAGAAATACGATACCGGCCAGTTCCCGGGGAACGCATGCTTGAAGCACGTCCATGGTAGCTTCCGCTACGGATCCATGATCCGTATCTTCCGAAGACTCGCTGCCGGGCAATGCCATACTGGTTTTGAGAATCACGCCGCCAAGATCTACCCGATACGTTTCCAGTTGCTGGAAAACGGCGTTCAGCGTGCGCTCCAATGCGTGTTTGGAATCTTCCAATGCATGATCGCCGTCCAGCAGTACTTCCGGCTCCACGATCGGCACCATTCCCCTGGACTGGACGATACCGGCATACCGGGCCAGCACATGGGCATTGGCGACGATGCATTCCTCGGTCGGGATTTCATCACCGATAGCGATAACGCTCCGCCATTTGGTGAACCGCATCCCCATATCTTTGTACTCATCCAGGCGTTGATCCAGATCGTCCAACCCCTGGCTGATCTGCTCGCCGGGGAAATTCGGCAAGGGTTTGAGGCTCCGGTCGACTTTGATGCCGGGAAGAATACCTCTGTCGGTCAGCACCCGGGGCAGGGGAGTCTCCTCGTCGGCAACCTGCCGGGCGGTCTCGTCGAAGAGAATAACCCCGGAGAGATATTGCTCGATTTCCGGTGTCGTAAAAAGTAATTGCCGGTACTGGCGTCGTTTTTCTTCGGTCTGTTCTACGTTGTACTGGTCGAGACGCTTGTTGGCGGTCGAAGTACTTTCGTCGGCTGCTAGAATACCTTTCCCGTCGACCAATAGTGATCGGGCCGTGGAAGCGAGATCGCTCATGTATGTTTCCTTTCCGATGATGACTTTGAATTCGTTTTGCGCTTGGAGCCGGATTGTACGCCTAAGAATGATTTGACCTTTTTGGTGACATCGGGTGCGCTCAAGCCGAAATGTTTCATCAGTTCATCCGGTTGGCCGGACTCCCCGAACCTATCTTCCATGCCGATCCGCAGCAGCGGCGTCGGTTGGGATTCACCGAGCGTTTCCGCGACCACTGCCGCCAGTCCGCCGTTGATCTGCCCCTCTTCCAGCGTCACCACGCGACCGGTTTTCCGGGCGCTCGTGATAACCGTCTCCCGGTCGAACGGCTTGATGGTCGCGCAGTTGATCACTTCGGCGGAGATGCCCGCCCGCTTCAGCGACGCGGCGGACTTGAGCGCCTGATAGACCATACTGCCCGTAGCGACCAGGCTGACATCCTCGCCCTCCCGGTAAACATAGGATTTGCCGATTTCGAACGGCGTGTCGCCGCTGGTTACGAGAGGAGTTTTCTCCCGTGCCAGGCGCAGATACATCGGCCCCATCTCCGCTGCCATCTCGATGGTGGCTTTCTCGGCCTGGACGCTGTCGCAGGGGACGATGACCTGCATATGCGGCAATACCCGCGTGAGCGCGATATCTTCCAGCATCTGGTGGGTCGCTCCATCGGGGCCGACCGAAACACCGGCGTGCGAGCCGACGATTTTGACGTTTTGTTCGTTGAGACAAATAGTTGTGCGGATCTGCTCCCAGTTTCGCCCGGGGCTGAAAGCGGCATAGCTACTGGCAAACGGGATTTTGTCCATGTGCGCCATACCCGAGGCGGTCGTAACCAGATTTTGCTCGGCCACGCCGACCTCCACGAAACGGTCGGGAAACTCATCCACGAAATACTGCATGCGGGTCGAATCTGACAAATCAGCGCATAACGCTACGACTTGTTTGTCCCGCTTGCCCGCTTCGACCAATCCCCGGCCGAATCCGTTGCGGGTGGGTTCCTTGGGCGGATCCTTTTGGTATAACGTCGGCGTTAAATGCATCTCACTCATGCCTGCTCCTCCATTGTAGCGATCGCGTTCTGGCTATATTTCCGGTTTCACGCGCAATTAGAAATGCGGTATTCATGCTACTCATGCTCACCCTCGATTTCCCCTTCCAGCGTCCGGAGCTGATGCAGCGCGTCTTTGGCTTGGTCCGGATCGGGTGTACCGCCGTGCCAGTGATAATCATACTCCATGAAGTCGACCCCTTTGCCGGGTATGGTGTGGGCGATGATGGCCACGGGTCGCTCCACGACCGCTTTGGCCTGGTTGCACGCATCAATGATCGCCTCGATATTGTGCCCGTTGATCTCGATCACGTGCCAGCCGAACGATTCCCACTTCGAACGCAAATCTTCCAACGGCATGACCTCTTCGGTCGGTCCGTCGATCTGGATGTTGTTGCGGTCGATGATGGCGGTCAAATTCGGAAGTTTGTTTTTGCCGGCCAGCATGGCCGCCTCCCATGTATTGCCCTCGTCGATCTCGCCGTCGCTCATGGCGCAATAAATCCAGCGGTGCTGTTCACCGTCCATCTTCAGACTCAACGCCATACCGGCCGCCTGGGAGAGTCCGCTGCCCAACGGACCGCTGGTCGTTTCCAGTCCCGGTAAACGGGTACGTTCGGGGTGTCCTTGCAAGTTACTCCCCAACTGTCTAAGCGTCTGCAGTTCAGACACGGAGAAATATCCTGCCCGGGCCATGGTCGCGTAGCGGACCGGGGCGATATGGCCGTTCGACAGAACAAGTACGTCACGCTCTTCCCAGTCGGGCGTATTCGGATCATGGCGCAATACTTCGAAATACAGCGTTGTGAAGACATCGGTCATACCCAAGGGTCCGGCCGAATGCCCGCTCCCGGCCGTTTTGAGCATGCCGATGATGTCTTTACGGATGGTGTTGGCGATCAGTTGCAATTCGGAGTTGGTATGTTTCATTTTTTCTGACGCTCGACTATTTCCTCCAGTGTAGCATAAGCGGTTTCGGGGTGTGTAGCGTTTTGGATAAAGCCGCCCACATTCAGGACATCCGCGTCCGCTTCGAGTACACGGGCAGCGGTTTCATCGGTGATGCCGCCGTCGACGCCGACTTCGATACGGGGGTTATGGTGCTTGATCTGGCTGATCTTATCCAAACAGTCGAACCGAAGATTACCGCCGTAATGCCCCAATTCGCCCGTAAACACTAGCGCGTGATCGATTTCGGCCGCATAGGGTTCGATCCGTGAGACCGGGGTGTCGGGAAGCAGAGCCAAGCCGAATTTGATACCGACCGCGTGCATGCGCTCGCGCATGCGGGAAATGCCGGTTTGCCGCAACGAAGCAGCTTCAATGTGGATAATCACCATGTGCGGCTGTTGGGCGATAATGGTCGAGACGTGGCTCGCCGGATCGGTATACATCAGGTGCAGATCGGCTCGCACGTCCTCCGGCCAATAGGTTTGAACCAGATTAATGGTTTTATTGTCAGCGAATTCGCCGTCGACCAAATCGATTTGCACCCGGTCGCTTAACGAGGTGGCGATATCCAGATCGTGCTGGTATTGCTGCGGGGTTTCAGCCAGGACGGCCGGCGCGATGTCAGCCACGGTTTGCATCGTCTCCTGTGAATATTGGGGTGTAGCCTGATTAGCCATAAACGCGTTCTATCTCGTCCAGGCGGCGTTGATGTCGGGGCGCTTTGGAAAACTCGGTTTTCAACCAAACATCAGCGATCGTAGTGGCGGTTTCGGTTTCGATATACCGGGAAGGCAGGGTAAGCACATTGGTGTCTTCGTGTTCCCGGGAAAGCTTGGCGACTTCATCGTTCCACGCCACTGCCGCCCGTATGCCAGCCACCCGGTTGGCGGCTATAGCCATGCCCTGGGCGGTCGCGCATATCAGAATCGCCCGGGGATCATCATCGGTACTCCCCAGCAGTTGGGTCGTGGCATTGAACGCGTAGTTGGGGTAGTCGTCATCCTGATCCAGCGTCGCCGGTCCCAGGTCTTCCGTTTCGCAGCCGCTGTGTACCAGGTGCTCGCGCATGGTGTTTTTTAACTCGAATCCGGCATGGTCACTGGTGATAAATACTTTCACAAGCGGGCTCCCAGACGGGATACCAGTTCGACCAACCGGTGGGAATAACCCCATTCGTTGTCATACCACGCCACGATTTTGACTAAATTGCCGCCGCACACCTGCGTCAGCCCCAGATCCACGATGGCGGAATGGCTGTTGCCGATCATATCCCGGGACACTAACGGTTCATCCGTAACGGCGAGGATATCGGCCAACTCGTCGGATTGAGCGGCCTCGGTCATCACCCGGTTCACTTCTTCGACGCTCGTTTCCCGCTGCAACACAAAGGTGAAATCACTGAGCGACCCGACGGGTGTCGGAACCCGGATGCTCAGACCGTCGAACACGCCTTCCAGCTGGGGGAGTGCTTGCTGGGCAGCGATCGCGGCTCCGGTGGTGGTGGGAACGATATTCTCCGCGGCGGACCGGGCGCGCCTGAGATCACGGTGCGGCCCGTCCTGCAGACTCTGGTCCGCCGTGTAGGAGTGGACGGTGGTCATCATAGCCTTTTCGACGCCGAAGTGTTGCACCATCAAACTGGCGACCGGCGTGATGGAATTGGTCGTGCATGAGGCATTGGATACGATTTGCCCGCTGTCAGGGATCGCGTCGTCGTTGACGCCGAGTACGATCGTATCCGCGCCATCTCCTTTGGCGGGCGCTGAAATCACCACCTGTTTCGCTCCGGCCCTCAGGTGCATCCGGGCGTCTTCGGGTTTGGTGAACCGGCCGGTACTCTCTATGACGACATCAATATCCAAGTCAGTCCACGGCAAGGCGGACGGGTCTTTTTCGGCGTACGTTTGTATGGAATTCCCGTCCACGATTACGTGGTTGTCATCGGATTCCACGCGGTGCTGGTAGGCACCGTAGTTGGAGTCATACTGGAGCAAGTGGGCGAGCGTGGCATTATCCGTTAAATCGTTCAGCGCCACGACGTCCACATCATCCCGGTCGTACGCCATCTTAAAGGCATTCCGCCCGATCCGTCCGAACCCGTTGATAGCGATTTTTGTTTTCATAGATACCCCTTATGCTTCTTTGGTTCATTATATAAACCAGCGGTAACTGGCGCAAGGCGGGGGAGTACAGACCGCCAGTGAGAATGGTTCGGACCGGGGTTTCCTGAAACGGGCAAGAACACTACCGGACACAACGGATTAGCCGGTTATTCGCCCGATTGGTGGTTCGAAATCGCGGTCCGGGTGATGTCGTAGGCTTCATCCACATCGCCCCAGCCGCTGATCTCGACTTCCTTGTTCTGGAGATCTTTGTAATGTTCGAAGTAGTGCGCCACTTTCTTCTGGAAGTGCTCGCCCAGATCTTCCAATGAGCGGACGTGATCGTACTGTTTGTCATCAGCGGCGACGCAGATCAATTTCTCGTCGTAATCGCCATCGTCTATCATTTTCAGGACACCGATACTCCGGCACGGCACGACCACGTTCGGGTATAACGGCTCTTCGATCACGATCAGCGCGTCCAGCGGATCGCCGTCATCGCTCAGCGTTTGCGGGATGAACCCGTAATCGTAGGGCTGTTTCATGGCGGTCGGTTGCACCCGGTCCAGCTTCACCATACCCATATCTTTGTCGTACTCGTACTTGTTGCCACATCCCTGGGGGATTTCGATAACGACATTGACTTCTTCGGGCGCGTTTTCACCAGCGGTAACTTCTTCCAGTGCCATGGTGCTCCTTTCTTCATCCGTATGCACGATACGGCTATCCGAGGTTTATATTACGCGTCTCATTGTAACGACATATGGCTTTAATGTGAATGGAGAGTGCGTTCGCCCCGGGCGGTATTTCATAAACCCGGGCCGCCGCTACACGGGTTATCGCTTAACTTCTATGACCGCCCGCATAGCCGTGGAATCGGATTGGCTGTAATAGTTGTATACGCCGGGTTCATCAAAGGTGTAGCGGTAGGTGCCGTTTGACTCGAGTGTCCCGCTATCCAGCCCGGAACGGGGGCTTCCTCTCTCGGAAGTAACCGTAACCCCGCCATTTCCCTGGTTGCGCCACGCAACCGTCGTATCCCGGGAAATGCGGAGTACGGTGGGATTAAAATAATTGTTACCGATCGTGACCGTCACGTTCGATTGGCCGGTCGCATCAACGGTTTGGCGGATATTCGGATCGCCGGTTCGGAGATAGGCGGGCAAATCAGAATTTTGGCGGGTGTTTTGCTCCGAACGTACGTCGGACTGTTGTTGTCTGGGGGCGGGCGAACCTCCCGCCGCGATGTACATGCCGACAGTGGAAAGACTGAAGACAATGATTAATAAAATGATGACCGCTTGCCGCATGCGGTTGTTTCCTCCTTTCCCTACTCGAATCTATCCGGATACGTCGAAACGATATCCGCTGCCAGCTCATTACTGAGTTGATACATATGTTCCCGTGCTTGCTCCTGTTCTTTTCGCGCCTCCTCGTAGTTACCGGCCGCGCGCGCACTCAGAATCCGCTGCATGTGTTGTACGTGTGTGTCCAGGGATTGTTTCAAATCCTGCTCCGTCATCGCAAGATCAGGAGCAATCGCACCGGCCAGATCATCCGTCAATGTATCCAGCTGTTGCTGGTGTTGACGCATAGCGCGTTGGTCCTGCTGGCGGGCAGCGGCCGCATAGCCGTGCAAGGCATCGGCGTGCTGATTCCCGATACGCTCCAAATCTTCCCGGGTGACGTTTTCCAGTACACTGAGCTCGGCGGCAAGTTGGCCGGCATTATCATGGAGGGCGGTCACGCGTTGCTCGGCGGAAGGATCATTCTGGTACGAAGCGGCGGCCGCCGCCTTGGCAAGATAGATATGTTCCACCATGCGGGTGTTAAGCGTGGCGCGCAACCGGGCTGCCGGGGTGTCGCTCGGATCTTCCTGGCGCACTACCTCGGTGACCGTTTCATCGGTTATATTAAATGAATGGGCGCCGACGACACCGATCAGGATCCCGGCCAACAAAGCCACGACGGCCAAAGCAACGGACTGGGCTTTCATGGACTGACCCGAATGCTCTTTGCGTTCCTTACTCATCTACGCTCCCCTTTTTCGCTTTGGGTTCCATTGTACACCATTCACGCTACGCATGCGGAACATGACTTTTGATTAACCGATTTCCTCCAGATGTTCCCGCATCATCAAGGCGGCAGTCGCGCCTTCACCAACGGCACTGGCGATCTGCTGGGTCGCCCCGGAACGGACATCGCCGGCGCTGAAAACGCCGGGCATGCTGGTTTGCAGCATCTTGTCGGTCACGATGAACCCGTACTCGTCCAACTCGACATCACTGTCCTGGAGAAATCCCGTATTCGGAAGCAATCCGATAAACACGAACACGCCGTCGGTCGGGAATTCGACTTGCTCTCCCGTGGTTTTGTCGGTGCCCCGAACCGCCACGATCTTATCGTTTTCGCCGACGATCTCGTCGGTCGTGGTGTTGAAGTGGATGTCGATCGTGTCGGAACTTTCGATTTTTTGGCTCAATACTTCAGTAGCTTTGAGGTGATCGCCACGAACCAGCATGTCGATATGCGAGGCGAATTTGGTCAAAAACATGCCTTCCTGGGCCGCCGAGTTGCCGCCCCCGACCACGACTAATCGCTTATCCCGGTAAAACGCGCCGTCACAGGTGGCGCAAAAATGCACTCCCCGGCCGTAAAATTCTTTCTCCCCCGGTACTTCCAGTTGTTTGTAATCATTTCCCGTCGCGATCAGGATGGTTTTGGCCGCGTACGTCCCGTCATTGGTGACGACTTTTTTGTACTGTCCTTCGTCGCGGATCCGGGTGACATCCGCTGGTTCGATGATAGCGCCGAACCGCTCCGCTTGCTTTTTGAGGCTCTGGGAGAGCTGCATGCCGGGCACCCCTTCTTCGAAACCCGGATAGTTGTCGATCATATCCGTTACGGCCGCCAAACCGCCGACCACTCCTTTCTCAATAAGCAGCGTATCAATATCTTCCCGGGTGGTATAAATAGCAGCGGCCAGAGAAGTGGGACCGGCTCCGATCATGATGGCGTCGTGATAGGCAACCACATCTTCATCCGAAGCATGTAACGCGTCTTTGAGCTGGGCTTCATCCGGATTGGTCAAAACCGTATCGCCCGTATCGAGTGTCGGGATCATATGGCTACCGCCGGTTTTCTCCAGCATTTCGTCCACGACGTGCTGGCCATCGTCAACGTTTTTCCATTCGTACGTAATGTCATGCTCGCCCAGCCATTGCTTCACCCGATCAGTATCCGGACACCAGTGGGCGCCGTAGAGCGTTAACGTTTTCATGGCTATGATCCTATACGCCGAGCTCTGATGCCAGCTTGGATACGTCGTAGCCGACGGTCATATTTTTGCTATCATCATCCCCGGTAATAATAGTGACCGGTACGGTCATGCCGCCCGAGAGGTCCATAAGTTCCTGGCGTCTGTCCGGCTGTTCGTCCAGGTTGATTTCGTTGTATCCGACCTCTTTTTTGTCGAAAAACTCCTTGACTGCGTGGCAGTACGCGCATGTGTTGCTGGTATATATCGTGACATCTTTTGCCATGTCTGTGTTCCTCCTCATTACGTCTTACGTATCCTAGTATATCGGACGTCCTATAGTATTGGCAATGTCTTATGCTACGCTATATGTAGCGTTAACACCGCATACAGATGACACACGGCCTACCATTTTGATACCATGTGTTCAGAAATAGAGGAGGATACAGTATGAATAGGGTAGAAGAAACGACAAACCTCATTACCGATTCGGCCAATGAGTTCTGGCAAGCTATCGGTGATTTCGTGCCGGCGTTGCTGGGCGCGGTCGTGCTCATCATCGCGGGTGCGCTGGTAGCCAAACTTGCCGAGGTGGTGGTTGTTAAAGTTTTGCAATGGATGGGGGTCAATAAACTCAAAGACAACCGGAAGCTCGCTGACACGCTCAAAAGCACCGGGCTCGAAGTGGATATCGTGAACGTTGTCGGCCGGGTCGCGTTCTGGGTTGTTATCATCATTTTCGCCATGGCCGCGGTTGACGTACTGGGACTCTCGGCCATGCGTGATGTAATACGCGAACTGTTGGCATACCTACCGAATGTATTAGCCGCGGTCGTCGTACTGACGGTTACGATCGCCGGTGCACGTTTACTCCGGGACGCAGTGACGGTCGCCCTCAAACAAATGAGCGTTGACTACGCCCGTATCGTCGGCGCGGTCGCCCATTGGGCTATTATCGTGTTCGGTTCGATCATGACGATCGACCAGCTGGGATTCGATACGACCATCATTACGACCAACGTCACGATCGTGGTCGCGGGGGTTATGCTGGGACTAGCGCTCGCATTCGGACTCGGCGGACGGAACCAAGCCGAGCAAATCCTGGAAGACCTGCGGAACAAAAACTCGAAAAAGTAACCAACTTACGTATACAAATGGGTAATACTAGCTCCGGGTGTCGAGTACGTGCGATGATGCGTTCTCACGCAGCGGTGTGTGCATCGTAAGGTCAAGCGTATTGGCGTATCCGGGTTGGGTATATTGAACGTCCGATCGCCGGGTTTGGTTCGATATATGATTTATATCGGCAAACGAAACCCGCACACCCCGGGAGGTGTAAATGTATCCGGCATTCGTTTCGGTTTCTTCCGTCTGTGGTTCGGTGTCCCGGGTGTCAGTATCGGGCATGAACCCGTCGCCGTTATACCGGCCGCTTACCCGGTTTCCGGGCTCATCCGATTGTTCCAGGAGATCGAAATACTCCCGGTCTATATCCGCATCGGGAAGCGCGTTTTCGAATACATCCCGGATGTAACGCAGTATGGACGGCGTTTTCATCGCGCGCGCCCACTCGGTTCTTTAAATGATTCACCTTGGGGCGTGGTACATACTCGCGGGGCGGTTTCGCGCACCGGGTAACCGGCTTGTGCGCATTCCTGGAACGTACCGACCTCCGTAGTTACCGGGCGCATCATGGCGTAGGCAAACGCACCGCCGGCCACGAGTAATAGCACGACCAAAATCATACGGAACAGATTAATACGCCCCTCCCCTTGTGTCATCGGCCGCATAGTGCAATGATGCATCCGCCGTTGTGTCCGGTTCCGCGGTCATGTCGTCACTGGCCCGGTAAACCGCGAACCCGACAAACCCGATAATCGCGATCGTCGCGATTATAAGAGCAATTTCGATAATGGCAAGTTTGCGCATGTGTCACTCCTTGTATGGGCGTATATTCCGGATGTACCGATTATGCTTGCTGGGTATAGATTATTAAGCAGAGCCCCGGATCCGTCAAATCATAACCGGGCCGCACTGTGGATTGCAAAGTTATAATATGTCACACTTATGCACGAAGGAATTTTTAAGAAAATGAAAAACCCGTTCAAACCAAAACACCGATCCACGCTGGGAAGATTCGCCGAAGAAGAGCATAAACATACCGAAACGCTCACCCAATCGGAAATCAATACCCGCATGAAGCGTATAAACGAAGATTTCCATCGCGGGTTCACCGTATTGCAGCACCACCCGGATACGGTCACGTTCTTCGGCTCATCCCGATTCGACTCATCCAACCGATATTACACGGAGGCATGCGAGCTGGCCCGTCGTATCGTGGAGGAAATCGGATCCACTATCGTGACCGGGGGCGGAAGCGGCATCATGGCCGCGGCCAACCAAGGCGCCGAGGAAGCCCAAGGCGAATCGGTCGGCATGACGATCGAGCTCCCCAATGAGCAGGTAACCAACAGTTACGTCAATGACACGGTCGACTTTTATTACTTTTTCAGCCGGAAAGTAGCGCTCACGTTTACCGCCCGGGCGTATATTTTTTATCCCGGCGGGTTTGGTACGCTGGACGAATTTTTCGAAATCGTTACCTTGAAGCAGACCGGCAAAATCCACCCCATACCGATCGTGCTCATCGGCAGTCAGTACTGGCAACCGTTATTGCGTTTCATACACGAACAATTGCAAGAAACGTTCGCCACGATCGAGTCTGAGGATACGTCGCTGTTTACTCTGACCGACGACATGGACGAAGTTATGCGTATCATTTCTGCCCACGACACCGCGTCGTTTCGATCCCCCGGTACGGAAACATAAAAAACCGGCCGGGATCCAGAGCGGACCCGGCCGGTCTACTAAAGAACCGAGTTATGTTACTCGTTCTTGGCCCGGGCTTCGTTAACGACCAGCGTTCTTCCCTGGTGTTCCTCCCCGTTCAAGGCCTCCATGGCCGCTTTGGCTTCTTCATCATTGCTGAATTCAACAAATCCGAATCCCCGTGAACGGCCCGTTTCGCGATCAGTTATCACTTTGGCGGATTCTATCGTTCCGTACTCCGCGAACAGATCATTGAGTTGTTGGTCGGTTACGCCGTAATCCAGCGATCCGACAAAAAGTTTTTGTGCCATGAGAACACGTATTCCTTTCTTATCTGGAGTGTCCCTAGGGTTACCCTGCAATTTTGCACGGACCCACTGCTTACTACGGACTGCTCCGCTTACGATACTTATCCTTTGCCGGAAACAGCAGCTCTTTTCCAGCAAAAAATAGTGTATCACATTATCTTTTAAATTACACGTTTTACCAAGCCATTTATGCTACGGGAGTTCCCATGTGCCCGTCCTGTTACAACCCGGAGCCACTTGGTACAATCGCAGGGTTATGCAGCAACCGATCATATCCATCCAGGGACATCGAGGCAGTTATCACGATATTGCCCGGCGGCAGTATTTCCAAAACGGCCACCACCTGTTACCCCGTGACGACTTCAAAACAATCTTCCGCGACGTTGCCGACGGCAACGCTGAATACGCGGTCGCCGCCATCGAAAATTCGTTATACGGTTCGATCAACCAAGTGTACGACTTATTGCTCAAACACAAACTATGGATATGCGGAGAAACCTATTTACGGATACGGCACTGTTTACTCGGCACCTTGCCCAGTACGGCCGAAACGGTCACGGAAGTACATTCACATCCGCTCGCGCTCGCCCAATGCGAAGAGTACCTGGACCGGGAACTCAGCGGAGCCCTGCGATTCGAGCATCACGACACTGCCGCCAGCGCCGCTGATGTCGCCCGGTGGGATGATCCGGCCAAAGCCGCCATCGCCAGTCATGAAGCGGGGCAACTACACGGTTTGCGCGTGCTGGCCTCCGATATCGAAACCAATGCTCAAAACTATACCCGCTTCATCGTGTTGCAAAAAGAACCGGATCAAGACGCTCGCGGTGACAAATCATCGATTATCCTGTATACGGCTCATCAGCCAGGTGCTCTGTACCGGGCTCTGGGGGTATTCGCGGAAAATGACATCAACTTAAGCAAGCTCGAATCACGACCGATCATCGGAAAAGCCTGGCACTATATGTTCTATATCGATCTGGAAGCCGGCCTGGAAGAAGACCGGGCCCGCCGGGCGTTGCGACAGCTGGAGCACACCGGAAACGAAATCATCAAACTCGGCAGCTACCCGAACGGATCCATGCCGGAATGAACCCGCCGGCTATCTGTCATCGGCTATCGCCTGCATCACTTCTATATAATTACATAAATGTTTGCGATTGATACCATCGAGCCACTCTTGTATGGCAGAGCAGAGTTGCTGCTCGACACCATCGACGAATTGACCCCCCTCAACGGTTACGAAAACCCGGCGGGCGCGCGAGTCATCCGGATCCGTCACCCGATACACCAAATGGCGCTTTTCCAGCTCGTTGACTATATTCGTCATGAGCGAAGTCTGGACATCGAACACGCCGGCTAACGTACTCGTCGTACTCCGTCTTCCGAGCTGTAATCCCGTATATGGCCCGGAAGCGCCATTGGTATCATGGTCACAATCTACGGTTTGAGCTGTTCGGTCATAAATACTTTCAAGCGCCGGTATACCCGGGATTGCAACAATCCTCCTTGATATGTAGTAAGATCTACCGATTTCATGGACAATATAGTGGTAAACTATCCGATTTATAACCTAAAAAATTTCCATACCTTCTTTGATCGCATATTTGGTCCACGGATCTGGAGTGCTACACGTCGTGACCCCACGGCCAGCAACAGCAACGTTACGATATCGAGAAAAGCGTGACCATCCCCGTGAAATACGGCCGCGAAAATACCCAGGGGTATCACGCCCACGCCAAAAAATACCAACCCCAATACGACCGCGAACACGCCCCAGTATTGTAACGTCACCAGAAATCCGAACATCCAAACCACGATCCAGTACACCCATGTGGCGAAGTGTAATATATGCGCAGCTCGCTGCTTGGTGGTGTCGAAGAACGTGAGCAACACGAGAACGAACGCGGTTACGGCCAGAGGCGGGACTATGACATCCGATAACACCGGTAGAATATATTCGCCCCACATCCCAAAAACCAACACGATCGTTATGAATATGACGACCGGTAGCAAAAGGAGCAACAGGCCGACCCACGGCAAATACCGCGAACCCAGTATATTGCTTCGCCCACCCGAGCTTCGCGTATTCCGCTTCTGCGGCGAAACTCCTTCCAGTACCTCGCCTTCTACGGGTTCTTCGGCGTCGTGCATCCGTGTGTCAGAACGTTTCAACATACAAGGTGCAGTATAACGCATTGCTCCGCCATTGGCATGAAGATCCACGCCACGGAACTACCTAATACGCCATTACGCCCGAGGCGGTTTGCTGCTTACATACGGCATCTTTCCGGTGTACGTATCATCAGTAAGTTGATCCAGCATACAACGGGCCACATCGGCCCTGGGTATCCGGAGTGGCGATGTTTTACGTATAGTCTCGCTCATGTGATAGGTACCGCGTTCTGCCGCGGTGGTAAGTCTGCCCGCCCGGACGATCGTCCAGTCCAATCCGCTTTGGCGTATACGACGGGCATGCGCGCGGCCGTCGTGGATAATTTTACCGGCTGCCAGCTCAAGCATCCGGTTCATGATCACGTCCCTGACAGGCGGGTTGTCGTCATGGTGCCGCACGCCGCTTCCGGTCAAACTGATCAAACGAGATACATCACGGATCTCCATGACACGGATGATGTTATCGATCGCTGCCTCGTGCATACCCAGCGGTGTCCGCAACCCGTGGCCCAGTGCGCTGAGCACGGCATCGGCATCGTCGATTGCCGTTTCCACATCCTGATACACCATCGCGTCACCCCGGACAACGTGCAGCTTTGCGTTCCGGCTTCCGGGCGCACCGCCGCTGCGCACGAAAGCGGTGACATCGTAGCCCCGTCGTAAACCCTGGCGGACTAGTTCGGTACCGGTACCGCCGCTGGCTCCGAAAACACAGATCCGCATGCCGGAATTATCGTGCGGAGCTCTTCTTTTTATTCCCGCGTTTTGGTTTATATTCCAAATCCTTGCGGAGCCGATTGA
>CAZAXT010000015.1:4986-20178 GCA_964489295.1 uncultured Candidatus Saccharibacteria bacterium | reverse complement strand
CAATCTTCACCCGAGACCAGCACTGCTGGTAGCGGCGCTGCTGGACAGCCAGTCCAGTAAAGCGCTCCTCTAGAGACACCAACCGTTTGTAACGCGTGTCTCCCTCGAGGATCCTGATTCCGGATAGGGATGGCCGAGATATGCGTGACATATGATTGGTGTCTTTACTCATTGCCTCAGGGTGATGAGTGTGGTGTTCGAACACCGGGTACGGTCAGGATGTGATCGAGCGATTTAGTGGGAAATACTCACTATCTTATTCCTTTTTGCTCTCACACCCGCCGTACCCGAAACACCCCATGACCATGTAGGTGGCTTGCAGCAAGGACGCTCACATAAGCGCACATTTACAAAATGCATACGAGCACGCAGGAATCCGATACTTCCGATACCCGCGCAAAATCGTTTTAGACAGGTGGAATCAATGCAATAAGGAAAGGAGAGACGTATGAGGAATTTTAAGAATTACGTTTCATATATACCCAAGTGGTTTATGGCCGTAGCGGTCGTCAGCATGGTTGGCGGACCGCTGAGCGTCGCTATGTCGACGCCGCAGTCGGCTATGGCCCAGGAAGAACCGGTAGAAGTGGAAAGCACCGTTCAGGTAGCAAATGTCACAGCCGGCGATACGGAATACAAAGACAACGTCGATGCTAAAGTCGACCAAGTTGTCAAGGTACAGCTCTGGTACCACAACCGGGAGGAAGCGGACTCCGGCAAAGTAGCCGAGAATCTGAAGGCCAAGATCGGCATCCCGGATCAACAGGGTAAACAACAAACGATCAGTTCCCGTGTTTCAGCGGATAACAGCAATACTGCTGAAGACACCGCTCAGGTAAATCTGTCACTGGAAAATGCCTATCTGGACTATGTAGAAGGAAGTGCCGACTGGCGGCATAACGAAGGTGCCAAAGATGGCCGTGAAGAGTGTCAAACGGGTGACGAAGCTGTACCGGCTGACGACCCGAACGGTTGTTACACAACCGAAGACATCAGTGACGACATAACCAAGAAAGACACCGGCATGGTGTTGGAAGATGCTCGTCCGTGCTTTGCCTACGAGTCAACCGTGACTGTTTTGGCCAAAGTGCGAGCCAGCGAAGTCAAGGTTAACAAACACGTTAGCCAAGCCGATGAAGACACAAATCCCGAAAACAATGATTGGAAAGTTGAGAACGAAGCAAGTCCCGGCGACAAGCTGGAATACAGGATTCGTTTTGAGAACAAAGGAAATACGGTATTGGAAGATGTAACTGTAGGTGACAACTTGCCGGATTATATGGAATATCAAGAAGGCAGCACGTATATCTATAACGGCAATAATCCGGACGGCGTTAAAGCCGAAACGGATAACGTTTATCAGGGCGGTATACGGGTAGGCGATTACAACCCCGGTGCAGCCGGATATGTTGTTTTCACTGTCAAAGTCAATCCTATGACTGCCTTTGAACAATGCGGAACCTATACTCTAAAAAACGTCGGTGTAGTCCGACCAGCGGGTATGAACGAGTTCTACAACACGGCGCATACAGATGTCGATGTTGAGTGTGAAAAGCCCGAGCCGGAAGAGAAGTTCGCCAAATGCGTGGACCTCGACGCTTCCAAGACCAAGATCAAACCGAGTACTGAAGTCGAGTTCACGGCTGAGCTGGAAACCCAGAATCTGGACGCACAGGGCTACAAGATCGACTTCGGCGATGGCAGCAGCGCTCAGACAGATGGCCCGACTACCAGCCACGTCTATGAAGAAGCCGGTGAATACGAAGCCCGCGTCACCCACGTTGTAACCAATGAAGGGCTAAAAGAAGTTACCGGCGACGACTGTGTCGTAACGATGAAGGTCAAGAAGAAAGACCAGCCCGAGGAAGAGCCGAAGGAAAAAGACGAAGAACCGGAGGAACTGGCGAATACCGGTATCGGTAGTACGCTGGCCGGTATATTCGGCAGCGGCGCGCTCGGTGCTAGCATCCGCAGCTGGATTCGCAGTCGACGCAACTTCCTGAGCAGCATGCTCGGAGAGTAAATCCGACGTAGTCCATCCACCGGCTACGAGCGGTTCAAAACCCCGCACATCCCGTGCGGGGTTTTTGCGTTGCGCGACACAGGGAGAGGCGGACGTAACAACGTGTCATTCTGAACGAAGTGAAAAATCTATTCATACTCCATACTTCCTTCTGCATACTCCAGCAAGAGAGACCTTTCGTCTCTCGCCCCGTATACCGGTTCGTGCTGCGGATTTGTAAACGCGAATAAAGGTTGCACTCCTGTCATCAATTTGTATTCCTGACACGACATTACTTGACATAAGCGTCGTAAAGTGCTACTATATAAAAGTAATCGAGATTAGGTTTTTGCATAAAGTGCAACTTCATGCCCAAGGAATTGCAAAGTAAGGGCAAACGATTGTATACTAGGAAGAGATAAGGAGATGCGGGAGGCGTTATGATCAGTGCGTTACAGAAGAAAAATATCTTTTTAATTATCGGGGTGCTTTTTTTGAGCGTGTCCGGTGTATTCCAGATGAGCACTGGAGGCACGCACGCGATCCATGGCAATGACGTCATTGACGGCGGCGTCAGTAGTGAGGAGCAGTTACAAAATATCGTAGTAGATGATAGCAGTAATCCGCATGCCCACCATATATTCAATGAAGCATTCGGTGGTTACACGACCCCTGAAGACATGACCGGCATGGTCAGTGGTACCTTGCATCGTGACGGCACGGTAACGGTAGATGGAAAGACCGTTGCTACGGACGCCCATACCTCCGGCCGGGAAAGTTTTACCGAGCATGACCAGGTACTCGCCCGGGATGCCAATGGCAAACCGGTAGCGTATCATGCACCGGTACCGCACCGTTTCGCCACTGACGCGGCAAGCCCTGCGGTATTCGTGAAACTGGACGAGAACGGCCAATACCAGCATGCCGTGCTCAAAAACTGCGGCAACCCGGTGCTCGCCGAGCCAGTGCCGGTCGAAGAACCCGAACCCGAGCCGGAAGTGGCTTTCGAGTGCAAAGACCTGCAAGCTGATGACACACATGGCAGAGCGCCGATGACAGTTGATTTCACAGCGTCCGCGAACGTGGAAAATACCGAAGTCGAGGGGTACGAATTTGATTACGGGGACGGCAGTGATGAGCAGCTTTTTGCCACCAGCGACACCGAACTCACAGTTTCGCATACCTATGACGAAGCCGGGAGTTTTACCGCCAGCGTCAACGTGATAACCGAAGACGGCAACACCGGCTTTCACGAATCACAGTGTCAGGTTGATGTAGAGGTCGAGGAAAAGAAGGAAGAAAAACCCGAACCTGAGCCGGAAGTCGCATTCAAATGCGAAGACCTGTCAGCCGATGACACCCGCGGCAAAGAGAAGCTGACGACCACTTTCACGGCGGACGCGGATGCACAGCACACCGACATTACCGGATATGAATGGGATTTCGACGGCGACGGCGACGTGGATGAAACCACACAGGATAACCAGGTTACGTACACTTACACTGAACCGGGTGAGTACACGGCGCGGGTGAACGTGGTCACCGAAGACGGTGAAACCGGCTTCACCAACCAGTGCGAAGTCGACATAAAGGTCAAGGAGAAGGAGAAAGAACCCGAAGAGGAACCGAAACCCGAGCCTGAAAAAGAAGAGCTCGAGCAAGAACAAGAACAGCAACAACAGCAGCAACAGCAGCAAAACGTCGACGTCGATGTTGACCAGAACGTCAACATAGAACAGGCCGACCACGAAGAGGAGCAAGAGCAGGAACAGACTCAAACCCAAAGAGTCGCGGAAGAACAGCCCGACAAACTCGCTAACACCGGTATCGGCAGCGCGGCCATGGGCTTGATGGGAAGTGCCTCCCTCGGCGTCGGTATCCGCGGCTGGTGGCGAAGCCGCCGAGGTTTGATGAAATCCTTACTCGATAAGTAAGCACATTAGACCCGGGGACATGTGAAGAATGACACCCCCGCATATCATCCCGCTCTGTCATCCTGAGTGAAGCCGAAGGATCTTCCTTGTCGGAGCATGGAGAAAAGGAGTATGGAGTATGCGGACTCGTACAATGTAGTACGTTATACTGGAACACATGCATGATTTAACCAAAGAGCTGAAGGCGTTGGCCGAGCGGATTGAAGAAGCGGCTCAACAGCTCGATATCGAGACCAAACAAAAACAAGTTGCGGAGATGGAGCAGTCCATGCAGTCGCCGGAATTCTGGCAGGATCCGGATGCAGCCGCCACGACCTCCAAACAGCACGCCCACTTAAAAAAACAAGTGGATGAGTGGCAACAATTGCGCCAGGACGCTCAGGCGGCATTGGATCTGGCTCGGATGGAAGATCACGAATTGCTCGATGATTTGCAAGCCCAATACGAGGACATCAAATCCCGGTTTGAGAAAAAGGAATTCGAAGTCAAACTCTCGGGTGTCTATGACCAGAACGACGCCATCATCCACATCCACAGCGGTACGGGGGGTACCGATGCTCAGGATTGGGCGCAGATGCTGGAGCGGATGTACTTACGATACGCCGAACGGATCGAATTCGATGCCGAAATCCTCAGCCAGTCCGAGGGTGATGATGCCGGCATTAAAAGCGCTATCCTGCGCCTGGAAGGCCCGTATGCCTACGGGCGATTAAAAGGCGAGCACGGCGTACACCGTCTGGTGCGCAAAAGCCCGTTCAACGCGGACAATCTGCGCCAAACCAGCTTCGCGTTGGTGGAAGTTACCCCTGAAATTCCCGAGGCCGAAGCCGATGAGATTAATGAAAAAGACGTGACCATCGATACCTACCGTGCCAGCGGTAAAGGTGGGCAAGGGGTGAACACCACGGACTCAGCTGTGCGCATCACTCACGAACCGACCGGGATCGTGGTCGCCATTCAGAACGAACGCTCCCAACTGCAGAATAAGGAAACCGCGTGGAAAATCCTGCGCGCCCGCCTCGCTCAGCTCCGGGAGGAACAACGCGCCCAGAAAATCGATGAACTAAAAGGAGCCAACCTAACCGAGCAGTGGGGGAGTCAGATTCGGAATTACGTGTTGCATCCGTACACATTAGTCAAAGATACCCGGACCGGTGTGGAAACCCCGCAAGCCGAACAGGTTCTCGAAGGAGACTTGGACGACTTCATTGACGCCTATCTGACCCGGCAGATCGGGAAGGGAGAGTAAAGCGTAGAGCGTAAAGGGTGGAGTACGGAGTATGAAGCAGGAAGAATGGAGAAACTGACAAACTTTTGATTGCTTCTTATTCATTTCACCTCCATACTCCGTACTTTCTCAGTACTCTATACTGACACCCTTCATCCTATGCTAAAATATCAGCTGTGATACTACTTGATCGGCTGGAAAAATATTACGGACCCAATGCTGCGTTGGAGCATGCCAACCTGCATATTCACCCCAAGGAATTCGTAACGGTGGTGGGTGAGTCAGGTGCCGGTAAGTCGACATTGATCCGTCTGATGATCCGTGAAGAGAAGCCTTCATCCGGCAAAATCATCGTTGGCGGCATTGATTACGAAGGGTTGAAACGCCGAGACATCCCGCGTTTGCGACGGCGTATCGGCGTCGTGTTCCAGGACTTTAAACTGCTGCAAAACCGGAATGTTTATGAAAACGTAGCGTTCGCGCTGGAAATTACCGGTGCTCGGCCGAGTGTCATTAAACACACGGTACCTAAGGTGTTGCAGTTGGTCGGCCTGTCGGGTAAAGAACACAACTTTCCCCGGGAACTGTCCGGCGGTGAACAGCAGCGGGTCGCGATCGCTCGCGCGGTGGTGCGACAACCCAAGATCTTGATCGCTGATGAGCCGACCGGGAATCTTGATCCGAACCACTCGTGGGATATTATCGAGTTGCTCCTGAAGATCAACCGCTATGGCACCACGGTCATCCTGGCTACGCACAACCGCGATATCGTCAACGCCCTGCAACGACGCGTCGTGACGCTCCGCAACGGCCGTATCGTCGATGACCAGGAACAAGGAGAGTACAACGTATGACACTGCAAGCACTGGACACGAAGCACGAATTTCGAAACAAATACAAAAGCATAACTTCAACATTAAGTGAGCGGTGGGAGCGAATATGCTAGTCCGTAAACTCTTTATGCTCTGGCGCATCATGGGTGCGGGTACACGGAACTTCTTCCGCAATGCCTGGCTGAGCGTGGCAGCCACTGCCGTCATGGTGGTGACGTTGACCATTATGCTGGCAGCGGTCGTTTTCAATATGGCGCTGGGTAACACGCTTGATCAAGTTACGCGGAATATCGATGTCGCCGTGTACTTTACCGATGAGGCATCACAAAGGGAAATAAGTCAATTCCAAAACGAATTGAATGGGCTCGAAAATGTAACTTCCGTCAGTTTCATATCCAAAGACGAAGCGCTGGAGCGCTATCGTCAGGAGCGCAGCGAGAGTGAGAACCAGAGTCCCATCGATCCGGTAACCGAGGAGGAGAATCCGTTACCCAGATCAGTAGAAATTACCGTGGAAGACCTGACACGGGTAGACGAAATATCGAGGCTGGCCGAAAGCGGGCAGCATGCCTCCATCATCGATGAAACATCGCTGGGCGCGGATCAGCAGCGGACCATAGAACGGATCGCCAGCGTTCGTGAGTTTTTGATCACCTTCGGCTTGGCGGCCAGTCTGATCTTCGCCGGCATCTCAGTATTGATTATCTTCAATACCATCCGGATGGCGATTTTTGCGCGGGGAGAAGAAATCAGCATTATGCGGCTGGTCGGAGCGACCAATTCGTTCATACGGGGGCCGTTTCTGTTCGAAGCCATGCTGGATGGCATCATCGCGGCACTGATCGCGCTCGGACTGGTGTACGCCGTGTTATTCCGGAGCGGCGCATCGCTGGTGGATTACGTCGACTTCGAAAGCACGGTAGCGTTTTTCGCCGATGCGTGGCCGCTGGTCGTGGCGGGTACGATCACGGCCGGCATACTGATCGGTATACTTTCCAGTACGCTCGCCATGGCCCGATACTTGCGACTATAATACAAGTAACAGGCAACCTTTTGGTTTTTGAAACTATTTCGTATTTCGGGATTCGAATTCAGAATTTTTTGCAGCGCTCACTCTTAACCCTTCATTCTTCAGTTCCTAGATCGCATTTGGAGTGAAGCTCACTTCGTGCTATCGTGGCTAGGCTTATCTATGTGATCCACATCACATAGTAAGTGTCCATAAACAGGAGTTTATTTTTACGATGGGAGATGTACGAGCGCGACATAGCGTCCTAAACGTAAAACGACAAACATTCACAAAACAAATTATTCCAATCGCAGTAGCCAGTGTTTTTGCCGTTACACTGTTTCCACATACGACCGCGGCCGTTACCCAGCAACAGCTCAAGTCGCGAACCGAGCGTCTCGAACAGGAGATAACTGATTCCAAGGAAACGCTTTCTGATCTGGCAGAAGAGAAGAATACACTCGAAAAGCGACTCGATTCAATAGAGGCCGAGACCGCCAAAGTCAAGTCGGAGATCAGCTTAACCAATACGAAAATCCAAAAAACTACCCAGGAGCTCAAAAAGACCAAGCAGGATTTAAAGCGGAACAAGGAATCGGCTCAGGAAAACGCGCGAATACTATACAAGGAAGGCGATCCAAGCACGCTGGAAATGCTGTTTTCGAGCGATAATTTCAGTGACTTCATAGATCGGAAGCAATACCTGGATAGTATACGGGACAAACTAGACGCCTCCACTGAACGGATGCGGACACTTAAGGAAGACTTGAAAGAGAAGCGATCCCGGCAGAAGCAACTCCATTCTGAACTTAAAGGGCAGCGCGCCACCCTAAAAGCCCGCCAGGACAAGCAGCAACGATTGCTAACGGAAACCAAAGGGCAAGAAGAGCGGTACCAGGAGCGACTCCAGCAAAAACGAGCCAAACATCAGGAAGCCCGGCGTAAACTCAATACGATCGCCAATTGTGTCAGCCAGGGTGGTACGTGGAAGGATGGCCAAGGGTGTGTATATCCACCTCCGCCCGAACCGAGCGGATCCGGTAGCCAGAATGTACAAGCGAGTCGTTCGAACGAGCGTGAGAGTATGTACGGCAACGTCGAGCGCGGTCAAGTGATTGGGCGAATCGGCAGCACTGGCCTCTCAACGGGGCCACATTTGCATTTTGAGGTCAGACAAAATGGAGGACATATTAACCCGGGTTCTACTGGCGGGCTTATAAATGGGTACAGTTGGCCGGTGGGCGCCGGTGGCGGTTACGTCTCTCAGGATTATGGCCGTCCGAGCGTAGATTACTACTCCACACACACCGGGCTCGACATTGCGCATAGGTCGGGTGCACCGGTGTTGGCAGCCGCCAGCGGTCAGATAGTGTATCAGGGTCGGATGGGTGGCTATGGCCAAACGGTTATGCTTCGTCATGGCAATGGAACGGTTACGCTGTACGGACATATGCGGTAACCATAAGGATATTGACATTTCGTCATTAAACTAGTAGAGTTTTAAATAGCCAGTATTAATGCGCTATTAAAACGCAAAACGCATAATGAAAACAAAAACTATCCAAAAAGTCTCTATACTTGTTTCGATCGCCGTAATAGCGGGGGGCGGGTTCGCAGTTCTCCAGCTTGCGCCGACATCGGCGCAATCCGTCCAACAGCTGGAAGGTGAGATCAACCAACTGGAAAGCAGGATCCAGGACTCGCAGGATCGCCTTCAGGAGTTACGTGATAGAGAAAACACACTGGAAAACCGATTAGAAATCCTCCGGACCGACATCGACAAGAAAGAGGCTGAACTTCAGCAGACCCGGGAAGAAATCGCTGCCACCGAAGCCGAGATCCGGGAAACCGAGCGCGAACTCGAACGCCAGAAAGAACAGATGCAGGACAACGCCACTACTTTGTACAAAGAAGGCGACCCCAGTACGTTAGAGATGTTGTTCTCAAGCGATGACTTCAGCGACTTTATAGACCGCAAGCAGTACTTGGATAGCGTCAAGAAAAGCTTGGATGAATCCGCCCGGAAGGTCAAGCAGCTTCAGGATAAGCTACAGGAAGAAAAAGCCACACTGGAAGAAAAGCGCCAGGAGCAGGCGAGAGAAAAGCAAGCACTACAGTCGCGGCGCAGCGAGCAACAACGATTGCTTGAAGAGACGCGTGGCCAGGAATCTAGGTATCAAGAAAAACTCGAGGAGCTGAAACGGCAACGACAAGAAGCACAAGAGGCACTTTCAAATATAGACCTAGGACAGATAGCCAGTGAAGGCCCAGTTGAAGCAGGAGATGTAATTGGTAAAGTCGGGCATACAGGATACTCGAGTTGGTACCATCTGCATTTTGAAATTCGAAACAACGGGGCGCATACAGACCCTAACCCGTACTTAAATGATGGGTGGTCGCGTCCGACAGGGGGAGCTGTTACTCAGGCCTACGGAATTTCTTCGAGTAACTACATAGGAGGAGTGCATCCTGGAATTGATTATGGTGGAGCAGGAAACCCGATAATTGCATCGAATAATGGAACTCTTTATAGGGGATGTTCAGACCGTATCCTTAATATTAGTGAACCTGCATATGGCTATGTTGCAGTTATTGATCACGGTAATGGGTTAGAATCTTTCTACGGTCACATGGAAGCGCCGGCAGGTGCTCCGTGCGATTATGCCTATGGCTTTTAAGTCCTTATGCTACAATGGCATAAGTGGAACAAGAGGAATACGACACTAAAAACGAGAAACGGTTCAAAGGGCGGTTCGGGCTTCCTACCGTATTGATAGTCGGCGCGCTGGTCGGCATACTCGGCTTCGGTCTGGGAACCCAGACGGAACGGATCGATCTCAGCCGGCTTACGACCACCAACCCGCAATTACCCGAAGACCTAAGTTACCAATCGGTTGAAACCGTATACGACAAACTGCGTCAGAGATATGCCGGAGAATTGAGCCGGGAAGAACTCATCAATGGCATGAAAAAAGGGTTGGTCAATGCGACGGATGATCCGTTCACCGAATACTTGGACGCTGAAGCCGCCGAAAGCATGCAGCAAACCCTTGAAGGAGAATTCGGCGGTATCGGTGCCGAGATCGGTAGACGCGACGGCCAGCTGGTCGTGATCGCGCCACTGGATGACACACCGGCGGATGAAGCCGGTTTACAATCCCAGGACGCGATCGTGGCGGTAAACGACAACAATACTGGCGATTGGACTATCCAAGAAGCTGTCAACCGGATCCGCGGCGAAAAAGGAACCGATGTCACGTTGACGATCGTCCGTAACAACGAAACCCGCGATATTACGATTACACGCGGCCAGATCGATGTACCGAGCGTTGAGAGCGAAATAAAAGAGGATAATATCGGGTACATTGAATTGACGCAATTCGGTCAGGATTCCGACCGTGAATTCCGCCAGGCCGCTTCCCGGTTGCAGGAGCAAGGAGCGCAGAAAATCATCGTGGATGTCCGCAATAACACCGGTGGCTATTTGGACGCGGGACTTAATATCACCAGCGAATTCCTGGAGTCAGGAACGGTGATTACGGAACAACGTCGAAACGACGAAGTTTTGAGTACCGAACGCGCCAGCAGTGGCGGTGAACTGATTGGCATGCCGACGGTCGTTCTGGTCAATGGTGGTTCGGCCAGCGCCAGCGAAATTCTGGCCGGCGCGCTTCGCGATCACGACGCGGCCACCCTGGTTGGCCAGCAAACCTTCGGCAAGGGAAGCGTGCAGGAGTTGGCCGAGTTCAGCGACGGTAGCGTGTTGAAAGTAACCATTGCCAGATGGTACACACCCGGAGGTTCCAACATTGCCGAAGAAGGCATAACGCCGAGTGTCAAAGTCGAAATGACCGACGAAGACGTCCAGAATGATCGCGACCCGCAATTACAGCGAGCCATCGAGGTGCTCTCCGAAGGGCAACAGAGCGAAGAACAGGAAAGGGTCGTAGAGTAACAGGGCGGGAGCGGTTTGGAGCATGCAGAATGTTCGCGTGTCGTCTCTTCCAAACTTCTGTGTTCCGGCTTCGGATTTCCTCTGCTACTTCTGTTTCGCAGCGGCTTCGATGAATCCGCAGAATAGCGGGTTAGGGCGTTCCGGACGGGAGGTAAACTCCGGATGGAACTGGCTGCCCACGAAAAACGGGTGATCAGCCAGTTCCACCATTTCTACCAGCGTATCGTTGGGCGACACCCCGGATAACACCAATCCCGCTTGCTGCAACTGCTCCCGGTAATGGTTGTTAAATTCGTAACGGTGCCGGTGCCGCTCCCATATTTGCCTCGTGCCGTACAGAGCGTGCGCACGGCTGTCTTTTCGGACGATGCATTCGTAATTGCCCAGTCGCATGGTGCCGCCCATATCTACCACTTCGTGTTGTTCATTCATCAGGCTGATAACGGGGTATTCGGTGCCAGGGTTGAATTCCGCGGAATGCGCGTTCGTGAACCCCGCTCGTCGGGCGAACGCGATAACCCCGACCTGCATTCCCAGGCATAAACCCAGGAAAGGAACGTCATTCTCCATGGCGTACCGGGCTGCCTTAATCTTTCCTTCTACGCCGCGAGCGCCGAATCCACCGGGTATGACGAGACCATCGATACCACGCAGACTCCGCTTGTCCAGCCGTTGCTCCAGTTGCTCTGCGTCCAACCAAGTTATCTCTGCTTTCACATCATGATGCCAGGAGGCGGCTTTTATGGCCTCGAATACACTTTTGTACGTATCTTCGTGGGCCATGTATTTGGCGACGACACCGATGCGGACGGTCGGTACATCGCTTCTTTGGGTTTGATCTACCAACGCCTGCCATGATTTGAGGTCTTCTTTTTTGGTTTTGAGATTAAGTTTGTGGGTCAGCGTATCGGCGATACCCTGGAGCTTCAGCGGTATTTTGTATACGCTGTCGACGGTCGGGAGAACACTGATGGCATTGGCTTCGATGTCAGTGTACATGCGTAACTTGTGCTGGACGGCATTGCCGGCTTCTTGCTCGGAGCGGGCGATCAGGATGTCAGGGGTGATGCCGAGGCTCCGGAGGTTGCGGACCGCGTTCTGGGCCGGTTTGGTCTTGATCTCTTTGCTGGCTTCGATGTAGGGAAGATATACCACGTGCATGTATAGCACGTTTTCCGGCCCGACCCGTTGTTTGAATTCCCGGATGGCTTCCAGGAAACTTAAACCTTCGTAATCCCCGACCGTTCCGCCGATTTCGACGAAGTGAACGTCGTAACCGAAACCGGCCGCTTCGATTTCGTCCTGGATGGCATCCGTCACGTGAGGGATGATCTGTACAGTTTTGCCCAAATATTTTCCGGCACGTTCGTCATGGATGACCCGGGACAGCACCCGGCCGCTCATAAGCGAACTTTTCTGATCCAGCTCCTGATCCAGGAACCGCTCATAATGCCCGAGATCCAGGTCCGTTTCGGCTCCGTCGGCGGTGACGAATACTTCGCCGTGCTCCGCTGGGTTCAGGGTGCCGGCGTCCGTGTTCAGATACGGGTCGCATTTTTGGATGTTCACGTTCATGTCGCGGGATTTGAGAATTTTAGCCAGACTGGCGGCAGTAATGCCTTTGCCGACACCTGATAACACACCACCCGTCACGAACACGTATTTGGTTTGCCGCCGCGCCACCTGCAGACTCCTGAATAACTATACGTATCGTACCACGGCCGGGGTCTTATGGCGCAAATGGTGACGGATGCGGTATAATTGCTGTAACGAGTCGCCTTTTGCAGGGGTTACGAGCCGGTTACAGATGGAAACGGTCTCCAAGCGAGCGGTATGTGCGGTATACTACTCCTATGTATATAGCAGTACTGGGTAGCCATCCGCGTTTGTCCTTGGCTGAATTAGCCAGGGCTCATAGCGATGTTTCGGCGCATAATGACGCGACCGCTGTGTTCGAAGGTGCGTATGCAACCGGTCTCGGGGGTAGTAGCAAGGTGGCCGAAGTCATTGACGAGATTCCCATAACCGATACGCCGGGCATAGAGTCGCATCTGTTGGAACACATGGCTTCGTATATGGATGGCCGGACCGGGAAATTGCCGTTCGGGATCAGCATATACGGCGGTACATGGCCGCGATATAAGGATTTGTGCTTGCGCGTCAAAAAACGCTTACGGAACGAGGGTTTTAAACCGCGGGCCGTATTCGACCGTGGGCAAACACTGAATTCAGCACAAGTGCTGTACAACCGGTTGGACGAATATGCCAGCGAGATACTCGTTAGTATCGGCCGGGAGCGGACATACATCGCAAGAACCGTGTGGGTCCAAGACGTGGATGCCTTGAGTAAGCGGGATATGCAGCGTCCATGCCGGGACATGGAAACCGGTATGTTGCCGCCCAAGCTGGCCCGAATCATGGTCAATCTGACCGGCGGTTCATATGTATTCGACCCGTTTTGCGGGAGCGGTGTCGTACTCCAAGAGGCTTTGCTGACAGGGAAAAGAGCGGCCGGAAGTGATGTAAATCCCGACATGATCGAGTGTACGCGCTCCAATCTGGCGTGGTTGGAGCGGGAATTCGCGGCCGAATCTGCTCAATCCTTAGAGGCAAGCGATGTCCGTACCGTGACCGTGCCCGCGGACGTGGATGCGGTCACAGGGGAAATGTATCTGGGCCCGATCATGACCCGGGAAGCGCCACGATCCCGTTTGGATCAGCTGGCGGATGAGGCCGATACGTTATTAGGGGAAACGTTGCAGCGACTGCAATTCCAACTTCCGGCAGGCACGCCGGTATGTCTGGCTGTACCCTCCTGGGAGAGTCACGGACGATCCATTACGCCCGCACTTGCGGCTTCAGGTGAAAACCCCCGTGCAATTGACGACCTTCGATCCCTGGGGTACAATCATGTTGATATGCTCGGCGTTGACCATGGAGACCTGCATTATCGAAGACAGGATCAGTACGTCGGGCGACAATTAATGCTTTTGGAGCGAATCTGATATGTCAAAGACCAAATCAGGTGGTTCAGTAAAAAATCTTCAAGACTCGCCCGGTCAGCGACTGGGTGTTAAGCGGTTCGGCGGCGAAGCTGTCAAGGCCGGTAATGTACTGGTGCGCCAACGCGGGATGACGAAACGTCCGGGTGAAGGTACGCGTGTCGGCCGGGATTACACCATTTTTGCTACTCGTGGCGGAAAAGTCGAATTCTACCAGACTAAAGTCCGCCGCTTCAGCGGCCACCGCGTCCGCCGGACAGTTGTTTCGGTCGTGAACGGAGGATAGTACTATATTATACGATTCCGCACACTCTGTATCCCGCACCTACTCCTGGATCCCGAGATGGTACTTGATCCGGGAAATGACGTCCGCGATGACGACTTGTGATTTGACCAGGTAGTCGTCCACGCCCAGATCCTGTGCTTTTTGCTGGTCGGTATCCTGGTTGAGTGCGGTCAGCATGACGATTTTGGCATTGGAAACCTCGGGCGTATTCCGGAGGATATCCAGAACATCAAAACCGCTTATTTTGGGCATCATGACATCAAGCAATACTAAATCTGGTTTTTGTTTCATGGCGTCACTTAGCGCCGTTTCGCCGTTATTGCAGTGGTATACTTCGAATCCTTCCGCCTCCAGGCGAGCTTTGTAGACGTTGGCCAACCCCTCGTCATCTTCGACTAACAGAATTTTTTTGCCTTTGTCTTCCATTAACCATAAGCATACCGTGTTTTGCGCTGTCTGTACACCCCGGTCGTCAATATATGCGTTACGGGAGGTATTTGGATGTAACCCGAAAACTCCGACCTATACTCGTAGAGGGTCGTATACGATACAATGCGTGAGTAATGAAAATGAATCTGCAACGATGGCTCATTCTGGCCGGTATCGTCTTTTTTGCTTTGTTCGTATACCTCGCCAGGGCTGACATTCACGAAGCACTACGGCTATTGCGCGATACGGACTGGCGGATCCTGTTGTTGGTCATACCGATCCAACTCCTGAATTATGTCGTTAAAGCCCAATTTCATCGCAGCATGTTGATCCATTTCGGGTATGTTGTATCGCTATGGCGGCTGTTCGGGCTGAACTGGGCGATATTTTTTGTCAATGTCACGCTTCCCACGGTAGGCCTTTCTTCGTTGCCGTTGATGGGGGCGGTATTACGGAATGACGATGTGCCTCCCGGCAAGAGTACACTGGTGTATTTTTCCAAATACGCCATCAC
>CAZAXT010000015.1:0-4886 GCA_964489295.1 uncultured Candidatus Saccharibacteria bacterium | reverse complement strand
CTGGTTGATTTTTATGAAGGTTTTCACCAGGTGATGCGCAACCGGGCGTATTTGAAGCAACCATTCTGGTGGGGGTTGGCCGGCAACGTGGCAGAGTTGGGCGTGCTATTCGTAGTGTTCTGGGCGCTCGGTGTTATACCTAACCCCGGGGTCGTGGTGATCGCCTACGCCTTTGCCAACGGCGCCGGGTTCATGAGTATTATCCCGGGTGACTTTGGAGTGTACGAGGTCGTCATGGTAACGGTGCTGTCTGCTGCCGGCGTGCCGCTGTCGGTCGGGGTTTCGGCCACCCTGCTGTACCGGGTCGTGGTCAAGTTCGCTTTTCTAGCGGTCGGGTTTTATTTCTACACCAAATATGTACGAGAGGTTCCCAATGGCCAGCGACATTAGTGTCAGTCAATTTGTCCAGGTCATGAACGACACTCTGGCGGCGACCTTTTCGATCGTAACGGTCGTGGGTGAAGTATCCGGGTATAAAGAGTGGAATGGACGATTGGCATTTTTTGATCTCAAAGACGATACCGCGGTCGTTAATTGCATGATTCCATTAGGGATGCTGGAAGCGCCGATCGAAGACGGGATGCGAATCCGGGTGCATGCCGTTCCGAAACTGACCCAGAAGGGTAGATTTACTTTAAACGTGCGACGGATCGAACCTATGGGTGAAGGAGAATTGCAGCGGCAATTCGAGCTACTCAAAGCCAAGCTGGAGCGGGAAGGATTGTTCGCCGAAGACCGCAAGCGTCCGCTGCCGCGGTTTCCGAGTCGGATAGCGGTCGTGACATCGCTCGAGTCGGCGGCTTATCGTGACTTCCGCAAAACCGTGGATGCGCGGTGGGGAGGCGTGAACATCCTTGCCGTGCATACGACGGTCCAGGGAGAAACGGCACCTCACTACATCACCAAGGCGATTTCGTATGTGAATCAATTGTCAGACCCGGTGGATGCTCTGGTCGTCACCCGGGGCGGGGGCGGCTTGGAAGATCTAACAGCTTTCAACGCTGAGTCGGTAGTACGAGCGGTCGCCGGGAGCCGGGTGCCCACCGTAGTGGGGGTGGGCCATGAAACCGACGTTTCCCTGGCGGATATGGTGGCCGATGTCCGAGCCGTGACACCGACCGATGTTGCTCGGCACATTGTTCCGGATCGTCAGGAAATGCACTCGTCGCTTGCCACCTACAAACGGACGTTGGTCCGGTCGATCGAAGCGCACATCCGGCACTACCGGACCCACCTCAGCCAGCACGTAGCAGCCATGAAGCGGACGGTCGATATTCCGCGATATAAAGAGCGGGTAGCTCACGCTCGTACCGCACTCATGCGTCACCAGCAACAATTGCTTTCACGCAACCGGGGTCATATGGCCGGGCTCAAGCGGACATTACACAGCTTCGACCCGCACACCGTGCTCCAGCGTGGATACGCAGTGGTGCGGAGCGAGAACGCGATCCTCCGCGAAGCCGGCCGGGTCTCGGTCGGTGAACAGGTCGTGATACAATTAGCCAAAGGCGAATTGGAGGCGAAAATAACCGATGTCAGACCAGACCACACCGTCAGATAAATCATCCGGTTTTCAGCCACAACTGGAAGAGCTGGAGCAGATAGTCACATGGTTCGAGTCCGAAGACGTGGACATCGATCAGGCATTGGAAAAATTCCAACGCGGCATGGAGCTCGTCTCGCATTTGGAGCAATGGCTGGAAGAAGCCGAAAATACCGTCCAGGAAATCACCGAAACGTTTGACCAGGATACACCCGAAGAAGCAGAGGATACGGACAAGGGTTCGTCCTGACCGATGGTGTACTGGTGGTTGGCCGCGGCCGTCGTGACCGCCTTCGGTATGGGTGTACTAGTGGGGGCACCGTGGTTGCCGACATTCCGGCGGGAGGCCGAGACCGCACTTGATCTGCTTGATCTCGAACCCGGCCAGACCGTAGTCGATCTCGGCTCTGGCACCGGCTCGTTTTTACTTATGGCCGCCCGACGAGGGCTGTATGGCGTCGGTTACGAAATAAATCCGTTTTTGTACCTATGGTCACTGGCTCGTATCTGGCCGTATCGACACTATGTCCGTATCCATTGGCGAAACTATTGGCATGTGGATGTGTCGCACGCTGATGGTATATACGCGTTTTTGATTAACCGATTCATGGAAAAACTGGACACGAAGCTGGAGCGCGAACTATCACCCGGCACACCGATCGCTACATACACGTTTCGAATCCCCGGCAAAACGCCGGAGACGGAGAAACACGGGGTATTTCTGTACTGGTACTAGTCATGCGGTGGAAACATAAAGCAAGAGATTAAAAACACATGATTCGTTGCATGATGCACAAAACCCGGACTTTAACGTTTCAATCTTGTTTTACCATAACCACATGCGCTATGATGAAAACCAATGGAAAATTCGGGCAAAAAAAAGACCGTTATCGTTGTAATTCTGGGGTTTCTGGTTGTTGTACTGGGTGCACTATCGGGATGGGCGCTATATAAATACGACCAGGAGCGGACACAGGTACAACAACGCATCGATTCGGCGGTGCAACAGGCCAGGCAGGAGCAGCGAAGAGCCGACGAAGCTCGCTTCGAAGAACAGCGGAAGACCCCGTACCAGGTGTACAACTCGCCCGATGTATACGGAGATATATCCATTTCGTATCCGAAGTCATGGAGTGTTTACGTGGAAGATTCAACAGGTAGCGGGACGAATATTGATATGTCTATGCACCCGGATGTCATACGGAGGCAAGGAGGAAGAGATCGACCGTTGGCATTCCGGCTACAGTTGGTTGACGAATTATACGCCCAAGCGATCGATTCGTATCAAAAAGATGCGGAACAAGGAGAGTTGGAAGCTGTTACTGTCGCTATATCCGGCATAGAAGGTGTTCGATACGAAGGTAATATCAGAGACGAACATACCGGAAGTTTGGTCGCGTTGCCGTATCGCGATAATACGATTCTCATGTGGACCGAAAGCAATGAAAGTTTTCGTGACGAATTCAACACCATTATGGAACGGGCGGATATCACACGGTGATGCGGAGCGCATCGGTGTTTCGTATTGCGTATTCAGTATAAGGTATGCGGAGCCGTACACCGTAATATTCTATAATCCTACCCCTTTATCTTCTAACATATGAAACCTGTTACCTGACGCCTAGTGGCAGCCTGCTACAATACGTATATGAGTAACCAGGAAGACTCGCGTGAGTTGGAGCTGATCGCGGCGGCCGTGCATGAGCTGAAAACTCCCTTGACCATCGTTCACGGTATGAGCGCCATGCTCCAATCCCAGAGTCACGGCGAGCTGAATGAACAACAGCAAGAGCAGGTTGAGCAGATCCGGCGTGCCGGGAACCGGATGAACGCCCTCGTAGAGAGTCTGCTTCACGTGGAGAATTTACCCTATACCCAGCACATCCGGCCCGTACAGCTGCATAGCGAATTACAAGCGGTACTTGAAGAAGTGGAGTCGACCGCTCAACAAAGAAATGTAACGGTTGCGTGGCAGCCGCGACAGACTCTACCTCCGGTGTTGGCTGATTCGGTCAGCGCGTATCAATTGCTGACGCACGCCATAACGGCGGTCGTTAAACAAGCACCGGCTGAATCGGAAGTTACGGTGCGAACGCGGCGACGCGGTAGTATGGTCGTCGTGCGTATCGATACACATGGCGAACCGATTACGCCGGGTGAAGTCAAGCACATCGACAGAACCGTCGGCAAGCAACTGCAACCGGTGCGCGGTCAAGGTGGTTCAGCCGGTTTGAGTTGGTATATCGTCAAATCGATCGTGGAATTTTACGATGGCGCTTTGGTTGTGTCACCGCAGGAGTCCTGCACGACAATTTCTATTCGTTTACCCATGAGCAACCAATTAAGCCTGTTCGCATAAAGACTACTACGCGGTAATGCGACGAAAGGCAGGTGGCACGCAGACGATTCTTTGTGTACAATACAACTATATAGTCATTTAAGCGCGCACGGATGCGAATATATGAATAGCGGAGCTCGAAGCGAATGAAGGTATTGTTAGTAGAAGACGATGTCGATGTCAGTATCATGTACGGGTCGCAACTCGAGTTAGACAAACACACCGTGACATATGTCAGCACGGCCCAGGGAGCACTGGACGCACTGGAAGATGAAAATTTCGATGTGGTGGTGTTGGACATTTTACTACCGGGTAGTAACGGTATCGCGGTGCTGCAGGAGTTGCAAGGATATGAGGACTGGCGCGGAATCCCGGTCGTCGTATTGACCAATGTGGATATGGAAGATCTGGACATCAGTCGCAACCACCTAAACGATCTCGGAGTACAAGAATATTTGGTCAAAATGCAGACTACGCCCGATGATTTATCATCGGCAGTCCAAGCTGCCGCGTAAGGTGCAGGGACGCTCACAATGGCAACCTATAAAACGACCGGTATCATTCTGCGGCGGCATAACTACGGCGAAGCCGACCGCATCTATACTATCCTAACCCCCGACGGCAAAATATCCGCCATTGCCAAAGGGGTGCGGCGGATACGGGCGAAGCTGGCCAGCCATTTGGAGGTATTTACTGAAATCGAATTGATGCTGGCGGAAGGCAAAAACCTGGATGTCATTACATCCGCGCGTACCCACGATCAGTATATGTTGTCTCACGATTATGACCGGCTGCGCACCGGGTTCTTGTTTCTGGAAATGGCGGACAAACTAAGTGACAAACACGAAACCGCTGAAATGTATGTGTGTCTTCGTGACGGGCTTGCTTCATTGACCATACACTCACCGCGGGCAGTAGAGCTTGCGTTCAAGCTGCACATATTGCGTGTTTTGGGCCAGCAGCCGGAGCTGGATACTACATTCGATACCCATGCTGCGTTGCAAA
>CAZAXT010000014.1:0-20237 GCA_964489295.1 uncultured Candidatus Saccharibacteria bacterium | reverse complement strand
AACAATACTATAACTACCGACCGGGAGACTCCGGCGCGGTGTCGAACGAACCGCGTTCGTCCCGGTCGGCCGAGACCGAAAAGCATCATCCGTGGCGATGGCTATTGAAGCGAGCACTGCTCGCGTTCGCGATCGTGTTCGTTATTCTGGCAGTGCTGCTCGGCGGCGCATTCGCTTATATCACCCAGACCCCGATCGAGAACACCGACGGTAGGACGAACATCGTAATCCTTGGTGTGGACGAGGTCGCGCAACTCAGCGATACCATTCTGATCGCCAGCATACGCCAACGCCCCGGCGGTCCGCCCGAGATGGCAATAGTCAGCATCCCGCGTGATTTATACGTGGATGTGCCAGCTCATGGAGGTAATAAGATCAATGCCGCTTATGCACGAGGCGAAGATAGCGATTCTTCCGGTGGCGCGGAGTTAACCGTTGACACGATCGAACAAGAGTTTGACCTTCCGATTCATTATTATGCCGCGTTGGACTTCAAATCATTCGAGAAAATCGTCAACGCGGTCGGTGGCGTCACGATCGACGTGGAAACCGCTATCGATGATCCGTATTATCCCGCTCCAGGATATGACGGCTATGAGTCATTTCACATCAACGCTGGTACCCAGCACTTAGATGGCGAGCGAGCGCTTAAATATGCCCGCTCCCGGAAAACCACCAATGACTTTGACCGCGCCTACCGCCAACAACAAGTCGTTCTGGCCGTGCGGGATAAACTTCTGGACTCCGGCATTTCTCCCGCTAATGTGCCCCGGGGGCTGAATCTGCTCCGGGTCGTGAACACGCAGGTCGACTCCAATATGAATCAGCTCGAGATGCTCCGGCTCGCCTACACGCTCCGGAACGTTGAAACCGACTCCGTACCGCAATACGTTCTCGATACGACCAATTTGCTAAGCCCAGCATCAGGTGGCAGTCTGGTTCCCCGTGACGGAGACTTTCAGGAAATACGGCAATTCCTTGACTCGATATTCACACAGGAATCGGTCAGTGAATTCGAGCGGCAATTCTGAAGTTACGCTCGAACCCCCGGAAAGCTTTAATCGATTGAGAGAATGGTATAGGTGACGACGTTCCCGTTGCCGATATGAACGCTATCGCCGACGCGCGAGTTTAGTAATTGCGTTCCCACCGGGGATTCATCGGAAACGTATCCGTGACTAGGGTCCGCTTCCACTGAGCCAACAAGGGTGAATTCTTTGATGTCGTTGCCGTTTTTGAGTTTGATGGTGCTGCCGTGCTTGACCGTGTGTTTCTGAGCCGGTTTTTTGATCAATACCGCGTTGTGGAGTGTGTGGTTGATCTGCTCCATGTGAGTTTCTATCTGGAGCGTCCGGTTACGGACCGCAGTGTAACTGTTGTTTTCTACTTCTCTGCCCGGTTCTTTTACGGTTTGAAGTTCTTTTCCAAGTGCGACGCGCTCTTTGTATAGTCGATTGAATTTCGCCTTCAGGTTTTGGAACCCCGTGGGCGTAAGATAAATGTGATTACCGCGCTGCATACGTTCCTCCTTATGTGCGTTAATGTTGTGAGTGTTCTCGGTCGAACGGAGTGTTTTATATATGCTCTACATTTTGGGAGCGTGTATATATTGGTTTCGGAATGTATGTATTGTCTTCAACTCTCATGCGACACTACCCCTCCCCTTGTGCTACTCCTAAACTTACCGGGAAACAGGTGGTTACCTGCTTCCGGATTATCTACTATACCGGCTCCGGTATATGGATGTCTGTGATTTGCATCACCTCTCGTGTATAGTGAAGAATGGAAAGGATATCCGTGGCCGCTCTTGACGCACACCAACTTACCAATACGCTTCACGAGTTTTTTTATAATGGGGAGCGTGTAACCGGGGATTACGGAGAGGTTATATATGACTCCGATGCGCGGCACGCCTGCATTTTTTATATTGAAACCGGGTATATGAAATCATATACCATTAATGCCAGCGGCGAACTGAACGTACTCAACTTCTACGGACCCGGGAGTATTTTCCCGCTGGCTCCGGTCTTGCGCCGGGCGCTTAACTGGATATCGTTCCGGGTTCGGGAGACCGTATACTTCGAAGCCATGACCGATGTTGTCGTATATCGTCGCAGTGCCGATGATTTCGTCTTGGATGATCAACCCCCGTCCGTCTATAAAGAACTGATGTACCGAGTGATGCGAAATTATGAGGTATACCTGAATTGCGCGCAAACACAGCAATTCCGGTACGCCCGCGATCGGATAATATATCAACTTTTATTACTGGCGGACATATACGGATCCAGCACGAACGAAGGGACTACGATAGATGTGCCGCTGACGCATCGTGATCTCGGTAGCACCATCGGTATGGCTCGTGAAACCGTGAGTCGTGAGATGGAAAAGCTCCGGACGAAACAACTCATCTCAACAACGAAAAATCACCATATCATATTAACTGATCTTGCCCGGCTGCAACATGAGATTGACCATGCGGAATGATCGTGTCCGCGACCCCCATGACTCATAAGGCGCGACCGTTTTTCGATCTCGTCAGCGGGGTTATATATGGCGGATACACAAGCGCAAGACGCTGAGAATGCTTCCATAAAACCGGTGATGCATACTTCGAATGCATGAACGATGACACGATTTATGAATCGAACGAGGTTGTATTGGAGCTGATTTATACTCCTGAATTTCGTTACTGATCACAAAAATCGCAATTGCTCTTTTCTGTCGCGGTGGTCTTCGTTGGGTGAAGATACACTCTCTAATTTATAGAGGCGGTGGAAAATGTGCACCATGGCCAGCGTGTCGAGGCCGCAGTAATGGCGGAGTTGTTCGAATAAAGTTTCAGACGTTTCGTTTGCGGCGTCTTCAAGAATCGCGTGCATCCAGGAGCGTTGGGCGTTGCCGCCGTCTTGGATGTCTAATTCCTGGTATGAAAGTTCGGGCGCGAGTACGGGGAGAACACGTTTCAAGGAGGCGCTCCCGCCGAATCGCTCATCGATAAACCAGCCGCTGGAAAACGGAAGCATCAAATCCTCCAGGCGCGCATTGATGTCTTCCAGGAATGCGGCGTATTCGGGGTGTATCCGCCCCATCAGCTCGTTGCATCGCCGTTCAAACCGTTCATTCCATACCAGTACGGTACCGGTAGATTCGACATCCTCCTCGAGTCGCTGGAGTAGGTCCGGTACCGGATCGGTGGGTTGAGTATGGAGGTATTCATAATGTTCGGGTTCGCCGCCGGGTGAGTGCAAAATATGCAGTGAATATTGGAATGGCAGCTGTTCATATGGACGCATACCATTGAACGGCGGCACTACACCACCGGCCGTTTCATAGTCCAGAAAGTGGACCGGGTACGCTAAACCGGATATGAATTGCGTGATTTGATTCGGGTCGATATGTTGTTTGCCGGTCTTGACGGCGGCTACGTGCCAGCGTTGTTTTTTGCCAAGGTCGATATACTCGGGTATATCCGCGATGGTTTCCACGTGGGCATCTTCCAATTGGCCGATAAGCTTACTATCAGCCAGGAACAGGTTGTATATGCTGGCATCGTCTATTCCGCCGTGAATGTGCTTGAATATTTCCAACCAGTCGTTGAATCCCGTCGCGGATGCATGCCGCGGTGATATATCGGGCGGTTCTGACTGCTGCAGAACCTTCCACGCTTCATCGATCGCGTGCCGGGTCGAAGTCCGGGTTTCTTTTACTCGATCCGTTACATCTACCGACAGACTGATGCCAAAGGGATCAATGTCGCCTTGCCGGGTATAGGCAGTATCGACATGGATGATGTGTACATTACGGACACGCCAGCCAGCCTGCTCCAATACGACCAATTGGAAACCTAAGTCGGAAATGTGCTCATCTTTTACTTTGGTGCTGGACTTGATTTCGTATATATCCAGCGTTTCTTGGTCGACTTTCACGACCCCGTCGCAAATGCAGGTGATGTGGTCGCCGACGAATCGGCCTTGCAGAAGGATATCGGTGTCGCCCGCCAGTACCGCCCGTGTGCGGTCGGGCAGATCAAGATACTCCTGATAGTTGTCGAACCCGAGCTTATGCCCGTTTTCAAACCGTTGTTCCGCGTATGCTTCGAATGCTGCTCCGGCGTCGAACATGGCCTGGGTCGCGGCGTCGATTTCAGGAAGTTTGGCTTTGTCGTGCTTTTTGTACCATACCCATGCCGGGTGTTTCAGATACATCATGTATTCGGATTTGGAAAGTTGCATGCCTATCAGCCTATAGGCTCGGGTCGCGCGGGTAAAGCGCATGGCGTGTTGTAACCGATAACTAATATGGACATGGAGACGTGTGTCATAGGCACCCCCTATTAATTCATATTATCCGTATGTGCAGCACGGGTTTTACATTTTATGTATTGGACTATACACCGCTGCTTTGCAGGGGCGAAATCTATACATTGATGCACATACGCGGAATGAAATCAAGGCTTTATGTTTGGTTTTTGTTCGTATATAATACATATATGAAATCGATAACTAAAAAGGAGGTCGCAATGGCTCACTCTTCATATCATGACGTAATGCTTGTACCTCGCGTACCCCGGCGATGGCGCCGCAAACGCGGACGGTTTTATCCGACCGGAACTCACACAATGCCCGATGGACGGGTGGAAGTAACGTTCAGTTTGCCTCCTTCCATTCTGCGACAATGGCGCTCCGCTTTAAAGACGGGCAAACGCATCCGGCTATTCGTGCCGTGGTAAGTCGACCGTCACACGAGCTGTCACCGTTTACTGTTCTATCCAAAAATACGTACATCCTTCCGGGCCGAACCGTGCCGCATGTGTCATGCGCGGCGGTATGGTAACGGCGTCTCCGGAGTATAACGTGTCGGATTCATCGTTTAATTCCACCTCCATACTACCGGTCTGGATAACGATAATATGCTTCTGCGGATGTTGGTGGCTGGTGAGTTCGGTCCATGGCGCTTCTGTAATGTCCATCGGCGTGTATCCACGGTTACGTAAGTCGCGGCGGATGTCTTCACGTGAGTAGTCCTGATAATATGATTTTTCGATCATACTACTTTACAACGCCATGATTAAAGGCTGTATACACAAGATTTAATTAGCGGTTATTGTTTCCGTACATAATAGACATCTCTGCCTGATGTGCCGTGTTGCAGGATCAAGCCGTCCGTCTCCAGTTCGTCGAAGTAATTCCGGGCTGTTTTGGGTGAGACGTCGAGCAATTCCTGCACATCGTGATTCCGGATCCGGGGTTGATCACGAAATAGACGTAATACGGCTCTCAAATTCTGCTCTTTTTTGGTGCTTCTATTCCGGTTAACCGGTAATACATCTCCAGAGGCATCATGTCCGTTATAACGACTTGTGCTAACGCGGTATATAAACGCTATCCCCAGACCCAGTACTATTCCTACGATAAATCGCATACCTGTATTGTAGCAGATTTACCGTTTTATTGTAGTCGCGTTCCGAAACTATTCCGGTGCTATTTCTTAAGTGAGTCGATGACTTCGCCGGCTCCGTCTACACCGGATTGCAACGATTCTCGCACATCATCAGCAGTGTCATCACTAACATCCTTGGCAGCAGTCAAGGCTGCGTCAACTGCGTCCCGGAGTGCCTGGGTGGTGTCTCCTCCTACACGGGAAACCGCTTCAACGGCGCCGTTAACGGAAGACACGGCCGTATCTCCGACCGCTGTGCCGAGTTCACCGGCGCTATGGATCGCTTGGCCGACGGAACTTCGGACGGCGTCATCCTGGTTGCCGCCTTCTTCCATGAAGCCTTCCACGGCACCACTGACTACGCCTTTGACCGCGGTTACGAGCGAAGTTCCGATTTCGGAAATGCCTTCTAGTGACCCTTTGACTACGGATGCCGGAACATCCATGCCCTGGGAAACGAATTCGCCGGTCTCCCTGATGGTGTTAACCGTGACGTCCTTAACAGCGCCGACCGTGGCGCTTCCGACGTCCGTTGCTCCCTGCAACGTCGCGCTGACCGTGCCTTTGGTGCTGTTTACGATACGTGTTGCGAATTGAAACATAGTTCCTCCTTTATATCGCCATGATATCATGCTTTTGGTTATTTTTCATCATTCGGGGGAGGCTTACTGTCCTGCCGTGTTCAACTTACCCCGCGTATAGCCGTGTACTGTAAGTTCGTGCCGTGGTTGTGCTTTTTGTAACGGCGGAACGCCAGATAATACAACGCTAATACTGCGTGCAGGACACCCATCAAGAACGCGGTGTTCCGAATCGGTGCTGCGATGTCTCCGAATGCGGTAAAGACGAGCAAATTCAATACGGCTCCCAGGATCAAAACCAGGATCATGAGCGTGACCGGTCTGACCCGGACCGGTTTATGGAGTAGCATCCAAGCGCCGCCGATGAGCAGAACGGCCGCGATGCTTATACTCCCATACAAAAAGACATCAATGAGTATGGCCGATATGTTGATGATGTCAGGCGGCAATATGGTGTCATATCCGGGTAACGACGCAACCGTGGCCACAGGATCGGCTCCGGTCGCGCTCGACTGACTGAAAGACGGTGATGTAAACGTATCGTAGACCAGTCTGAGCCACTGGAGACCAACGGCCCATTGGATGAATACAATCCATTTGTTGGGCGGGACATTATTCATTCATAGTAACCATTTATTAAGCTCGACCCTCTATGCATTGTATATCATCAATGTCTATGCATATACGCGAAACGCAATCAAAGCGCAGCGCGAACCAGAATGGACCAGAGTTGTATGGGTTGCTATGTACACCGGGCAGTATCAACGGCCCGGGTGTCGTTCACGTTCCGCGCGACGATAGGTCGGAGCACTGAGGAAGTTAGTGCGTAGCCGGTATCCCGATGGCTGATTGATCTGGCGAATACCATACCGATGACATCACCCTCGGGAGTCACGACCGGTCCGCCGGAGTTGCCGGAGACGATCGACGCTTGTAATTCGTATACTGACCGGGTGACCGTATGCTGGTTGTAAATATTGCGGCCGGTGGCATTGATGTGCTGCAACACACCGGTTGGTTCGGCATTCAATCTACCACCTTCGGGGTATCCGAGTGTGACCGCTTGCGTGCCACGATCGACGACAGTTCCAACAAGCGGTAATGGCTGTCCCGCCAGTCCTTGCGTACGGAGCAAGGCGATATCCTTGTCCGGGTCAAAGTAAATCGTGGTCGCCGTATGCGAGCCGTCTTGATCGACGATTACTGGGTCATTGATTCCGGCTACCACGTGCGCATTGGTCATAACGATATCCGGCGCCACCACGAAACCGGACCCGTTAACGATGCCGCCACATCCCCTGCTCTCCAGCCGGACGGTGGCGTTTCCGGCCACATCGACGGCCGCCCTGACAGCGGGCGAGTCGGGCAAATCGACCGGTTCTACCGGACGCGGCCCGAGCCCGGTAAAAACTTGCGGGAAGCCATCGGTGTGTATCAACCCGCCGAGGCGTGAAATGGTATCAGGCGCCGGTGGCAATTGACTGTTTAATGTCTGTAGAATGGCCGATTGGCGGATGGATGTGTTCAGTCCGTGGAACGGACTGGTTACGAGGATGCCGGCCAGAATCCATATGATGAAAAGCCCCAGCCCGACGCTGAATACAGCGCCGAGTACCGAGTCGAGAGAATGGAGCTTAAATCGCCGGCTTACACGTGACAGTGACGAGCCGATCCATTCCCCTATAGCTCCGCCCAAAAACGCAATAGCTACGATCACCGCTAAGGTCAACGCTAATTTCTCCAACGAACTACTGACTAGGTCGATAGCAAACGGGGTTAACAGTGCGCCACCGAATACGCCCAACCAGAATCCGACTAGCGGGAACACACCTTGTATAAAGCCGTGTTTCGCCCATCGTATGCTTTGTAGCAACAAGATAACCACGATGACGCCGTCGAGTATATTAAACATCACCTTGTATTATTCCATGCTGTGGTTTGTGTTGCCATGTCGGCCGCTTGGATGCGTACGCAAACGGATGTAGGACGTGTCGTTTCAAAACGAACCATTCCCATGCCGCAGAAGTATGTGTAATGAGTATATTCCGAAACAAATAGCCAGTACGAACGCGACGATGTTGATAAACAGGGATATACCTATGGAAGCAGTCAAACCGATCCCGGTTAAAACGGGTGCCAGTATCGAGCCACCGCAGGCTACACATCCGGCTCCCAGCAAAGCCGTTATAAAACTACTTTTGCGTAATAGCGGTCTTGCGGCTATCTTGCGGTGGGTATAGATAAGCACGCTGACGTTCAAACCGAAAATAAGACTGAACGCGACGAATAAAAAATTACGTACGGAATCGAATAAGCCCGCGTATACCACTCCGATGGATTCGAAAAAGAATCCGATCGTCGCGGTCACGTCCAGAACACTACTGTTTATGATGTGGATTATGAGCTCCAAATTGAAGAACCATATCAACACCATGCTCGTGATTACGGACGATCCAAGGAATATAAAAAAATACACGGGATGTTTCAAAATCCGTATTAAATATGCAGTCGGGTCTTTGATACGTTTTTGCGAATACATAAAAACATCCCGCGGGGTATGGTCGGTTTATACGCCCAATATTTCTGAAATCGTATCCCGGGCGAATCCGAGTATATACCGGTCATCGATTTTGGTGACGGGAACACCCATCTGGCCGGTTTCCTGCACGATCTTCCGGGCCGCTTCTTGGTCCTGAGAGACGTCAACCTCTGTGTAGTCGACTTCTTTTTCCTGCAGAAAATTCTTTAATTGGTGGCAATACATACATGTCGGTGTGGTGTATACCGTGATATCCATACTTATCTCCTTTCGAGCTATTCAACGATAACGGTGCCTTTGTGAGACGGAACGAGGTGGTTGTGGAAGCTCCATTCGCCTTGCTGGTCGAATTGGTAACTGTATGTCTCATCGGTACCGACGCCTTCCCGCTGGTCGAAGGCGGGCAAATCACCATGAGTGGGATGCACGCTGGAAGCGACCCACATCTGTTCGTCAGATTCATTAGTCCATGTGACTGTTGTGCCCGGTTCTATGGTTACGGTCTGCGGATTGAATCCACTACTGGTAAATGCGACTTCCGGTCCGTTTTCCGAGGCGTTCTGATCGGTCTCGGCTCGTGATCCGTTCACGTCAGCGTTCTCGTTACCAGTGTTCGTTGATTCGGATTCGGCCGTATCTGCGACCTGTTCTTCGTTGGTTCCGGTTTGGGCGATCGCCCACACGCCGACCCCGAGCAATAATACGACTCCGACAACGATCGCAATGTTTTTCATAACACCTTCCTTTTACTGCATAGTATCTTAGGATATTATACCATGCTCCCCGCTACTCGCGGGCACTATTCGCACGTTATCTGCTGCGATTCCTCGTGGGAAATAGTGAAGAGATCGATGTGGTAATGGGGTTCCGGATACCCCGCATGCCCCTGGGATAACAAGCCTATATTCATATGATCATAATTGGCGTTCATCAAATCCACGTTTATATAATCTTTGTTGCCAAGGAATTCCTCTTTGCCGAGCATGTATTCCACGCTTGTAATCTCGCCTTCCCAGACATTATACACCGGCCCGAACGGTATGTTTTCAGGGAGTACGTATTGCTTGCCGCGCCCTTCAGAACATTCGATGATAACCTCCGCCTGCTCAGGAACTTCCAACTGAGGCGTTTCGGATATCGACGGTTCGTCCGTTTGTTGATTTTGAGGCCGTTCGGAGACAACGGTAAAACTGGTCATTTCGGACGAAACCCATCCGCCGCCGAACCCGAGTAACAAGGTAATAAGTCCGACCGTGACAGCCGGAATGATCCAGCCTCGTCCGTGTTTGGATGTGCCAGAGTCGGCGGGAGTCGACACAGTACTTCCAGGTGTCGGAGCAGATTGTCCGCCCTGGTTCGTATCAGTGTGGGAATTATCTGTTTGATTCGTGTTATCGTTTACCATATACTAAAACCATAAGCGACACGTGATGCGGTGTCAAATATATAACCGTGCCGCACAATACAACAAAACTAATACACAATCGAAGGCATTTACATGCGCATACGACTCCCGAAAGGCAAACTGACGATAAGTCGTCAGGCTATGCTCTTGTTCATACTGATTTCCGTTACACCCGTGATCGCTCTTAATGCGTATTGGCTGAACACACAACAACAAGCACTTCGTACGCAGGCCGAGCAACGCCAGTTGCTTCGGACGGAAGCGGCCGCGGACCGGGCGGACAGCTTTATGTCCCAGAAAGTCAAAGCTCTTATATTGCACTCCCAAAGCACCAGTATCTTACGCGGCGATGTCGACGAGGCACGTCTACAGTTGGGGAATTACATCAAACAGGATCAGAACATCGAAAAAGTACAGTGGCTGAATAACAATGGTGGGCCTCGACTGACGCTGAAAGCTGAGAATACGCCACTGAATCAACAAAATAATTTCGGAACGGAGGAAGCGTTCAGGCTGGTGACATTTCTCGGCGGCAAGGAATACATCAGTCCGGTCGAGTATGTCAACGATGATCCGTATGTGCAGATCGCCGTACCGGTCGTCACCTTCAGCACTGCTCAAGATTTCTCCGACCTGAGTACTTCCGAAGGCGGCGTAGTGCGAGACTCGGAAGACATTAATGGTGCATTGATGGTTACGGTCAATCTGAACCAACTATGGAATACGGTATTCCAACAAGAGGCTGATTCTTCTCCTACTTCCTATATCGTGGACGAACAAAAACATTTGATCGGGCATCCCGACCAGCAATTCGCCGCCCAGCGGACCGATCTTTCCAACCAGACAATCGTGGATCATTTTATCGATTCTTCCAATCCCGGCAATAACCAAACGATAGAAGCGACTGGCATGGACGAGTCACCCGTACTTGCTAGTCATGCGTCTGTCCCGACGACATCTTGGTCGGTCATAACCGAGGAGCCACTGGCCAATGTCAGCCAGTCGGCCGACCAGGTAGCCACCACCGTATGGATGTTGAATGTCGTATTAGTGATCGTCGCGGTTGGTTTGAGTTATGTTTTCACCCGCCGCATCACCAAACCGATACAAAAACTGGTCGCCGGAGCCAATAAGATCGGCCAAGGCAATCTGGACACCCGAATCCATGTTAAACGCAACGATGAAATGGGTACGTTAGCCCAGAGTATTAACAGTATGAGCGGGCGCATCGAATCCCTGGTAGAGCACATCAATACCGAGCGGCATCAGTTGGACGTGGTGCTCAACAGCATCAACGAGGGCGTGTTCGCGCTTGATGAAAATGGCTCCATTCTGCTTGCCAATGACCCGGCGTTGAAGTTGTTCGACGTATCTTCGAGTAAGGTTATCGGAACGCCGTTCTCTGAGATCACTTCCTTTAAGCAAGACGTTAAGGATATCGACATCGATATCCACGATATCAACAGCGAAAACAATACGGCCGAGTATAAGAATTTGAAATTTGTCGATTCGGATGAGAAAGAACGATTCGTGGATGTGTTAGTAGCCCGTGTTCCCCAGTCTTCCAATGACGAAAACGAGCGAACTATCCAGTACTTAGTGACCGTGATCGATCAAACCAACGCCCGGGAATTAGAAGCCATGAAGATCGATTTCGTCTCCATGGCGGCGCACGAACTCAGGACACCGTTGACGGCCATCCGTGGCTACATGGAGCTTATTCTGAACGACCCCAACACCGAGTTGTCCGATCAGTTTCGCCAGTACTTGTTGCAAGGGTACGAAAGTACCGTCCAATTGTCCGGTTTGATCAATAACTTGCTGAACGTCTCCAAGATCGAACGGAACGCGCTGCAAATGTCCATGGAAAAATTGGATCTCGCCAAAATGATCTCGTCGAGCGTTCGGAACCAGCAATTCAGCGCCGAGAAATCCAATCTAACCCTGAGTTATGAAGGAGCGGATTCCGACGTGTTCGTGGTCGGAGATGTCACCGCTTTGCGCGAAGTCGTGGACAACCTCATCACCAATGCACTTCACTATACCGGTGAAAACGGCCAAGTTACCGTATCGCTTAAGGTGGAAGACGATAATGACAATATAACCGTCAGCGTAGAAGATACGGGTATCGGCATCCCTGAGGATGCGGCTAAGAACCTGTTTACCAAGTTCTACCGGGTACACGGCGGATTGGCGACCGGTAGCGGCGGATCAGGGCTCGGTTTGTATATTTCCAAATCGATCGTGGAGTCGCATGGTGGTACAATATGGGTTGAATCCACCGAAAACGTTGGATCCACCTTCAGTTTCCGTTTGCCGATATACACTGAAGAACGGTACAACGAATTAACGAGCGATTCGAAACAAGATAATAATGTAAGGAGAGAGCATGGCTGGACTACAAAGAATCCTTCTGATCGAGGATAACCCACAGATACAGGAGATATATTCGGTTACTTTATCGGCGAATAATTATGAAGTGGCCGTTTCAGAAGACGGTGAAAGTGCGCTGCAAAAAGCGACCGAATTCCAGCCTGACTTGATTTTTCTGGATATCATGATGCCGGGCATGAATGGACTGGAAGTACTCTCAGAGTTGCGGGAAAAACCCGAGTATGGATGCCAGAACGCCAAAATCGTGATCCTGACCAATCTTGGCCATGATGAACGCGTTGATGACGCCTGGCAAAAGATGGCCGATGGCTACGTCGTCAAATCCGAGATTAAGACTAATGAAATATTCGATGTCATCAGGTCACTTGAAGAACCATCGGATACCGAGTCGGAAAGTTCAACCCCTCCGGCTGACCAGAATCAATAGCATCTCTTTGTAAGCTATGCGCCATCCGGCAGCTGCGAATAACACCTTACGTTACGGAATTGTACTGTTCGAAAGTTCTGACGTGGGAGTTTCGACTTCAACCTGAATGGTGTCGGCATTGGGTACGACCGTATGTATAGCCGTTTTGACGGAGTCGCTAATCTCTTCGATAGCATCGGTTTCCAACCCGTCGTATAAGTGAACTTCGACAATGACAAGCAGTTTTGATGCGCCGATATACATAGTCCGTAGATCGAGTACGTTCTCCACTCCCTCAACTTCCAGTGCGGCACGGGCGATATCTTCCGCTGTTTGTTCGGAAACGCCACGACCGACGATCAAACCCTTAACGTCGTAGATAAGCAACACAGATCCCAGCATGATAACACTACCGATAACAATGCCGGCTATACCGTCAAATCCGGTATAGCCGCTGATGACGAACAGCCCGAGCGAAACGAAGCCTATCGCCGCCGCCACCGTACCCAGGAATTCGATCAGCAGAGTGACCTTAGTTTCCACCATGGTCGAACGTAGGAATCGTTGCCACCATGTACCTTCGCCGGCAGTTTGGTTAAGCCGCCGGACACTCAACACGCATGCATACAGATTAGTGCCGAATCCGATAACGAGAATTGCCAGCGCAAGATAAATGTTATTCAATGTTCCAGGATCAATCAGTTGTCGGTAGCCGAAATATATCGAAAGCCCACCGGTCGCAAAAAACATGAATATCGCGGCCATCAACACCCAGAAGAATATCACCTTGCCATAGCCGAATTGGTGTCGGTTATCTCGCCGCTTCTTTGATTGTCGCACTCCGTAGAACAATAACCCCGTGGTTACGACATCAGAGAATCCCTGCAACGCCTGGGACAGCATGGCTACGCTTCCGGTGAACGCCGCGACCAGAAGGTTGATCGTAACCTGGATAACACTTTCGGCCAATGAAGCACCAACGACTTTTGTATCTCCGAGTTTTCTCATATAGAACTATTAGTATTCCAGTATAATATTACGCTGGATGCAAAATACTCCAATTTGGTTACCTTTTCTGCAAGATACATCATACCCCGGTTGCGCAGCGGTAATGATGTTTCTTAGTGGATGACATATTTCTCGTCAACCAGAAACCGGATACAAGAAGAAGCACGCCGCCGTATACGATATTGGTTGAGGGTACTTCGTTAAATATCAGGAACCCGAAAAATGCTGCCACGACGGGAGAAACCACGATGTCGACCAATGAATACACATTAGCATCGATGGTTTTGAGCACGATGCTAATGAACAGATACGCGATACCGGTCGATATAATCCCCAGTGCCATTACCCATACCAGGACCGGAACGTTCATGCCAAACAGCGAATTTGCACTGATTGCAGTGATAGCCCCGGGTCCGAAGATAAGCAATCCGGGCAACAGGAATACGGTCGCTGCTACCATGAACCAAAACACGTCATTGGTGGATTCGGTCGTTCCTTCATGTCGCATATAGGTGACGAGTCCCGCATAAATTGCCCCGTCTCCTAGCGCGATCAAATTTCCCGCCATGGACCCGACTTGAAGTGGTTCAGCGATAACCAGCCCGACGAACGCGATGATGAAGATGAACACGTGCTCCTTTCTGGCTTTTTCTCCCAGGAACAACCATGAAAATATAAACACGAAAAACGGTGCGATACTCCAGAAAATCACCACGTTAGCGATCGGCGCCATACTCATGGCAATATTGAAGAAACTTATCTGGGCCGCAATCAGTACGCCGACAATCAGCACATCACGTATGTTTTTCCTGGGAAATTTCCAGAAAGAGGCATCAATGAAGGACATCGCTACGGCCAGAAACGCTGCCGCAAATAAGACGCGGTAAAAATTCAAGGTGAATATCGGAACCGCGTCGCCAGTGAGTTTGACGAACACACCTATGGTGGCTTCGGCCAATGTAACTGCCAATAACGAAAAAAATGTTTTCATGTTTGTATCAGCGATATATATTTTTATGTTTTTGTATTTCACATATCAACATACCACAAGCATCACATGTCAGATGTGTATGGTCAACATGTACTGTTATAAACCTCTAATTATCCGATCAAACTTCCGAAAACGAGCGTCAACGCCAACACGAATCCGAGTGAAATGCAAATGATGGCCAGCACCGGTAGCACGGCGTATGCCAGTACGCCGACCAAAAACAACTCCAATAACGCGAGCAAAACCGCGGCATTAAAAGAATGGCTGAGCTTGTAGATGATAAACGGTATCGCGATGATCACGGCCAGGCTGGCCGGAACCACGATCCACGGATCGACTTCCAGGAAGTGTTGAGCAGCTTCTACGCCACCAGCGTGTGGTTCATCGGCGTGCGCGAACAGTCGTAACATCACTAACCCCATAATTATGCAGTCATTGTAAAACAGCATCCATCTTATGCCAATTCGAAAGCTACAGGATTCAGGGTTACCGATTATCATGAGTGGTTGCGCATTCCGCGAATTGAGGCAAACCGATACATACTCGCCGTGCTACGATACGTACATGAAACAAAGCCAGGCGCTGGACGTGATGAAACTCGGTCATAACGTGTTCCTGACCGGTGAACCCGGCTCCGGCAAGACCTATGCCTTGAACAGGTTTATCGAATATTGCCGGGAACATGGTATCGGACTGGGTATCACCGCCAGTACCGGTATCGCGGCCACGCACATCGGTGGTATGACCATCCACTCCTGGAGCGGCATCGGTGTCAAGACCGAGCTCGATCAAGAGCAACTCAAAACCATGCGCAAAAATAGTCGTTTGACTTCACGGCTAAAGAAAACCCGGGTATTAATCATCGATGAGATATCCATGCTGGATGGCACCCGATTCGAAACGATTAACCGGATTTGTAAAGCTCTGGCGGGCTCCGATAAACCTTTTGGCGGGCTGCAAGTCATTCTGTGCGGGGACCTATTCCAACTGCCGCCGGTAACCGGATCGGGCCAGTCGGTTGACTTCATCCACACCTCTACTGCTTGGCAGGAGTTAGATTTAAAAATTTGTTATTTGAGCGAACAGTACCGCCAAGACGACGACCAAGGACTACTGGATCTGTTGCGCTGTATTCGTAGTGGCAATCTAACCAAGGACGTGCATGACACGCTTTCCCGGCGGACGCGCCATGAACCCGACCGGGATCGAGTGACACGCCTCTATACCCATAATGCGGACGTGGACACACTCAATCAAAAACAATTGGATCAAATCGAAGATGAACCACGCGTCTTTACTATGCAGTCAGGCGGGCAGCAGCAATTCGTGGAGCAACTCAAGAAAAGTTGTATGGCACCGGAAACGCTGGAGCTGAAAGTCGGCGCCCAGGTACTGTGCGTGGCTAACAACCCGGCAGCCGGCTTTATGAACGGCAGCCGTGGCGAGGTCGTCGGGTTTGAGAAAGCGCAACCGGTGATCCGTCTGGAGTCAGGCAAAGAGATTGCTATCGATCGACACACCTGGTCGGTCAATGACGGCGACCGGAGGCTGGCGGAGGTCAGCCAATACCCGCTCCGGTTGGCCTGGGCCATCACGGTGCATAAAAGTCAGGGTATGAATATGGACGCGGCCGAGATCGATTTGAGCAAGGCCTTCGCGCCCGGCATGGGGTACGTGGCCCTGTCACGGCTCCGGCATATCGACGGTTTGTTTCTGCGCGGACTGAACCGGACGGCACTGGAAGTGGATCCTGAGATCAGCCGCTTTGACGCCCGTCTGCAACGTCGATCATGGCAGATTATGGACAAACTGGAGCGTATGGCTCGTGCGGAACTGGACGACTTACATACCCATATACAGACCAATCTGCAATCCGATTACGCTGAGTATGATAAACAATTATTCGAGAAATTACGCTCCTGGCGAGGCGAGCAAGCCCGGACCGAAAATATTCCCGCTTATCGGGTTTTCGATGATAAAACCCTGATCGCCCTGTCCGCCGAACTCCCTACCATCGAGTCAGAACTCTCCGCCGTTTCAGGTATCGGGCCTGTCAAGATGGAAAATTATGGTGATGACATTCTCCGTCTCATTAACCAGCACACCGGCAAACTGTTTTGATTACAAAGTCCGCTAATTCGGTTTTTACACCATGAGGCGACCAAGTATTGCTATTATGGTTTGCTGGCATGCTTCTTTCGCTCGGTTTCGGTGAGATGGATCTTCCGGAGTCGGATGTTTTCAGGTGTGACTTCGACCAGTTCGTCATCCTCGATGAAATTGAGCGATTCCTCTAGTGATAGCTCCGTGAACGGAGCTAGTTTGATGGCTGTGTCGGATCCGGCTGCCCGGACATTGGTCAGCTTCTTGCCTTTGCAGACGTTGATGGCAACGTCATCACCACGGCGGTTGAGTCCGACGATCATGCCCTGGTACACCCGGCTGCCGTGGCCGACGAAAGCGGTGCCGCGCTCTTCCAGGCTCTGTAAGCTGTAAGCGATAGCTTCGCCGGTTTCGTGGGCGATCAGTACGCCGTTGCGCATTTTGTCCAAAACCGCACCTTGCGGGACGTATCCGGCGAACAGGCTGTTCATAACTACCGTGCCTTTGGTGGCGACTAGCAGCTGGCTCCGCAACCCCAGCATGGTCCGGGTCGGCAATTTGTATATGATTTCGTGTGTATCCGGTCCTTTTTGCTCCATGCTGACCAGTTCCGCCCGGCGTTTGCCCAGTTCGCTGGTAACCTCGCCGACGTATTCTTCCGGAACTTCGATGGTCAGTTCTTCCTGTGGCTCCAGTGTCTGTCCGTCCTCTACTTTGGTTACCACCTGCGGTCGGCCGATTTCCATTTCATACCCTTCACGGCGCATAGTCTCGATCAAAACGGATAAATGCATCTCTCCCCTGCCCGAGACCAGGAACGTCGTGCCTTGCTCTTCTACTGTCAAGCCGACATTGGTTTCGAGTTCTTTATTGAGACGGGCGCCGATCTGGCGCGAGGTGGTGAATCGGCCTTCTTGGCCGGCGAACGGCGAAGAGTTGGGGCCGATCGATATCCGCAATGTTGGCGACTCGATCTCCATGCTCGGGATAGATTCCGGTGTATCCGGAGCGGTCAATGTGTCACCGATCCGGGCATCGCTGACACCGGTTATCCAGGCGATGTCTCCGGCTTCAACGCTGTTTACTTGCTCCCGCCGCAATCCTTTGGCCGTGAATAAACTGTCGGCCGATACAGATTTCGTACTTCCATCCGTTTGCACGAGCGCGAGTTCGTCATTGGCAGTGATCCGTCCGCGGGTGACACGACCGACCGCGTATTTCCCCCGGTGGTTGTCCCAGTCCAGCGAGGTGACGAGCATCTGGAACGGCTGGGATGCATCAACCCGCGGCGCCGGCACATCGTCGATAATGGCTTCGAATACCGGCGTCAAATCACCCGGTTCCTCCAAATTGTCGGGCATATTCGTGTAAGCCTTGCCTTCGGTGCCAAGTGCGTAATAGACGGGAAATTCCAATTGATCGTCGCTGACCGCCAGATCCAGGAATAAGTTGGAAATCTCCTCTTCGACCTCGTCGACCCGAACACCAGTTTTGTCGATCTTATTGATGGTCACTATCGGCTTCAGACCAAGTCCGAGTGCTTTAGACAGCACGAATTTGGTCTGAGGCATCGGCCCTTCCTGGGCGTCAACGATCAGCAGACACCCGTCCGCCATATTCAGCGTACGCTCTACTTCGCCCGAGAAGTCGGCGTGTCCCGGCGTATCGATGATGTTGATCTTGCATCCGTCGTATTCAATGGCGGTAATTTTGGCTGAAATGGTGATGCCGCGCTCTTTCTCCAGGTCGCCGGTGTCCATGATCAGGTTTTGCTCCATCTCCGCCTGATGGTCAGCAAAGGTGTTGGATTGCTTCAATAGCCCATCGACCAACGTGGTTTTCCCGTGGTCGACGTGGGCGATGACTGCTAGATTGCGTATATTCTCTTCCTGTGCCATAAAAATATCCGCTCGAGCGGAGCGGATCCCGTTACGTTTCGTCTATAGTATCACATTGTGGGCCGCCTAGAAATACTCCCGTTGCCGGTGCTTATGGGCGCCCCGGCAAATGGAATCTATTACACGGGTTGCATCGAAGTCTGGTTGTATAGATCGTTTCTTGGGCGGTATCAAGTTTTTGCGCCGACATCCGGCAAGTAGCATTCGGTGCAATCCCGGCATGCAGCTTTAGCGAGCTCGGCGCGTATTGTTTGGGCGTAGATCTCATCATCCGGTGCAGCGTCTTTATTGGCGATTGCCGCACGCATAATTTCACAGTCGGCTATATCTCCGGTGCAAAAGCCGATCATTTCCACGACCGTTGCGGCGGATACTCTTGCTATGGAGTTTTGACTCGCTGGGCCGGTATACGGATTTTCATATTCCAAAACACGTTCCTTGCCTTTTTGTCAGCTCAAAACGACAACTGCTGATTAGCAAGCCGTTTTTTCCACTCTATCTTAAGGTCGTCTGCTTTTTTAGCCTCTTCCTCCAGTAATGCTTCCGAACCGTCTTCACCCAGGGCCAACTGTTGGTGTAACGCACACGCTCTCCGTATTTGGTCGGTTTGGTTCTTGATTAATTGATCGACCTTTTCCCGGTACTCTTCCAGTTGCTCCTCTCTCATAAGGTGTATCTGTCTTTCAGTGTCTTCTTCGACCCCCATTGCCAACTGGCCCGCGACTCCATCTTCCTTGTTTCGTCTCGATTTTACGGAACCCGCCGTTGCTTCTTCGCCGGTAATGACTGCGTGCCAGTTTTTGCGGGTTTGCACGTAGCGTGTTCGAGCAGATCCGGTCGTAAACTTATTACTACGGCTTTGGATATCAGCGATTTCTTTCTGTACCCATACTATAGCGGACTTCCTCAATTCGCTTCGGGCGGTATCCGACAGTTGATTCCAGTTGCAGTCAAGAGAGGCCAATTTGTACGGTATATACAAACGGTAGGTCTTGGCGAGTTCTATGGCCGTGTTGTACCGCAATCTGCCGCCAAATACTTCTTCCCGGGCGATCGATGGCAGCTCGAGGAATTTGAGCGCTCCCGTTACCGTGTCTTTTGAATACCGGTCTCCGTACCGCTCGAGAAATTCCTCCTGCGTGTTCCACATTCCCTTTCTTCGGCCGTAGTAAAATGCCTCCACGATGCCCATCGCCTCTCGTTCCCGGGAGACTTGACGGTGTATATTGGTTTCGGCCTGTTTGGATATAACCTCCCACGGTGTCGGCTGATTGCGAACGTGGCACATAATGGTTGCACTCAAGGGGTCTGTTGTTACATCGTACTCTTCGTACGCTCGACGCGCCTTTTCCATCTCGGTTCTTGTAACGGCAACTACTCGGGAGTGGCCATCCTCAACCAGGTAGTAATACCCCTCTTCATCGCACGGCAGCTCCTCGACATCATGCGAAGCACCCCAGACGCTGTTTA
>CAZAXT010000013.1:0-21941 GCA_964489295.1 uncultured Candidatus Saccharibacteria bacterium | reverse complement strand
ATGGGTAAGAAATCGATTTCGTGTAATTTTCAGGAAGAGAACAAAAACCAAGATATTTTTGTACAGCAGTATCAATGTCGTGAAACCCGAGCTCGAACCCAACACGCGCAAATGCCTGCTCTCTTATTTCCTGCTCAACGTTACTTTGTACCTCAGACGTGTTCTGATATGACGCATCTTGACGTAATGCCTCCATCACATATCTCCTTGTTTAATCTAATCAACCTCTAAAAGGATTTCTGCGCATTCATCCTCGTACTCGGACAATATCCCACCCGCCATAGGCATATAAGTAAGACCTTTTGTGCCAAAACCGTTTGGGTCAAAAAAATTTGACTGGACGCAAATGTCGTTGCTTGCGTACAATCAAGGCTAAAGGAGAGATTGATGCATCCGATCCGGCAGGATATACTCAGAAGATTGATCCTGAACTCAAAGCTTCGTTTTTCAAGCTTAAAGCCGGATGATGTTGAAAGTAATCATTTCATTTATTACCTAAAGCAACTAATAAACGAAGGGTTGGTTGTCAAAGAAAACGAGTTGTACGCGTTGACCGATAAGGGTAAACATTTAGCCAGCGTTGTTAGTCTGGATTCGCTGACGCCGCGGTTGCAGCCCAAGATCATGACCGCGCCGGTGCTGTACGACAACGGTTCGGTGCTTATACACCGCCGGAGTTGCGAGCCATACATCGACAGCATTTCGTTGGTCAACGGTAAACTTCATTACGGAGAATTGGTAGCCGATGCGGCCAGACGGGAGCTGGAAGAGAAAACCGGGCTGGAGGCTGATTTGCGGCATGTGGGCGAAGTATATTTGAGTTATACCGAGCAGGGCGAATCGCTGAATCATTTGTTGAGCCATATTTTCGTAGGTGAATCCTATTCGGGCGAGTTAGTTTCGACCGAACATTCGGAACCGATGTGGGTTACCGAAGAGAAGTTGCGCAATATGGACTATGTATTGCCCGGTACGATTGAAATCCTCGATTTGATCCGCCAATCACCGAACGAGTTCTTTTTCGCTGAATACGAGTTCGATGTAGCCGAGAGTCTCCAACTTCCGGATACTGCGTCGGAGGTATGAATTGCAATTGTGCGCAAGATACGATCATGTATGATGAAGGTATGAACAACTTGTTCGACCAGGATCCGGATCTTGCTCAATTAGTGGAAACGGAGGAGATGCGTCAACGCGATGGACTCGAGTTAATTCCGAGCGAAAACTATGTCAGCCGGGCGGTGCTGGACGCGCTGGGAACCGTATATACCAACAAATACTCCGAAGGATATCCAGGGAAACGCTATTACGGCGGACAGGAAAATACCGATCAAGTCGAACAGATCGCCATCGACCGGGCAAAGCAATTGTTTGACTGCGATCACGCTAATGTGCAGCCGTTGTCGGGGGCGCCGGCCAACCTGGCCGTCTACGCGGCGTGGTGTGAGCCGGGCGATACCATTCTAGCTATGGACTTAAGCCACGGCGGGCATTTGACGCACGGACACCCCGTGACATTCCCGGCCAAAGTGTTCAACTTTGTCCGCTATGGCATGAAGGATGTCGAAACTGGTGAAATCGATTACGATCAAGTATATGAGCTGGCCAAGCAACACCAGCCCAAAATTATACTGGCCGGGTTTTCCGCCTATCCGAGGGAACTCGATTACAAACGGTTTGCTGAGATCGCCGATGAAGTCGGCGCGTTGGCCATGGCGGATATGGCGCATATCGCCGGGCTGATCGCCGGGGGAGCAGCCGAAAACCCGTTCGATCACGGCTTCCACGTCGTAACCTCGACCACGCACAAAACCTTACGCGGTCCGCGGGGAGGATTAATCCTCTCCAATGGAACAGTTGGAAACCCGTTACAAAAACCGGAGCACACGATCGAGAACATACCGACCTTGATCGACCGGACGGTATTTCCCGGTTTACAGGGTGGACCGCACATGAACAACACACTAGCCAAGGCGGTTTCATTTAAAGAGGCTGCTCAGCCGGAATTCGGTCAATATGCCCGGTCAGTCGTCGCCAACGCCCGTGCGTTGGCTTCGGCGCTAGTCGAACGTGGGTTTAGATTAATAACTGGCGGTACCGACAACCACTTATTGCTCGTGGATGTCTATACGTCCTTTGGTATCAGCGGCGGGGAAGCCGAAACGGCACTGGACGCGATGGGTCTGAATGCCAACAAAAACGTACTTCCCGATGATGAACGGAAAGCCTTCGATCCGTCAGGCCTGCGGATCGGGACTCCCGCTATAACGACACGCGGCATGGGAGAAAACGAAATGGAACAAATCGCCGACTGGATACATCAAGCTGTCACCAACGCGAGCGATCAGCAGAAACTCGACCAACTGTCGGCCGAAGTCCGCGACTTTGCCCACCAGTACCCATTGCCGAGCGATAACAAGATACATGAGCAGTAATGAAAAGCGAACGACTGCCTACCAGGTAGCGAGCGTTGTATGTGGTGTAGTATGGTAAAAGTAGCATTGAAACGGAGGTACATATATGAGCGACGATACACAACACCCCGATACTGACGCCTACTATGGCGAAGAAGATATCGATTCCAGTGAAATTGATCTGAGTTTCCTGGATGAAAATCAAGCTACCGAATCGGATGATACTTCGGCGGACGATACCAGCAATACCGGTCAAGGCGCCTAATTTTCCACTCGTGATATATGCGGATAGGACTCGTAGTACCTCATATTTTCATGCATGAGGACATTCTCTCCGATGCAATCTTTGCCCCCGCGCAATTGGCGGTCAGTTTGGTCGAAGGAATGCAACGGAAAGGTGTTGAAGTCACCCTGTTCTCGCCCGGGCCCGTAACGACTGAGGTTGCCAATGTTACGGCCGATCCAAGTTTTTTCGAAGCGGAACTGGAGCGCCGCGGCGATACGTATATGGACTTGCTCAAAAAACATCCGTTGACGTTCATATCTCTAGCCAGACAGCTCCAAAGCGAACTGATCGCTAAAGCCATGGACGCGGCTAACGGAGACGAGTTGGATCTTCTCCATGTATACACCAACGAAGAAGATATCGCTTTGCCGTTTTCTCGGTTTTGCAGTAAACCGATGGTGTTTACGCATCACGATCCGTTTAACTTCGCTGTTAATTATAAAAGCATATTTCCGAAGTATCCGCATTTGAACTGGCTGTCTATGTCCTACGCTCAACGCAGCGGGATGCCCGACGGAACCAACTGGGTCGGCAATATCTATCACGGTTTAGAGAAAAATGCTTACACGCTGGAGCCAAATCCGGCCGGCGACTACTTTGCATACCTGGGAAGGATTGTTGAGCCCAAAGGTGTTCATCTAGCGATTGATGCGGTGAAAGAATACAACGCTACGTACAGAACGCACTACACATTGAAAATCGCGGGCAAACACTACGGAGGCCACAGCAAGGATGGATACTGGCGTCGGCACATCGAACCTATGATAGACGGAGCCGAGATTCAGTATGAAGGATTTATTAAGGAACAGTCCCGGAAGCAGGATTTTCTCGGTAATGCGCGGGCACTAATGGTACCGTCTACCTTTCAGGAGCCATTCGGTATGGTTATGATCGAAGCCCTCGCGTGTGGTACCCCGGTCATCGGGTTAAATAGCGGAGCAATCCCCGAAGTCATTACCCATGACCACACCGGATTCGTAGTAGACTACGACGTTCACGATCCGCCCCAAACTGTGCATGCACTAGCCGATGCTATTGATCGGATCGGGAATATTGACCGGACGGCGTGCCGCAGTGTGTTCGAAGAACGTTTTACGTTGGAGCGAATGTGCCGGGAGCATGCGGGGGTGTATCAAAAGCTGATCGGGCTCTAAAGCACTACTAAATCGGCTTTGATGTGGGGATGTGGGTCATACCCTTCTAGCGTGAAGTGTGCATCCGTGAAGTCGTCAATATTCTCAACGGTTTGGTTGATAGTTAATGTCGGGAATGATGCCGGCGTACGCTTAAGCTGTTCTTTGGCCGGTTCGATTTGATTTTTGTACAAATGTGCATTACCGATAGAGATGACCAGTTCCCGGGCTTCCAGTCCGGTTATGTGAGCGATCATATACAAAAGCATTGCATATTGGCTGATGTTGAACGGCAGGCCGAGAAAAACATCCGAGGATCGTTGATACAAATGCATCCGTAACTTACCCTTGATGACATCGAACTGGAACATGGTATGACACGGTGGCAGACGCATCACATCCAGATCGGCCGGATTCCAGGCACTGACCAGAATGGCTTTGGAGTCGGGATTGTCATTAATTTCATCGATTGCCCATTGTAACTGGTCAATTTGCCGGCCGTCCGGGGCCTGCCAGTATCGCCACTGAACTCCGTAGACCGGTCCCAGGTTCAGGTTTTCATCGGCAAAGTCGTCCCATATATGGATATCGTGATCATGGAGGTACTGGATGTTGGAACTGCCAGATATGAACCATAGCATCTCTCGGAGCGGCATCTTGAACGGTACCTTTTTGGTGGTCAAGAGCGGGAAGCCGTGTCGAAAGTCGAAATGCAATTGGCGGCCGAAAATCGATTTGGCATCATGAATCCCCCGCGTCGGCTTCGTCCGGCCGTTTTGGAGAATTTCTTCCATGAGTTCGAGATATTGATATTCGGGATGTATCGCCATACTTGGCACTAATTATACATGTTCCAGCGTATTACACATATCGGTAAGGTGCGGATGCTATATAATGAGGGGAGTACCTCGGAGGATCGAAGCATTGCTGGATGATGAATTAATCGGGCGGATTCTCGACCGATACGGCTTGCGCCCCGTTGCCATGCACGAGCAGCAAAAAGGTTACCGGAATCTGATCAGGCCGGTCACCGTGGATGACGGACGATGCGTTAATGTCATCGTCTACAAACGCGAACCAGGTATTGCTGCCAGAATCTGTAAAATCAACCGGGTGTCGCGATTTCTGGCTAATGACGGATTTCCTGTGCGGGAACCGTTGGACCCGCGAATAACCCGCTTGCGATACGGCCAGCACGAACGCTACGCCGGGGTTTACACCTACTTGCCCGGAAGCACCATTCCGTGGGAGGCGTACACCAAACATCACATCAAGCTGCTTGGCCGCACATTAAGCGATATCCACGCTAGCTTGTACGCGTTTCCGGAAGAGTACATCCGGGAGAACGCCGGCGTAGCGGACGAATACCTTCGGATCAATGACCGGATGCGTATCTATTTCGCCGATTCCCGGGTTCAGAATAGTATGCGGCAAAAGCTCAACCTCTCAATACCCGTGGACACATTTACCGATTTTACTAGATTACTCCGTACATGCGCCTCTCTCCCGGGTCAACAAACACTACATATGGATTTCGTCAGGAGTAATATCCTGTTCGTAGACGCCCCCCATGAAGACAACCCAGCCAATATCAGCGGTATTCTGGATATGGAAAAAGCTGCCTACGGTATCCGTGCGTTCGATGTCTCCCGCACGTGGGCCTTCTTATTGGTTGACTGCAAATATAAAGCCGGAGACAAGATAACAAAATATTTACTACACTCAGGGTATGACAAACGTGGTGCTATCCCGCTGGATGAATACTCCTGGAATATGATCGGATGTTTGCGTGATATGTTCCTGGTCCATGACCTCTACAAATTTCTCAGGCACAATCCGTATGAAACCCTGCTGCAGAATGAACACTTCCGCCGGACTATAGAAGTGTTGATCGGTGAGGGAATCGTAAACGGCAAATTGCCGCCGGTTGCGGACTCAGCATATGATACAATGATTTCGAACCGCGCTTAAGTAGCAAGGAGGAGTATGGCTGACTCGTGGAAACAACGACTGATCTCCCAAAGCGAATTAATGAATTTGCACGACAAACTAAAGGAGAAAGACAAGAAAATCGTTTTCACGGTAGGATCGTGGGATCTGATACACGTTGGCCAGTGCCGATATTTGGAACGTGTCAAGCAAGAAGGGGACGTACTCGTGGCCGGAGTGGTCGGGAATGAAGCCATTCGTCAGGCCAAAGGACCGAACAAGCCGATTCTGGATGAGAAAATCCGCGCCGAAACGCTGCACTACCTGGAGTCAGTCGACTTCATGACTATCGTGCCCGAGCAAAGCTGCCAACCTTCTCTCGGTCTCCTGAAGCCGGATGTGTTCGTAACCGTACAAGAAGACTGGACAGAGAACTATAAGGAATCGCCCGAATACAAAACCGTGACCAAATACGGTGGCGAGGTCAAGGTTTTGGAACGACAATCCACCTCGTTGTCCACCACTAAAATCGTCCAGCGGGCGATCGGCGGGCATTTAGGTGAAGTGTTCAAAGACTTTATGGAACTCCGGAAAGATCCACTCAAAGAGAGGAAGTAAGTGCAATCCGATCCGGCCCGGGAAAAGTACGACAAGCAGGAATTATACCGGGATGCCCGCTTTCACGGTCAGTATGATGCAATCTGGCAATCGGTCGATAAATGCGTATTTTGTGACTTGCGCGAAAAATACATTTTCTTTGAAGAAAACGGCATGGTGATGACCATTAGTTTGTTTGCGTATATTGACGGACACTTCATGATCGTGCCGCGTCGACATGTGACATCAGCCAATGAATTGAGTCGGCCCGAATGGGAGACTGTACGCAAGTTCACCTATATTGCCAGAAAAATTTTCAAGAACGTGCACGATGTCGACAGTATGCAGTTGATGCAAAAAGACGGCGCGAATGCCCAGAGTACAGTACCGCATTTGCATTTCCACTGCATCCCCTTCGACGCACCGGACTTGTGCCAGTGGAATTACCGCCAATTATCAAATACACCGTTAGAGAACGTGGAATTATACAAAAGCGCCCGGAAAAATATCATCAAAAACAGCGCCAAATTCGATACCAAGTACACGGACTCCACCGTGCTGCCTATTGCCTGCGATCTGATACTCATCAACACCCGGGAGGAGATCCTGTTTCAGCAACGAAAACCACGATCACGTCTCCATCCGGATTACCTAACCTTGCCGGGCGGCGGCGTGGAAAATGCTGAGTACGGTCTCGAGTATGAGTTGGCTCGGGAAGTCGAGGAAGAGACGGGATACCGGATCTCGATGGACGAAGTCCGTTTGGCCCGCTCTGCAGTTACCCGGGTCGAGCGGCGGCGGTATATACCGCACTTGAACGCCTCGTATAAGAGTCCGTCAACACTATTGTTGAATACCTATGTACTTCAGGGGTGTGAGCCCGACATTGAACTGGAGCCGGGTGATGATTGTCAATCGCTCCATTGGATTGCGCGTACGGAAGTCGCCGAACACCCCCGGATCTCTGAGCATACTAAAACCACAATCGCGGAGCTGCAGGTATGAATGGGACGCACCGGTTCGACTGGTCAGAGCTGGCGTTTGGTAGCAAAAAACCGCTCAAACGACTTGACGCCACCTTCATTGTTGCGCCTCGCGAGATGTCGCAAAAGCGGTTCAAGCAGCTTATCAAAACTTATTTACCCCACGGGAACATCGTGCTCGGCGTAGCCAAGGAGGACTACGTGGACGGACTCGAAGGTCAACCGCAATTCAGGATGCTTCGTCTGGATTCGGTCTCGGATATCATAGACCAAGTCAATCGGTCGCAGGGTAAGTATAGTATATATACACTTACTTACTTCCAGCGCGAACTTGCCTACATCCTGGAGAAAATACCGTTTCGCCTCGTCGCATTGGTTAACGGATCCTGGAGGCGCGCGTTTCACTTGAGTAAACCCTATTATGTTATGGCTGAACAGGGAATACGCTTTGAATACGTTTCACCCTTCAGCAGCCAAAGCGAAGCACGAGCGTACGAGTCAACGGTCATTACTGAGATAGAATCCAGCGTGGACATCCCCGAGTGCGGAGTTGAACTATCGAGTCAACATATAATGAACACGGCCAAACAGACCGCCAGTTATTCCTTTGATCACACTTTTCAGGTCGGGTTGGCGCTCGGGCGAAAAACGGAAACCGAAGATATGTACACCTTTTTGGATGCGACGTTCAACCGTGTTATCCCGTGGCAAACCTACGTGCTCCATAACGGATCGTCCCGAGAGAAATACGTTACACCACCGCAGGATCTGAACCATTACGATACAGTACATGCTGAGGTCGAAATGCTGATCCGTGCACAGCACTTCGGTGTCGACCTAGCCAATACCACGATATTTATCAATGTTATGCCGTGTCCGGCATGCGCCCGAATGTTGACCCGACTGGATGTAACAGAAGTAGTTTATGAATTGGATCATTCCGACGGATACGCGGTAAGTTTGCTGGAGAAAGCGGGCAAGAATGTCCGGAGGGTAACGCCAACATGAACATATTTCTCATGGCCGCTATGACCGTGGACGGCTTTATCGGGCGTCATTCGAACCACTTGACTGACTGGACCAGTCAAGAGGATAAGCAACTCTTTGTACGAAAAACCAAAGAAGCTGGCGTGATCGTCATGGGGTCATCCACCTTTGCTACTGTCGGCAAAGCGTTACCGGAGCGCCGTATGATTGTTTACACCTCCAAGCCTGAGTCGATTATCGCCGAAGATGTAGAGACAACCCGGGAAAAACCGTCAGTTTTGGTTTCGCGGTTGGAACAGGAAGGAGAAACCGGAATAGCTGTCTGCGGTGGTGCCAGCATTTACGATCTATTCATGCGTTCTGGTGTTGTGAATGAGTTGTACCTGACGGTTGAACCGAAACTATTCGGGAATGGCGTGCCGTTATTTGCGAATGAAATGGACGTCGATATGCGATTGCAAGAAACTCGACAGCTGAATGAGCATACGGTACTGCTGCACTATGTTGTTTCGGGGTAAAGGTGTGAAATTATGTCAATGTTTTCTGTAAGATAAAAAGAAATGACACTACGAAAGGAACGGACAAAGGTGAGGGCGCGTGAGGTTCACGCGAGAGGTGCGCCGCTCACCTTGCCGCGGGGTGGTTGGTCGGGGAAGCCCGAGCTAGCACATCGTATGGATCGCATTCAATGACGCATCTTTGCCCGGGCAGCCCCGGCGAGACTAATCTACGCTACTTCCGGCACTTTTATGAAAAGCAGCAACCACGGCCACACGGTCTGGTCAAGAACGAGAACTTCCCGTTGTTCCATAGCTTCGACTACGGAACAAAGTAAGTTGTCGTCGACACCGTCCAGTTTCAGAATAGTGGCCAAGCAGCCGAAATCCTTGACCTCGATCGGCTCGGCACCGATACGCCCTCTGAGCTCGTTGACAGCAATTATGATGTCGTCCTCGCTCGGAGGCCCAACATTTACTGGCAAGCGGATTTGCCAAGGACGTTTATATGAACCGTAAACCTCCACACCTTCGTGCTCGGCCGCGGCGCGTATACCCTGGACGGCTCGTCCAATATTCCCGTCGTCCAGCCAGTTGCAGACTGTTGGTATGACGTTACCGTGTGCAGGCGCAAGGCTCTTTCGGGGTTCACTGTTCAGGCGTTTGGCGATGTGTTTTCCGTCTCTTCTTTTCATAGGACGCCCTCAGTATTCGAGACTGAATTAGCATTGAGCACTTTACGGACTTCATCCTGGAAGCCCATATACTCGAGTTCGCACGAGAGGTTGGTGATCAAGTTCTTCAGCACCTCTACTTGCTTTGGGTTCTTTCTATGTACTCGCTGCAATTCGTCCACGCAGGTTGCGAGGTCGTCGAGCATTTCATACGGAGAAGCAACCATACTCATCCCTTTCGTAGTGTATATGTAACCCTGAAGGTGATACCTTCAGGTCGTTTATGGAGCGAGAGCTCCAGCTAATCGCCAAGCGTGACTAGCCGCAACTCTCAGTATTCTTCGCTTACTTACTCATTGGGCGTTCCTCCGATTTGGCTTTCTGGTACTTCCTCTATGATTACCACAGGATCTCCAAAAACATCCTCTCTTTTATAGTCACCTCTCGCGCATCTGGCCAAGATTCCAGGGGAGTCGTTCGTCCTCCGGGTGATGGAGCAGGCAAGACTTCATCGTATCTATGCACGTCATAATTGTTACTTATGCTTTCAAATCCCACTTCATTCTCCTTTCACATAAAAAATCCGGACTTCATTTGGTTGAAGCCCGGATTTTGTTTCCATTACTACTATGTCAGGCTTCAACCCATTAACTATCCACAATAAGCAATAGACCAAAATTATGGCCGGTGCATATACTGTTGTGGGGCATGATGGGTTGATGCCTCATGCCACGGAGGCTAGCGGTACGCATGTGAATTGTCAATACTTCTTGCCGGATTTTGCGCATAAACCGTTGACAATATCAGTTTGGCTGAGTAAGATAATATGCGTTACACCAAAGACAGTAGCAGTTCGCCGATTGCGGTGAGCTTAATCCGCTACCGAGGTTTATTTAAATCTTATGTACGTTGCTTGAGAAAAAGATAGTAACGTGCCATGTAGCAATTGTGTTCTGTCTTTGGCGGTCGATGCCAAAGTTTTTTAGTATAAAGGGGCGTATATATGGCCAAGACGCGCGAACAAAAAGAAACGCAAGTCGAAGAGCTGGCACAGGAGTTACGTGATGCCAAAATGATGGTACTCGTTTCCTATGGCGGCATGTCCGTCAAACAAGCGGAAGAGCTGCGCACGGAAGCCAAAAACAACAACGGAAACTTCCGTATTATAAAAAACGCCATGTTCAAACTGGCGACTTCCAGTGTCTACACCGACTTGGACATATCGGATGTTACGGGTCCGGTGGCGATCATGACCAGTTATGACGATCAAGTCATGCCGGCCAAAACCGTGATGGATTACACCAAAGAGTACGAAATTTTGGAGCCGATCTGCGCGATAGACGAGTTCGGCCAGCGGCTGAGCGGTGAAGAAGTCAAACGATTAGCTTCACTGCCATCTCGCGAAGAACTGCAAGGTCAGTTGGTCGGCACTCTAGCAGCACCGCTCAGCGGTTTCGTAACCGCACTCGGCGGAAACCTGCGCGGACTGGTAACCGTCTTAGATGGAGCGACCCAAGCCAAACAGGAATCAGCATAATCATAACGTCAATACATAAGAAAGGAGTATAATATGGCTGAACAAAGCAAGACGCAACAAGCAAGCAAAAAGAAGCAGGACGAAACTGAGGATACTAAGAATAAAGCAACTGAGCAGGAAGAAGCTGCCGCTGAAGAAAATGGTGGAACTGAAGTTCCGGAAAAATTCCAGGAACTGGTGCAGCAGATCGAATCGCTGTCCGCATTGGATCTGAGTGAATTGGTTAAAGTATTGGAAGATCGGTTCGGTGTTTCCGCTTCAGCACCCGTGGCAGCAGCACCCGCCGCGGCCAGCGCTGAAGGTGGAGAAGAAGCCGGCGGTGAAGAGCAAAGCGAATTTACCATTACGCTACAAGACGCCGGTTCCGACAAGATCAACGTGATCAAGGTCGTCCGCGAGATTACTGGCGAAGGGTTGGCTGAAAGCAAGGCTATGGTCGAAGGCACTCCCAAGGCGTTGAAAGAAAACGCACCCAAAGAAGAAGCCGAAGAGGCCAAGCAGAAGCTGGAAGACGCCGGCGCAACCGTCGAACTTTCCTAAGCTCCACAGGTTCAAAGCAAGTCGAGTTATTGCTTGAGTTGCCCAACACAGAAACACCACGCTCGTAAAGGCGTGGTGTTTTGCATTCTTCTGCTGCTTGTTCAATTTCAGCGCCACATAATCCTCCCGTTGTGTGCATACATTGTGCACAGCGTGAACGTATTACAACCTCTTGTATAAAAATTTTGACTTTTGTATAATTAGGTTGGTAAAGTGTGAGGAGATAAAGCTTAGGGAGCTTTATTCTACGTTTTTGATTTTAAAAAGGACACAAACATGGCAGAAATAGCGGACAAGCAAATAAAACGGCTCCGTTCGTTGTTGAACGAAGCGGAGACTAACGTTGCAGCAGCCAAAGAACTTTTGATCAGCCTGGTCGGGGAAGAGGAAGTCGAAACCACTCCCGCGGCGGACCAAGCGGGCAAAGTCATCGAAGGTGTATTCGATGGCCAAAACATGATCGGACCGGATGGAAAAACCTACCCGGTTCCGGCTAACTACGCTTCGAAATCAAAACTTGTTCAGGGCGATATCCTGAAATTGACGATCGCCGACGACGGAACGTTTATCTATAAGCAGATCGGGCCCGTTCCGCGCCAGAAGGTTATCGGAACGGTTGAACAAAAAGGTGGCCAGTACTTCATCAATGTCGATGACACCGAGTACCGGGTGCTTATGGCCAGTGTTACGTACTTCAAAGCTCAACCGGGCGATCAAGTGACCGCGGTTATTCCGGAAGAAGAAACTGCCGAATGGGCAGCCATAGAAGCCGCGATCACCGGGTGATTTGTTCAGCGACAAATATCAAATAATTATCCGACAAATTTGGGTATATGCGCGACAAAGCGTACCCTGCGCAATGTAGTATTACGTATATCGAAACAAACCCGCGATGCAGTATGCGGAATTTAGAACGGCATTCGGGGTTGTCGGCTGGAAATTTACCCGCTGATACGGCATACTGGTAATCAGTGTAGGGAGGCAAGACAAACAGTGGATAGAATAGCGCTGTATCGAAAGTACCGCAGCCATGATTTTGATCAGTTGGTCGGTCAGGAGCATGTGGCGACAACGCTTGAAAATGCCTTGACTAACGACCGGGTCTCGCACGCCTATCTGTTTACCGGACCACGGGGTACAGGGAAAACCAGTGCGGCCCGAATTTTCGCTCGGCGGTTGAATCAACTCGAGGAAGTCGCCGATGCGGTCGATATCATTGAGGTCGACGCCGCCAGCAATAACGGCGTGGACGAAATCCGTGAACTTCGGGAAAAAGTCCATATCGCACCGAATTATTTGGATTATAAGGTATATATCATCGACGAAGTCCACATGCTTAGTGGCGCGGCGTTCAACGCGCTACTCAAGACACTGGAAGAGCCGCCGACACACGCGATCTTCATTTTAGCTACGACCGAGCCGCATAAACTCCCCCAAACCATTACCTCGCGAACACAACACTTCCCGTTTTATCCGGTATCTACCGAAGTACTGGGACAACATTTACACACTATCGCCGAGGCAGAACAAATCGCCATTGAGGATGAAGCGGTGCGACTTTTGGCTGAACTGGGCGAGGGAAGCGTGCGTGACAGTATTAGTTTACTCGACCAATTGGCGGGTACTGATGAACGCATTACCGTGGATCACGTGTATTCGGTTGTGGGTATCGCCCAACACGACCACATCCGTAAACTCATGGAAGCAACAATTGATCAGAAACCCGAGGAAATGCTCGAACTGTTTGACCAGATACTCGACAACGGCGCTTCGATGCGGAGCGTGTTGAAACAATTACTGGACTTCACTCGTCGATACATACGCGAACATCTGAAGGATGCCGATATGCGATTGTACAACGCGCGTCTATTGCTATCCGCGTTAAGTGGTATATCCCATAACGTGCCGCATCTGGCCGTTTCTATAGAATCAACCTTACTGAGTGTCAGTTATTACCCCGGTAAACCCGACACAAAAGACGCGGAAACCGACAATTTCCAACAACACGCTATCTCAGCTCCGCAACAAACCAAGGGTCGGCAACGATCCTCCCGCACCCGGAGCGAATCACCCGCTCCGGATAAGACAAAAAGGCAGCAATCCGCCAAAAAGTCACGACCAGACACCGAACCGGTTGCTTCCACCCAAAGCACGCCGGCCGACTCGGTATGGATCAAAGCGTTGAGCTTGATCAAAAACCAGAACACCTCCCTTTACGGGCTGGTGCGGAATACGCAGGTAGAATTCGGGAAAGATGGATGCACCATGACGGTCAAATTCACCTTTCATCATCGTCGCTTGAGAGAACACCGCAATTTTGCGACTATCAAAGATGCATTGGAGCAGGCCAACGGCGCCCCGGTTCCGCTACACATCGTACTCGCTCAATCCGACCAGCAAGAGGCTACCTCGGAAACGAAGCAAACCGAACACGATGATAACGCCGTCAAGCAGGTATTTGATATTCTGGGAGGAGAGATAGTGTAATGCGACACGGGACACGCAAAATGCAACACGCAACGCACGACACGCAACACGTGCTTTATATACTACGACGTTTTTTTCTGCGATATTTCTGCCCCTGTTGCACATTGTGTACTACATGCTACGTAAGTGAGGCTGAAGCGGAGCGTACCAGTGGCTGAAGAAGAAGCGCCGACACTACCACCGCAGAACATCCAGGCCGAAAGCAGTTTACTCGGGAGTATACTGCTCGATGCCGACGCGATGACCAAAATCGCCGATACGGTGCAGCCGGATGATTTTTATGAACAACGGCACGGAATCATTTTCCGGTCCATGTTGGAACTGTATGAAAAGCGTCAACCGATCGATGTCTTGACGCTGACTGACAAACTCGAAAACAGCGGCGTGATCGATGATGTGGGCGGCGCCGGGTACATCACCGAACTATCCAACTCAGTCCCCAGTGCGGCTCATGTTTACTATTACGGGGACATCGTGAGTAAAAAAGCTACGTTACGAAGATTGATCAGCGCGGCTGGGGAAATTACCCAACTCGGTTACGGTGATAGTGACGACGCGGACGAGTTGCTGGATAAAGCTGAACAACTTTTGTACAACGTGTCCGAACACAAGACCGGGAAAGGGTTCCGGGCGATCAGTGAAGTACTGAATGAAAGCTTTGACCGGATAGAAGAGTTGAATAAAAGCGACGGCAAACTCAGGGGGGTGGCCAGCGGATTTTCCAGCCTGGACAACGTTTTGGCCGGTTTGCAGAACTCGGACTTGCTAGTGCTGGCCGCCCGGCCGGCTATGGGAAAATCCACTTTCGCGCTGAACGTGGCCCATCACGTAGCAGCGACGGACGGTGTACCGGTCGGTATCTTCAGCCTGGAAATGAGCCAGGAGCAGCTTGTTGACCGCATGCTCAGTGCTGAATCGGGCGTGGATTCCTGGAAGTTGCGTACAGGAAACCTTAATGACGACGACTTCGCTCGTATCGGTACCGCCTACGGCAATCTTTCCGAGGCACCGATTTTCATCGATGACACGCCGATGCTAAATGTTATGGAGATACGCACCAAAGCCCGGCGCATCCAGAACGAACACGGGTTGGGCCTGATAATCATCGACTATTTACAACTCATGAGCAGCCAGGGAAAATATGGCGACAATCGTGTCCAGGAAGTATCCGAGATTTCCCGCGGGCTGAAAGGAATCGCCCGGGAGTTAAACGTGCCGGTTATCGCGTTGAGCCAGCTTTCCCGGACGGTCGAACAACGCAACCCGCAAATACCGCAACTAGCCGATTTGCGTGAATCCGGTTCTATTGAGCAGGACGCCGATGTCGTATTGTTCTTGTACCGGGAAGACTATTACAACCCCGAAACCGACCGCGAACATTTAACCGACTTGTTCGTCAAAAAACACCGGAACGGGCCGACCGGCCAGGTAGAATTATATTTTCATGGAGAAATGCAGCTATTCCGGCAAATAGACAAGAAACATGATGATTAAAAAAACAAAAGATAGCTATAACCCTATCAAAGAGGAAGGGAGGCAGGTCGGCAAATTCGGCATTACCGGTGTCATGAATACCTTGATCGATTTCAGCGTGTTCAATGTAGCCTTTGCCGTGTTCGGTCTGGCGGCCATACCCGCACACTTGATATCGACCACACTGGCGATGATTTTCAGCTTCATTGCCAACAAAACCTATGTGTTCGGCTCCCAATCCCGTCGGGTCCTGGTACAGGCGGCCCTGTTCGTGTTGGTGACGGCGGCCGGTTTGTACATCATCCAGACCGGCATCATTTCGCTGCTTCTGTATGCATGGGAAACACCACTTTCGCTGGGGTACACCATCGTAACTGCCATCGGACTGGACAGCGTTTTGAGCCAGGAGTTCGTTTTCAATAACGGTGCCAAAGTGGTCGCGACGGTGTTCAGTATGATATGGAATTACCTGTTGTATCGGAATGTCGTATTCAACGATCGCCGGAGTCATATTTTCGACGTTATCGGAGACTGGTTTGCCGATTATCGATATTACCTACTACTGGTAGGAGTGTTGGTATTAGCTGCGGTATTCAGGGTGTGGCAATTGGACACGTTACCGCCGGGGTTGCATCCAAGTGAAGCAGCTGACGGGTTGCTCGCTGCTTCACTTGCCGAAGGTGATATCACTGCGATTAATCAAGCCACGGGTATCATGGGAGCGCCGTATGCGTTCCTGCAGGCGGGCAGCGTACTTTTGCTCGGCAAAACCATGCTGGCACTCCGGATAATCCCGGCAGTTCTCGGTATCCTGGCGGTATTGTTGACGTACATGGCGGCACAAGCCTGGTTCAGTCGCCGAACGGCGTTCGTAGCCGCTTTCCTGATGGCAAGTGCGCCATGGGCGGTGCATATCAGTAGAGTCAGCGATTACACGGCGATCATCCCGGTTTTGGTACCGCTCGCGATGTGGGCGATTGCTAAGGCGATTCAGACAAACAAAGCATTGTGGTATGTAGCGACCGGCATCGCGGTGGGTGGATTGTGGTATGGCGGCATTCCATACTATGTGTGGTTCGTGCTCATCCTTCTGCTCGCCGTTTACGCCAGACGGTATTACCGTGACCGGTTGAAATACGCGGGCCAGCCGATACTAATCGTCCTCTTGAGTATGGCGATCACCGGTGCGCCACTGCTCATCTTTAGTGCGTTGTCGGACGGTTTATCCCGTATCCGGGCGGAAGGCGAAGCATTGGTAGCAGCATTACAGATGCCGCTATACACCGGACTCGGGCTCCTGTATGACGGTATCGCCGCGCTCGGTATCTTTCACATCGAAGGCGACCACACCGTACTTTACAATCTACCGGGTATGCCGTTATTGAGCGGTGTCACCGGAGTTCTGTCTGTGTTGGGGGTATTATTGGCGCTCCGACGATTCAGAGATATCCGTTATGGGGTATTGTTAGCCATTCTCGGCAGTGTTTTCCTGATCAATCTGTTTGAAAATCCGGATATACCGGCAACGGTGCGAAACCTTGCCATGATGCCGATCGTCTATATACTGGCTTCGATCGGTCTTATCGAATTGTTCGCCCGGTGGCGGGGTGTTTTCCCGCGGAACGTTTTGGCATTGCAATCTGCCGTTGCGGTAATCGTCATAACGCTCGGGGTTTCGACGTTTTATAACTGGCAACACTACTTCGTTGCCTGGGCGAATACCCCGGAAGTGTTCGAAACGTATCACGAACACGCGTTTCGCACTGCCCGCTATATAAATCATACGGATTTACCGGATGATACGATCATAGTCGTCGACGGCACATCAGGAAAGATTGTGCGGTATCTGACCGATTCCGAATATGGAACAGTTTTGCCGGAAAACCGAAATGATCTACAGCATGCATCGGCTTCTTTCATTATCGTTCCCCGGGATGAGACAACTGAACATATAGATTTTTCTGATTATCAAGCCGAGAATGTCTATTCCGAAAAACGTCCAGATACGCTACTATATACAGTATATACACCATGAACACACCGGATCTCAGCATCGTAATACCGGCGTTCCATGAAGCCGACCGGCTGGGGGAGTCATTGGACGCTCTGGCAAAATATGTGAACGCGGACATCTTCAACGTTGTGGAAGTGATCGTAGTTGCTGCCGATAGCACTGATGGCACAGCTGATATAGCTCGCGATAAACGGTCTTTATTTCCCCGGTTGCACGTATTCGAGTTGTCCGAGCAAAACGGTAAAGGAGCTGACGTGCAACACGGTATGTACCGTGCCACGGGAAGATACCGGATGTTCATGGACGCCGATATGGCGACGCCGTTGCATCATTTACACATCGTCAAAGCGCACATGAACCAAAATGCCGATATCATTATCGGCGTCCGGGATTTGCAGGAAAGCCATACAGGCTTCCGTAAATGGATCTCCAGCATGGGTAATATACCCATACGGTGGTTGTTGTCACTCGGGATCCGGGATACCCAGTGCGGATTCAAAGTATTCAGAGATGACGTGGCGGATGTACTTTTCCCCCGCCAAACGATACCCGGGTGGGGTTTTGATATCGAGCTCCTGGCGATCGCAAAAAAACATGGATATACGGTAACCACCATCCCGTTGCCGGATTGGCAGGACGTTGCCGGGAGCGCACTGGGCAATACAGCGGTCACCGGTGCCATATCAACGTTGCGTGATCTGGTGAAAATCCGATGGAATATGTGGGGTGATACCTATGATTAAATACATCCGTCGTTACTCCCGGGATATATACTGGGCGGGCAGCGCAATCGTAATATCGGCGGCTTTGCAATTGGTAAACGCGACACGTTTCAGTTTCTGGCATGATGAAAGTTTCAGCGTGGTGCTAGCTATGCGGGACATCCCCGGTGTCATCGCCACAACCGCGGCGGATGTACATCCACCGTTGTACTATATTCTCCTTCATGGATGGATGTCGGTGTTCGGACAAAACGATATGGCGATCCGCGGACTAAGCATCCTGTTTCTGTTGGGCGCCCTGGTTGTTTTGTATCGGATACTGAAACGGTTCGTTCACCCGGTTGCCGCCCGATGGGGAATCGTGGTCGCCGCACTCGGACCGTTTCTGTTGCGGTATGGCATCGAAGCCCGGATGTACACCCTTGCAACGCTGCTTCTTGTGGGAAGTACGTGGTTTTTACTGCGTTACCTGGAAGACCGGCGAGTGATCCACGCAGTATTGTACGGCATGTGTATCGCGGCTGCACTGTACACGCACTATTTCACCTTTCCGGTCGTGCTCGTGCACGGAGTGTATCTGTTCCGCTACCAAGCGGGAAGCGTCAAACCGACATGGAAACGGGTCACGCACGTCATCCGCCGACAACAGTGGTGGCTCTACAGCATCTGCGGAGCGGCGGTCGCCTTCCTGCCATGGGCGCCGATCGCGTTCGCCCAGACCGAAAGTGTAAGCGGCGGGTTCTGGGTGCCTCCCGAAACCCTGCTTGATCCGTTCCATACGGTAATTTTCTACCAAAGCAATATCGGAGCGGGGGTATTGGCATGGTGGCACCAGATGCTATTCGGGCTCGCGTTTGCCGCTATTGCGGCATGTGTCTTCTTGGCCTGGCGCGCTAACCCGGAAAACAGGGATAAACTTCGGCTGCTGGCTATGGCAGCGATCTTGCCGCTGTTTGTCATTCTGGCTGCTTCCTATGCGCTATCTGAATCTTCAGTCTATGTAGACCGTTATTTCGTCTATTTCGCGCCGTTTTGGTACGGCTTGCTCGGCGTATCTATCTGGCTGTTGAAGGGAAAGCCGTGGCTCCGGTACGGACTCATCGGTATTATCGTGATCCAGTTTGGTATCGGCATATATACGTTTTATGCGCTGGGCAATTACAGCTGGGACCGATACCTGGCCCACGATATGAAGGAAACCATGAGTGTACTGAATGAACGGCACCGGACCGGAGAGGAGATTCTGGTGGCGAATTCCGGTTTGTATATGTATTTTGACGCCGTACATTACAATGAAACCTCCGCTACGGTACGCACGACCGATCCCGGCTACGATCGAGGGAATGCCAGTATTATTACGGGCAGGGAAGCGCAGTTAGTCAAGGAGATATCCGCCTATGATACCGGGGATAGGGTATGGTTGCTCACTCCGCGTGGCAACATGCCTCCAATCCCCGATGATTGGCATTCCCGGAGTCGGGTATTCAAATTCAACCAGGCAGTCATGCAAAAATTCCGGGTAATGGGCGGATGATACCGGTATTTCCGGCCGACCGGGATGTTACAATAGTACGGTAATAATAGAGAGGTATTGTATGAATCCAAGCGGTATGAGTCCGAAACAGGCCATGCAAATGCGCAAGATGCAAAAAGAGCTTGCCAAAGAAGTCGTGGAAGTCGAAGCTGGCGATGGCGCGGTTAAGATCCAGATCAACGGCGAGCAAAAAGTCAAAGACGTAACGCTGGATTCCGAGCGGACACAGGATCAGGAAAAACTGGAAAAATGGCTGGAATCGGCCATTACCCAGGCCATCAGTAAATCCCAGCAAATCGCTGCCGACAAAATGAAAAATATGGGTGGTGATTTGAATCTCGGAATGTAACCATGCCCCAAGCACTGGCGGATTTGATCGACGAGTTGCGCAAGTTACCCGGTATCGGCCCGCGTACGGCGGAGCGGTTAGCTATGCACATTCTCAAACAGGGTCAGCAACCGGCGACGGATTTGGCTAACGCACTATTGGGGCTGCATGATGGCGTACGTGAATGTACGATATGCCACAACTTGACGGCGGGTGAGACATGCGATGTCTGCAATGACTCGGATCGGGATGAATCCGCGTTGGCCATCGTGGAGGATGCGTTGGATGTCATTGCCTTGGAGCGAACCAGCGCTTTCAAGGGCCGGTATCACGTACTGGGCGGCATCATTTCACCGGTTGATGGAGTGGGGCCGGAGAACATCAATCTGGATACGCTCAAAAACCGGGTCGAAGACTCATCCATCACTGAGCTGATCCTGGCCACCAATCCCAGCGTGGAAGGCGAGGCAACCGCCCATTATATCCGCCGGATGCTCCCCGATGTATCCATCACTCGCTTAGCCCGCGGTCTTCCCATGGGCAGCGATCTGGAGTACGCTGATGAAACTACTTTGTCACGGGCGCTGGAAGGACGCCAATCATTATGATATACACACAAGAACAATTGGATGACTTTAAACAGCATGTCGATCAAGCGGAACATGTTGTAGTGGTGCAGGCAGAGCATGTCGATGCCGATAGTCTCGGCTCCAGTCTTGGGCTGGAATCAGCGCTGACTGATCTGGGTAAAACGGTGACCATGTTTTGTCATGACGATGTACCACCGTATTTGCACCATATGCCGGGATGGGATCGGGTCACGAATGAATTACCGGATACGTATGATGTCGCTATACTCGTAGACAGTTCCACTTTGAATCAGCTGGAGAAAACATGGTCGAAACATAAAGGAACCATCCTTAACCGACCACTCTTTTGTATCGATCACCACGCTTCTACTACTGGTCAACTTGAAGGAGAGAATATTACTCTCCTGATCGACGAAGAAGCGGGAGCCAGTAGTCAACAAATCGTAGAACTGGCTCGCGAATTCGACTGGCACATCGACGCTGAAGCCGCCTACGGATTAGCTGCAGGTATAAAAGCTGATACGGTCAACTTAAGCACCAAAAACACAACATCCCGCACGTTCGCTGCTATGGGGTACTTGGTAGATCGAGGAGCCGACTTAGAACTTTTACGATACAATATAGAGCAATCCAACAGTCTTTCCCCTTCGGAAATACCGCTCAAAGCCACCGCACTGCAAAGAGCACAGTTTTTTGACGACAATCGGATTGCGATTACCTATTTTACGCAAGAGGAATACAACGGGCTCGGTGATGATCAATTGGTTATAGAACGGATGAAGCAAGACCTCCGTATGATCAAAGGTGTTGATATTTCAGTTACCATCACTGAACGGAACGGCTATAGCAATGCCTCTATGCGAGCTAACCTGGATGTTGCCCGCAAGACAGCGGAGCATTTTGGCGGGGGTGGCCATGATAGGGCAGCCAGCTGTCGTTTCCCTGATGTCACCCATGAGCAAGTAATAGAAGAGATCGTCCCGGTTATAAGCGAGTACATCGATGAAGAAGACAAAGCAACGGCTGACGCTGCATAACAGTCTGCACAAACAGAACGAGGAGTTTGAACCGCTCCAAGATACGGTGCGGATATACTCCTGCGGGCCGACCGTCTACGACCATATTCATATCGGCAACTTGCGGGGGTTCGTCGCTGCGGATATGCTGCGGCGATCACTGGCGGTAAACGGGTACCCGGTTCACCATGTGATGAATT
>CAZAXT010000012.1:0-25750 GCA_964489295.1 uncultured Candidatus Saccharibacteria bacterium | reverse complement strand
CTGTACTATTGCGAGTGCTTATACAATGGTACACCTATTAGCACTCTAGGGTCAATAGTGCCAACTACTACTGCAGAATGGTCTTTTCTACCTCGGAGATGGCCGTCTCTAAATCGTCATTGATTACGACGTGATCATATTGCTCAGCACCGATACGCATTTCCTCATCCGCTACATTGAGCCGGGTTTCGATAGCGAGTTCGCTATCCTTGTTGCGCTTTTCCATGCGTTGACGTAATACTGCTTTGTCGGGCGGTTGTATGAAAATTAACACCGCGCTCTGGTAGTTTTGCTTCACGGTTAAGCCGCCATGTACATCTATCACCAACAAGACATGCACGCCTTGCGCCAACTTTTCTTCCACTGGTTCACGGGGCGTGCCGTACCAACTGTTGTGTACGCTGGCATATTCAAGCAACTCACTATTGCGGAATTTAGCTTTAAAATCGGCTTCACTGACAAAATAATAATCAAATCCAGGGACTTCGCCCGGGCGGGGGTTCCGGGTCGTCAGGCTGATCGAACGCCAGACATTGTCATGCCGGGACGCAACTTCGTTCCCGATGGTAGAGTGTCCTGATCCACCGGGGCCGGAAAGCACATAAAGCGTGCCCGGAGTCGACTCGGATCGTGATAAATTCGGCAGTACGGACATAGATGTTGTGTATTGTATATATGGTGCGGGCTCGTGCACAACTCTGACCGGATGTATCTGGTACCATAGAAGTATGAGCGAGATGAACACACAGACCCAACGATTGGGCTTGGGAGCCATGGAAAACAATGTGTGGCTTATTTTCGCCGGCAATGAAGTGCTGATCATCGACGCATCGTTTGAAACCGAACCGATCGTGGAAGCCGTTCGGGATTATCGACCGGTCGGCATAGTCCTCACCCATGGCCATTTCGACCACATCAACGCTGCTGTTCGGCTGCGGGAACAACTGGATCATGCGCCGATTTATCTACATCCTGACGATCAATTTCTGTGGCACGAACAACATCCGGATGCCGACTACGATCAGAAATTGTCCGACAAATCGGAGTTGCAAATCGGCAAGACCCACGCACGCGTCTTGCACACTCCCGGCCACACTCCGGGAAGCGTGTGTTATTACTTTCCCAAACTGGATACGGTTTTTACCGGCGATACACTATTTCCGGGCGGGGCCGGAGCGACCCGGTGGGAATACTCAGACTTTGATCAGATCATCGAGTCGATTCGCGATCAACTGTTTACACTCCCCCGGGAAACATACGTTTCGCCCGGACACGGAGAAAGCACGACCATCGGTGAAGAAAAACCCAAACTTGATGAATGGGCCGCCCGGAGATGGTAATCGGCAGAAATGTTTGGCAAAAACCGCTCGCTCAACATATACAAGCACTTATCTCTGCAGCATTGCCAAAAACACGCGTAAAAACGGAGCTTAATCGTCTTTTTTTAGCATAACCGTAAATGCTTCCGGCGGGATATCGACTTTACCCATACTTTTCATGCGTTTTTTGCCTTCTTTTTGTTTCTTTAAGAGTTTCTGCTTCCGAGTGACATCACCGCCGTATAGTTTGGCGGTGACATTTTTGCCCAAGGGTTTAATGTCATCCCGGGCTAGAATCTTGCCACCGACCGCCGCTTGCAGGCTGACTTCGTACATTTGCCGGGGTATGACGTCTTTCAAGCGCCGTATGGTATCCCGGCCCGCGTCATAGGCTTCGCTCCGGTGCAGGATCCGACTGAGCGAATCCGCCGTCTCGCCTTCTATCAGGATATCCAGCCGTACCAAATCTTCGGGGTGATAGCCGGCAGGCTCGTAGCTGAATGACCCATAACCACTGGTGGTGCTTTTGAGTCGATCGTAAAAGTCGGTCAACACATTGGCCAGCGGTGCTTTGAAAATGATCAATGCAGTATGCTCCTGTGGATACTGGATGCTGTCTTGGATACCCCGGATCGTATTGATGAGACCGATCACGTTACCAACATACTCCTGGGTAACCAGTATTTCTCCTTTGATCCACGGTTCCGCGATAGCGGCAAGCGTGGTCGTATCCGGCAGTTCACTAGCGGAACGGATGTACTCTTCCTGGCCTGAATTGTAGGTAACCTGGTAATCCGTAGAAGGGTTCGTGACGACCAACTCCAGTCCTGCCTCCCGCTCCAAACGTTCTTTGACGATTTCCATATGGAGCAGGCCGAGAAACCCGATGCGAAAACCAAATCCGAGTACACGCGAGTTTTCGGGAGTGAATTGTAATGCCGCATCATTGAGTTGCAATCGCTCCAATGCGTCTTTGAGTTGCTGATATTGCTCTCCCGAAGCCGGGTAAAACCCGGCAAAAACGAACGGCTTGATAGTTTTATATCCTGGCAGCGGCTCCGCGGCAGGATGCTGCCGATCTGTTAACGTATCGCCGACCTGGGCTTCACGGACTGATTTGTATCTGGTGACTACGTACCCGATCTGACCGGTATATAAGGTATCCTTCGCGATAGGATGCGGATAAAACGCGCCGACTTCGGTGGCTTCACTTTGCTTGTCGCTACCGAGCAGGGTTACACCGCTACCGGAAGTAAGCGCTCCATCAACTATCCGCACATACAGAATAACCCCGCGATATTCATCGTATATGGAGTCGAATATCAGTCCGCGGGACGGCGCATCGCTCCGGCCATTCGGTGCTGGTACGCCTTCGGTTAGCGCGTCGAGAATACGCTCGACTCCATCGCCGGTTTTGGCCGAAACGCGCAACACATCCTCGGGCTTTCCGCCGAGCAAGTTGGCCAGTTCCCGGGCAACCGCATCCGGTTGTGCTGCCGGAAGATCTATTTTGTTCACAACAGGGATTATTTCCAGTTCGGCCTCGATGGCTAGGTAGACATTGGCCAAGGTTTGGGCTTCTATGCCTTGCGTGGCATCAACGACCAGAATCGCTCCTTCGGCGGCAGCCAGGCTCCGGGCAACTTCGTAGCTGAAATCCACGTGTCCCGGCGTATCGATCAAGTTCAATTCGTATTCTTTCCAATACATCGTAACCGGTTGCAACTTGATCGTGATACCCCGTTCACGCTCCAGATCCATCTGATCAAGCAATTGTTGCTGCATCTTTTGTTGCTGCACAGTATCGGTTAACTCCAGCATCCGGTCAGCCAGCGTCGACTTCCCGTGGTCGATGTGGGCAATTATGCAAAAGTTGCGTATATGAGATTGGTCTACTGCCATATTCGGGTTCCTTTCACCCATCCTCTTGTCATGCGAAACCCCGCCCCGCTATGGTGCAGTGGTGAGCGATGATGCAGAAATTACGTATATGCGAGGGGCTCTTTGTCATACTGTGTTTTGTACCTGTTTTAGTCACTATTAAACCAACCATTGTATACCCAAAACTCTATATCCAATACTGCGTACTACTACACACCGCATCCTACCCCATCGGTACACGCGTGAACATAAAACGTTTAATGCGCTGAACGATACTGATAGCTTCCGGTAATCGCAATACCCAACTGGCGCCGATATAGACTGTCAAACTTATTAACACGATGGCGCTGAACTTCGGTGCTAGGGTAAAGAACCCGGTCTCACCGGCGATCAGCGGGAACACGAACCGGACTAAAACATACGTCACACAAGCCATTATGAAGGCACTGACTCCTGTTTTTATTACATTAGCTAAGAACGTTCTGTTAAAGAACCAGCCCAGGCGCTTAGTAAGCACCACGAATAAGTACGCCACCTCGATAACCGAAACGATCGACTGTGCCATAGCCAGACCGATTACTCCATACGTGTGTGCCAGCCACAAAGCCAACGAAATGTTCAGAATGATGGCAACGATGCTAGCGTATAACGGAGTCTTTGTGTCCTGTTGCGCATAAAAGATCCGCGTTACGAGCCGCAGCAATGACTGGAATATGATAGCGACTGTGAACCACCCGAGAATGTTGGCCACGGTCGCGTCCCCGAACCCAAGCAATAAACGGACAATATACCCACGCATAATCACAATGCCGACAGCAGCCGGAAGGGCGAACCACAAAATCGCCCGAGCTACCTCCAGGATCTCCTTCTTGAGTAAGTCAGTCCGCGTTCCCAGTGCCCTGTTAGAGATGGAGGGGAACGCGGCCGTCGCGATCGCGGTACCGATTAGTGTAATAGGGTAGTTTTTCAAACTGAAGGCAAATTGATACGCCGCGATAGCGCCAACACTCAATCCGGAGGCGATCGCCCGTTCGATCAACGCGATCAGGTGTTCGATACCCTCATCGATCGACCGGGGGATAATCAAACGGATAACTTTCCGGAATCCTTGATTCTGCCAAAAAATGTGGGGCTTATAGGTAAACCCAAGTCCTTGCATCCCCAGAATCTGGATGAGCATCTGAGCGATCGCACCGATGACGACACCGTAGGCCACACCATAAATACCGAACGAGTCGCTTAGGTATATGATGCCGAATATGATACCGAGGTTATAAATGATCGGTGCCAACGCGAAAAAGAAAAACCGCCCGAACGCTTGTTGTATCGTTCCGAAGACGCTCGATAGCGAGAAAAAGAACGGGTTCAGGGCGAGTATACGCATGATGTTGACGGCGGTTTCGTGCCGGGCCGCCTCAAAACTGGGGGCAATAACGTTGATGATCGAACTGGCGAAAATGAATATCAGAATGCTGGCTACTAGCGTAAGTATCGCCAGAATGTTGATGACACTGGAAGCTATCTCCCAAGCTGATTTTTTATTGTAGTGCTGCAGCCGTTCATTTAGCACCGGTAGAAGCGTAACGACGAGCGCCCCGGAAACCAGGATAAAGAACAGGAGGTCGGGAAGAGAAAACGCAGCGAAATAGGCATCCAGCGTACCAGAAATACCGAATTTAGCTGCCAATAACCGGTCACGGAGCAACCCGAATACACCACTGATTAAATAGCCGCCGGATAAAATTACGGCGGCCATCGTAATGGTTAATGACCGATTAGCGTATTTGAGAACCCTGTTGACCATGGTGTTACCTTCGGCACGGTATTATGACACTGTGGCACCACTTGGACAATCGCAGCCAAATGGACGGAATGAGAGACAATGAGAAACTAGGTATTTTGGGGCGAGCCCACGTCAGGATTAATCGCATCTTTGAGGATTTCCAGCACCTCTTCTTCTCCAAGCGTCTCCTTTTCCAGTAACTCGTTGGCCAGCCTGTCCAGTGCTTCTTTGTTCTGTTTGATTACGGTGCGAGCTCTGGTTTCAGCTTCTTCAAGCAGTGCCCGGACTGCCTTGTCGATCTTTTCCGCCGTATCCTCAGAGTACTCTTTGGTCTGGGACAATTCCCGATCAAGCAGAATCGAACCATCACTGGAGTCCAGGTATTGATTGGCCAATTCATCGCTCATACCGTATTTGGTGACCATGTCCCGGGCAGTATTGGTGGCGGTGCGAAGATCATTGCTCGCGCCGGTTGTAACTTGCTCGTGCCCGAACATAATCTCCTCAGCCATACGTCCGCCCATTGCCATTGCCATCGAGTCCTTGAATTCAGCCAGAGACCGGTAGACCTTATCCTCGGTCGGAAGGCTCCATGTTACGCCGCCCGCACCACCACGGCTAATAATAGTGACCTTATGAATCGGGTCAGCATTCTCGAGTAGATGGCCGATCAATGCGTGCCCGCCCTCATGATACGCGGTCACTTTCTTCTCGTGATCGGTCATGACCTGGGTCTTTCGCTCCGGTCCGATCGCAACCTTCTCGAAGGCATCATCAAGGTCTTTGTTAATAATCTTTTTTCTGTTGGCGCGGGCAGCCAGAATAGCTGCCTCATTCACGACGTTCGCCAAATCCGCCCCGCTCATCCCGGCCGTCTTGGCAGCTAAGGGGTCCAGATTGAGATTGTTGCTGACTTTCTTATCCTCCAAATGCACGCCCAGGATAGCCCGGCGGTCTTTGCGGTCAGGGAGTTCGAGTTGAACCTGACGGTCAAATCTCCCCGGACGAAGTAGGGCCGGGTCCAACACGTCGGGTCGGTTCGTGGCCGCCATGACGATGACGTTGGTGTCCTGCTCGAATCCGTCCATTTCCACCAATATCTGGTTGAGTGTTTGTTCGCGTTCATCGTGACCACCCCCTAAACCGGACCCCCGGCGACGTCCTACCGCATCAATCTCGTCGATAAAAATGATACACGGTGCGTTTTTCTTAGCTTTCATGAACAGGTCGCGCACCCGGCTGGCGCCGACACCGACAAACATTTCCACGAACTCCGAACCGGATATACTGAAGAACGGTGCATCAGCTTCGCCGGCGACCGCACGGGCAACCATCGTTTTCCCCGTACCGGGCGCCCCGATCATCAATACTCCTTTGGGTATCCGGGCACCGATATCGGAGAATTTCTTGGGCGTTTTCAAAAACTCAACGACTTCCTGTAATTCCTCCTTGGATTCCTCAGCCCCGGCGATATCCTTGAACGTAACTTTCTCCTGCTCATTACCGTACAGTCGGGCCTTGCTTTTGCCAAACCCCATGGCTTGATTGCTTTGGCCTTGAGCCTGCCGCATCATGAAGTAGAAAAACGCGATGATGACGATAATGGGCAGGAAGGAGATTAACAAAATGTCCAGCAATTGACTTTGATCGGCAGGGTCTCTGGTGGTAACCGTTACTTCTTCCGGATTAATGCCGTATTCAGTAATGCTGACGCCGGGGTCTTCACGGTAGGTCACCAAACGTGACGCACCTTCTTCTTGGGGGACTGCCGTGATTTTATTTCCGTCGACGATGACTTCTTCAATATTACCTTGATTGACCTGGCGCACGACTTCCGAAAGCGATACTTGTTCAGTGTTATTATCGGTATTAGTTAGTGCGAGTACGATCAGGACAATGACGACAATAATAGCAATAAATCCAAAGTTACGCCCCTGCCCTTTCAAATTCTGCAACCACGATTTCATAAATATTTCATCCTTTACCTATTTAGTATAAAACACACGTTCGGCTATTACCTAGCAACAGAGATTACCATAGCATCAGTTTCCAGATACGCCCAAACGTGTTTTGATAGTGACAGCTGTTTGCCGTTCCGTCCAGTTTTGTAGAAATGTTCCAAACGAATGACCGCATCAAAGTCAATTTCCATATAATCCTGGAAATATTCCTTCAAGACCAGATACAACACATCACGGATCGTAGCCACATCGTACACTAAGAGTCGCCTGCGGTCGATGGAGACGCCGCTTTCGAAAACAGTGACTGTCTTCGCTCCTATAGTATGCGTGTACTTCTCCCGCGTAGCACGCTGGATATCGTACTGCTTGATCTGTTCGTACAATTGTTTTCGCGTATTTTCGGCGAGAGTCAGCCGCAGTCGATTGCGCGGTGTGTACTCCGGTTCCTGATTGGTCGCATCTTCCCGCCATTGTATATCGTATTCCTGAGCATACGCGTGTAACTCTTGCTTGGTCATCTCTAGTAGCGGACGCTTGGTTGTGCCTGTTTCGCGCAGCGGTGACAATCCGAACCACCCCGCCCCACGCTGTTGGTTCAAATACATAGTCTCGATCCGGTCATCAAGATGGTGTGCGGTTACGATACCGTCAGCCTCTTCCTTTTCGTAGATGGAGTATAAAAAGTCGTATCGAGCGCGACGAGCCGCATCTTCGCCCGAATCGTTAAGCTGCAACTGGGTAGTCCGGTATGGTAAGGCGTATTGGCCGGCCGTTTGTTCAACCAATTCCTGGTCGCCGTCAGCATCTTCCCGTAACCCGTGATGTGCATGCGCTACGATCAGTTCGTATCCATCACGACGAACAAGCATGTGCAACAGGCTCATCGAATCCATTCCGCCGGATACCGCCACCACATATTTACCGCTTTTGGGAAACATAACTTTTTCCATTAATTCGTCTTTCATGTAATAATTGTAGCAATATGTCATCACATGAATCATTAGGTGAGCCATTTGATGGGAGAATTGCTGAAAGTGGAGCAGAAGAAGACGTCACCCTTCAAGAATTAATCGAGTTGCAGAATTTTTTGCTGCAATTCCGGGATACTCCTCGTGTCACTACCATCCCGGGCACCGAAGGAGGTAAACCCGAGAATGACGTTGAACACAGTTACTTCCTGGCCATGGCAGGATGGCATGTCGCTGACAGTCTCCAATTACCGCTTAATCAGGAGAAAATACTGAAATATGCCCTGGTGCACGATCTCCCCGAGGCTTACGCGGGCGATGTCGACGCATTCGCATCACATAAAGAACGGGAGACCAAAAAACAACGCGAAGCAGAAGCCATTCAAACCATGCAAACACGTTACGGTCATACCTTCTCTGGAATATTGGATCAACTAAACGACTACGAAGAACAGGAAGACCCAGAAAGCCAATTCGTAAAAGCATTGGATAAACTTATGCCGGCAATCATGATTACTATCGACGGGGGAAGAAGCTGGCATGAAAAAGGTGTTACACAAGAACAACTGATAGCAAACAAGCTGGAGACAACCAGTGTTTCTGAACCTGTATCAGAGATATGTCATGCACTTGTCGAATTTCTCAGAACCAAACCGGAATACTTTCCACAAAAAGAAACTGAATAGTGTCGCCTGGTACCAGGGGTGGGATTCGAACCCACGACTCCGGGCTTATGAGTCCCGTGCTCTAACCGCTGAGCTACCCTGGCACGACTATGTATTATACGCAGGCTAAGAAAATGGTTGCAACAGGAAAAACTTTATGTCACCAGCTTCCACCGCCTCCACCGCCGACACCGCCGCCGGAAAAGCTTCCGCCGCTACCGGTAGAGGAACCGCTGGAAAAGTTGGATTGAGATATGTCCTTTATCCCACCGGAAAGCGAAGATGTTGCCGCTACTATTGACGCTCCCTCCAGTCCCGAGCCGCTGTACCAGTGCTGCTGCCGGGTAACGTCGATGTCGGCAAACTGTTTAGCCCACTCCTCTTCCACGCCAAGCGCGATGGCATACGGCAAATATTCACTGAATTGCTCTGGATCACGCTCCGGAGCGTCACGGAAGGCTAAACGCTCTTTCTGGGTCACGCTCAGAAATTGCTTAAACCCTTCCACGTGCGCCCATCCTGAGAACCCTTTCTCGGTTACCCGGGCATGCAATGAAGTATATCGCCACACACCGTAAAAAAGCACTGCAATCATAACTCCGAATAGCAGCAGCGGGTATATAAACATGATCAAGCCTACGATAATGAGCCCGATAATCCAGAGCGATTTCGGGCCTTTCAATTTGATAACCTTTGTTCCTTCCGAGTCATCCTTTTCCCGATAATACCCTTTCCGTTCCAAACGTGTTGTGAGCGTTCCGTTCATCCGTTTGATGGCTTCGTTCATTTTCTGAGGATTAACGGATTCCATGTCCACCGAATCTCCGTTGCTGAATAAGGCATCCAGTATATCGCGCTCGAAATCTTCCAGATCGTTAAAGGGTTTTTGTTTATGCACATGGTACGTCGTGTCCGTGAAGAAGAACAGTTTTTTGTCTTTTTGCCGCTCTATAGTTACATACCCCCGCGTCGCAACATCGATCAACGTCGCCGTGAACTCCGTAGTATCGCTGTCGTTGTCGCTGAGCAGGCCGACTTCCGCCGGTTTAAGCTCGGCGGGCGGTTCATACTGGGGAACGACGGTCTGGTTTACGCGGCGCTTGCGGTACATTAGATAGGACCATCCCAGCTTACCGAGTATTGCCAGCACCCCTGCACCAAATAATCCGACAAGTCCAAGAATAACCCATGGTGTACCGTCTTCCTCACGCTCCATCAGTTTTGTTTCAGGATATTGACTGAAGCTGTCGGACGGATATGCGGCCTCGATCGTCACCCCTTCACCGGACGTGAGACGCTCGGTCGCAATGTACGTAATCGCGTGATTATCCGTCTCCGTAGTGCATTCTTGTGTATCTTCACCGAATTCCCCCGTATAGCAGGTAGCATTCACCACGCCCGGTTGACTTATGAGGCTGGCATGCACGTTGCGTATCGGCACGTCCCATCCATTCCCGGTTACGTCCAAACGAAACGTATCTTCATTTCCGCCTGATAACACAACCGGTTGCAACGAGTAACGGATGGTATAGGTATGTTGGCCAGTGATGCGTTCTTCAGGGTCGCCAACGCGGATCCTGACAGAACCATGCTCCTCAGTTATCCGATGTTGCGCATCTTCTCCAGCTCGTGCGACCGACTCCAGTTCGAATTCGGTTTCATATCCCTCTTCTTCTCCGGTGAAATAGCGTGTGGGGATTTCACGATAGATACCATGGCGCCGGTGCTCGCCGAAATCGTAGACGATGCGTTCGGTCACGGCCGCGGTATTATCCTGACTGAGTTTAATCCTGCTGCGAAAATCCTGAACGTACTCATCGCTAGCCGCGGCACTATGTACCGCTCCAAAACTTATGATCACCGCCCCGGTCAAGATCCACAATAATCGGAACTTCATGCGCATATCATAACAGAAGCTCCGAAATATGATTTAAATCATATTTCGGAAGTGCGTTTTGAGTACTCACGACTAAGCGAATTTCCTTGGTGGCTATTCGTCCGATTCGGGTTTAATGGATCTGTTTTGATCGTCAGCATCGTTACGCCGTTTGACGTCACAGTAGGCATCGTAGGCGAACCCGATCGAGACCATGAGACCGGCGATTCCGACGACGATCGTCGACGGATCGGTCGCGACTGTTTGGGTATCCACGTTCCGGGTGTATTCAGGGTTGGGGCCGAACAAGACTAATACCATTGCAGCGATTAACAGCACACCGAACCGAACCCGTATACCGGCATAGATGTAACCAGTTCCCGGAAGTATCAGATTCAAAACCGCGGCGATCCACGGGGACTTCTTTCGCATATCCGTATTGTATCAGAGGCAATTCACCGTTCCGTGATTTACGGATTCGTCCCGGTGTTGCCATCTCCGTTCGTTCACCCGTTTGAGTCATTCGTCCCTTGATCTGTCGTCGCACTGTCGGAATCAGATGGGTCGCTCGTATTACCCGCTTCATCATACGCCCGGACGTAGTACGAATATGTGGTTCCGGAATCAAGACCGCTATCGGTGTAAGACGTTGTGCCGCCGCCCACGGTATCAATCGGTGAACCTTCACGGTAAATCTCATACTCAGCTACACCCGTATTGTCGGTGCTTGCGCTCCAGGAAAGGGTTACTTCATCGGATCCGCTGGAAGAGGCTGAAAATTCGGTCGGCGCACTCGGGTCTTCGGTGTCTTCTTCCGGATTTTGCGGATCTTCGTCATCCTGCTGGTCCGATTCTCCGGTATCGTCTTCGTTGTCGCCATTATCCTGATCGTCATTTTGTTCCTGATCCTGGTCATCCTGTTCAGGGGCATTGCATGTCCCCGAGGGTACACTGCCATTTAAAAAGTATTCCGTGTACGTTCCCGGGAATGCGCTTTCTGCTGGCAAGCCATTGCTTCGGCATATCGTTACCGTCTCAACGCTGGCGGGTTTTTGAAAATCACGTGACTGCTGATCCGACAGAAATCCTTGCATGGTTTCCTGCCAAATAGGCCCGGCACCGGTCGAACCTCCGATTCCATTCATGGATTCATTGGAGTTGTTGCCAACCCATACGCCAACAGTTAGTTGCGGCGTATACCCGACCGTGAGCGCATCACGGCTGTCCTCGGTTGTCCCGGTTTTGACAGCAGCCGTGCGATCTATGTTCAAACTACTCCCGAACGTCGGCGCCCGGGCTTCCTCATCAGAGAGGATGGACGATGTAAGATACGCGGCTCCTTCACTCATCACATTTTCACCGTCAGGCTCGTGCGTATGGATTGTTTCTTCGTATTTATCCTGGATCGTACTGATGATCGAGGGTTCGAATTGCGTTCCTCGGTTGGCAAATGCGGCATAGGCATTAGTCAGGTTGAGCAACTGGACTTCGGCGGTTCCCAACGCAAGCGACAATCCGTATGAATTTTCGTCACTGACCTCCGCAAACCCCATATTCTGGGCCGCATCTACAGCTTCGTTGACACCCAATCGTTCCATTACCTTGACCGACGGTATATTCAACGACTGTGCCAGCGCCGAGCGGACCGTAATGTCCCCGCGATAGGCAAAGTCGAAATTTTCCGGCTGATACTCGCCACCGAAAGTAGTGGGTTCATCCCGGATAATCGTCGCGGGAGTTATTTCCTGCTGACGCAATGCCTCGGCATAATAAATCGGTTTGAAACTGGAACCCGGCTGACGGGGTGTCGTCGCCATATTCACTTTGCCGAATTGTTCGTTACCCCAATCCACGCTTCCCACGAGCGCACGCACGGTTCCGTTGGAGGGGTCTATTGCCACCAACGCACCGTTGGTCGCATTAGTTCCCTGAAGTCGGCTGATCTGTTCTTGAACCGCATTCTTGGCTTGCTCCTGCCAGGATATATCCAGAGTCGTGGTAACGCGGAAACCGGACCTGGCAATCTCCTCTTCGCCGTATCGTTCCTCCAACTCGCTGAGAACCATTTGGGCATAGTGCATAGCAAATCCATCTCGTTGCTGGGGCGACTGCTGGAACTGCAATTCGCGTGTAGTATAGGTTTCTTTCTGTTCAGCGGTGATATGACCCGCTTCTTGTAGATTCGTCAATACAAGTTCCTGGCGTTCCTGAGCGGCTTCTTTATCGCCCGAAATCGGCGACATACCCGAAGGACCAGGTAAAATACCGATCAACATACTGGCTTCGGGTACCGTTAACTCTTGTACCGGTTTATCGAAATACGTTTCGGCCGCATCCGCGATGCCGAACGCGCCTTCTCCGAAGTATACAGAATTCAGATACATCTCCAGAATCTGATCCTTGGTGTAATACCGCTCGATAGCGATCGCCAATGATAACTCCTGATATTTTCGCAGGTACGTCTTTTCATTGGAAAGCAACGCGTTCTTAGCTAGCTGTTGGGTGATCGTTGAGCCGCCATAGTGTTTCAGATCACCTCGTAAAATATTGCTGTACAGCGCTGCCAACATGGACTCGATAGAATATCCACCATGTTCGTAGAATTCTTCATCCTCGGTCGTGATAAGTGCTTGTTTTACGTGGTCGGGCATCTGATCTATCGGTACCTCCTCGCCATTGGACGAATTAGCACCATATGCCCGGTGGAACTCTTCTCCATTGCGATCCGCCAGCACCACACCGGTATTTTTTCGATTCATCAATCGGTCCTGGTCAGCGATATCGCGCGCAAAATACGCATAGGTTAGAAGTGGTATGAGTACGAGGATAAGTACGATAACACCCCCGAAAATAGCCAACTTTTGCCATAATCGGAGCCGCATAAATCGTAGGTATGCGTTTTTCAACTCTTACTCCTTCCTTAAAAACTGCATTCCGGTAGCCCCGGCATGCGCAAAATCATAATTCCGCTTCAATGCATTATAGCATGCCACCCCTTGTACCGCAGGGATAGCTATGGTTCGTTATGGCATTTTCAGCATTCGTGCGTTTATAGCCACGACCACTGTAGAAAGCGACATCAAGGCAGCGCCAACGGCCGGACTTAATATAATGCCGATGCCATATAGTGCTCCTGCTGCTAAGGGAATGGCTACGATGTTGTATCCGCTCGCCCACCATAAATTCTGTTTCATTTTACGGTAGGTCTTCCGGGCAGATCGGATCGTGCGTACAACATCCCGCGGATCGCTGTTGACGAGTATGATATCGGCTGTCTCTGCCGCCACATCCGTGCCAGCGCCGATCGCGATACCGACATCAGCAGTCGTGAGTGCTGGTGCGTCGTTGATTCCATCACCCACCATGACCACACGCCGTTCGTCGCGTTGCAACCGGGTTATGATGTCTTGTTTCTGATCAGGCAATACTTCAGCGTAATACTCCTCTATGCCAAGTTCACCCGCTACCGCTTGAGCGGTAGCAGCGTTGTCTCCTGTCAACATAACCGGCGTAATACCGAAACGCTGCAATTGCCGAATAGCCGTTTTCGACTCGGGACGAATCTCGTCGCCAAGCGCAATCACGCCTATGGGCGTTTCTTCTGCCAGTACATATGCCAATGTATCGCCACGTTTTTGTAGTTCAGCCACCTTTTCTGCATCCACGGTAATGCCATGCTCTTCGAGATAGGCCGGACTCACGACCATGACATAGGTATTTTCGACGGTACCCGCCACTCCTTTTCCGGGGATAGCCTGAAAGTTTTTGACTGTTTTGGTGGTTGATGCCGCGTCCACTATGGCAGTAGCGAGCGCATGTTCGGAGCGCGACTCAACCGAAGCAGCAAGCGTTATCACTTCGTCTGCCTCAATGTCGCCGAGCGTATGCACCCGCGAAACCACAAAATTTCCTTTGGTTAACGTACCCGTTTTATCAAAGACCACCGTGTTAATGTTTCGGATGGCTTCGAACCGATCCCGATCCCGGATCAATACCCCTTGGCGAGCAGTCAGCGCGGTCGAACGGGAGACGACCAACGGTATAGCCAACCCGAGCGCATGCGGGCAGGTGATCACCATGACCGTTACTGTCCGGCTCAACGCAAAATCGAAACTGGCACCGAATAAAAGCCACGCCCCGAACGTTATCGCTCCCCCGCTAAGCGCGACGATTGTCAACCAGAACGCAGCTCGGTGAGCCAAGCTCTGGGTCTTTGATTGGGAGCCCTGAGCATTTTGAACCATATCCATAACTTGGGATAGATACGAATCGTCTCCTGCCTTCTCAACCTTCATTGTTATGGAGCCTTCATGATTGATAGAGCCGCCTATGACTTCGGAATCTACTTTTTTATCCACAGGTTTTGACTCCCCCGTGATCATGGCTTCATTCACCGTGGTCGCACCCTCCGTAATCACGCCGTCGGCAGGAATTTTCTCTCCCGGTTTTACCACGACGAAATCGGATTGGTTGAGCGTTTCTACTGCTACGTCCTCGGTTTTTTGATCGTCTATAACTTTATGTGCCACTGCGGGCATCAACCGGGCGAGTTCATCCAGTGCCCGCGACGCACCCATAACGGAGCGCATTTCGATCCAGTGTCCAAGTAGCATGACATCGATCAACGTCGCGAGTTCCCAGAAAAACACTTCTCCCGGAATTCCGAACACGACCGCCATACTGTATAGGTAGGCCACGCTGACGGCCACGCTGATCAGCGTCATCATACCGGGATTCCGTTGCGTCATCTCATCGTATAACCCGGTCAGAAATGGCTTTCCGCCATATATAAAAATACCGGTCGCTAAAAGAGCTGAAACATATTGCTGGCCCGTAAACGCAAGTCCTTCCAATCCAAAGAACTGCTGAAGCAATGGCGAAAGCAACAATACGGGTATCGACAATGCAAGCGAGATCCAGAACCGGCGTTTGAAATCAGTGATCATATGGGCGTGATGATCGGTGTGTTCATGAGACGCGTGCTCGCTCATTGCGCCGAACCCACAGTCACATTGGTATACTCTGCCATGCCTTTTAGTATACCGACTGTTGTAACGAACAGGCAACGAAAAAGATCGCTACATCCGATACTGGATGTAGCGATCTCGGCGAAAACCTCGAAAGTGTGTTTATTGTTGCAGACCTTGCGGGAATTGTGGTGTCGGCTCCGGTTCGGGCATACTTTGAATGTAGTACCACAAGATACCGACAGCAATCAGGACTAATACGAAACCGAGTACAAGCGCTTTTCCTAACCGTCGTAATCCATGCCGTTGATAGTAGGAGATGGAGGGTAATACTACCAACGCAACTACACCAACTAGAAAACCGATATCACTTAAAGCGATCCAGTATGCTATGTAATCCTGAGAGTTGGATGTGAAAATTTCGTTGGCAAGGTTGGACTGCATGTAATACTTACCAGCAGCCAGAAGTCCGGAAACGAGGGCCGCATACACACCGAAAAAGAGTGGCGTCGAGTCGACCAGAAACTGATCGAAACGGATTTTTTGTTTGACTGTAGCCTGCTGCAAAGCTGCTTTCCTGCCGCCGGATTGCTGCTGTTTCTGCGTGTTTGCGTTCGTGCTTTTCCGTTGGTTGCTCTTATTCTGGGTTGTCTTGTTTTGTGTGTTTTTACTCTGACTCTGAGTCTTCTTCTGTTCAGCCATCGGTTATAGCTCCTTTGTTACCTGTTTATAAAGATGTATGGACTCATGATACGGAATGTATGCTCTGAGGTAAAGTGTTGCATCGCTTTTCATTCCTCAGTTTCGAACTGTTCGGGCGTTTCACGTAACCGATCGCGCAAACGCATCCAGATGTTGCCCAATTCGTTACGGCCGTTCCGGGCTTCTCCCCACCCCCAAAAATCATCTTTGGGCGAATCTTCCACCAAATGTACATCGCCAGTTTGCAATAGCTTCCGGCGTACGTATTCGTGTTGGGAGAGTTTATGGGCACATATCTCTTCCATGACGTCCGTCTTTATTTCATCCCAGTTGTCGGGTACTTGATCGGCGTTGGATTTGGCGATCGCGTACGCTTCATGAGCAGAGTGTGCATTGTATATATTCTCTACTAACTCCGGTGCTGTATCGAAAAAATGCGCTGCCTGGTAGGCGTGCTCGGAAGTCGGCCACACCCGGCCCCGCCACTCCACCTGAAAACTGGAGAAGTTACTCAAAGGATAAAACTCACGTTCATAAAAGCCGATCGGATCACCGTCAGTGGCTAAGTCGGAGTCGCGGTATTGTTTGGGTTCTCGCATGCATTACTCTCCCAATTTTGCAGTCTTTTAGTAAAAATGATTATAAAGGAAATACACCCAAACGTCAGCCAAAAAATTACATCCGCACTTGCAGACTACTAGAAAAATGTTAGAGTTGTGCACGATATGTTGGAAACGTACAAAGCAGATCCCCCGGAGCATGCAGAGAAACTTCGTGATGCCCAACACCGATTAGAAAAAATGCAATGGCTGATTGCACAACCGGGTGTAAGACTTTTTACGGATTTTGGAAGCTTGTCATATCACAAAGGAAATGAATGGTTTTTGAAACAGCACTTCGGGTTGGAAGCGGCTGATGGACTTGTTGAAATTTCCAGTGAATCCAGAGAAGAGCGCGATTTGGCCGGAAAAGAGCTGAAAGTATCACAACTCAATGTAGTGGATGTCACAGATCCTGACAAAATACTGTTTAGCATGCACCATGAAGAGCCGGAATACAAAGGTACGGCCAATTTTAACGGAGCTCCGAACTTTGGAATGTTTCTTGGTCCGCATGGGTGTTGGTTCACGTCCGTAATCGCCTCTTCGGATGACATAGGCAGTTTTGAAATTATCGCACCCGAAGAACACAGAATGTCGTGACAAACTGCCAATCCTAACAAGCGTAATCTCGATAACAGATACCTTTCCAGAATTAGTCGGGCTCCTTGACGATACTATCGATCGCCTGATGTCCATCGCGGACGATCAGTGTTGCCGCTTGCACCGCCGAAGCACCGGCTTGGAAATACAGGTCTGCATCTTCTTTAGACTCAATTCCGCCAACACCTATCACGGCCACATCCTCGGGCAAATGTTGCCGGAACTGCCGGACTTGCCCCAGTCCTATAGGAAGCATAGTGCTGCCGCTTACACCACCTGTGCCGGATGATATTACTGGTTCGCCTCCTTCCACCATCAACCCGTTAGGGAAAGTATTGCTAGTGGTGACGCCGGCCACGCGACCGGTGCCACTAATGATTTCGGCTACGCGGGCTAACTCTGCCGGGTTGGAATACGGGGAAAGTTTGCACAGGAGCGGCACGTCCGTCGTCTCACTGACGGCGGTAATGATTTCCTCGATTGCGTCCGGATCAAAACTAACGATGGGTTTTTGGGTGCCGTTTTCACTCACGTTAGGGCAGCCGAAGTTTAGTTCTACAAAATCAATACCGGCTTCACTCCCCATACTCGCCAACCGTACGTATTCATCTGTACTAAATCCAGCTACATTGAGTGCGCATGCTTTGCCTGATGCATGAACCCAACGAATCATGTCGGGCAGATGATCCCGGTAGTACGCCATACCTTCATTAGGCATGCCGAAGGAATTGAGCGCATAGTTATCCCCGGCGTACCACCGCGGTTCGGCATTACCTTCTCGGGGTTCGACCGTGATGGAACCGATTACGACAGCTCCGATGTTTGTCGCACTCAACGCTTCTATATCTTCAGGTGTTTTGGCGACACTGCATGCCCCGTTCATGACCGGCGGTTCGATCGATACCTTACCTATCTTCACGCACCCTCCATAACGGCGCCGGTTCCAGGTTTCGCTAGTACTCGGCCATTATGAAATACGGTTTCTCCGTCGATAACCACCTGGAAGACCTTTCCGTAAACCGTATAACCGATAAACGGCGACCATCCGCACTTGGTATGTAACTGATTTTCACTTAGCTCATATTCGTGCATGTCTACATCTACATATGTATCGTCGGTGACCGGTATATCGAAAATCCGCGCCGGAGTTGTATGACATTTGTCTATTATCTGTTGGCGAGTGATCCACCCGTCGCGTTCGGCGCGCAATAGCAGTGGCAGCGTTGTTTCGAGCCCCGGTACGCCAAAAGCGCCCGCTTCCTTCTGTTCACGGGTATGGGGGGCATGATCAGATTCGATGATATCGATGTCGTCCATATGTTCCCAGAGATAGGTTTGATCCGCTTCTGTCTGCAGCGGAGGCCGCATTTGACCGTATACCTCGAGTTGCTCCGCATCCGCTTCGGTCAAAAATAAGTGGTGCGGGCACACCCCGCAGGTTATCGGCGCTCCATCGGATTTGGCCTTGATGATTTCCTGGAGTACCGCCCGTGAAGGTACGTGGCAGACGTGAACTGGCCGGTCCAAACCATGTATGGATTCTATGGCTGTATCGATGACGTCTTCCTCAGCATGCAGCAATACTGGCTTATCCTGCGGCCAAGCAGCATATATCTTTTTGAGATGTTCGACATCCAGCAGATAGTTGCCCGTTGTTTGGTTCAAATACAACTTGAGGCCTTTGGCATATCGCGCTGCTTCTTCGAACGTACTCAAATTGTCACCGAGTGATCCGTAATGAAAGCCGATATTGGCTATTGCCTTCTCGCGGGCAAGTCCTATTTTGTCGTGCAGCTTCTCCGGTGTAGTAATCGGTTCCGCGTTATTCGGCATATCCAGCACGTGGGTAAATCCACCGGCAAGCGCTGCTTCTGACCCGCTCCTGAAGTCTTCTTTCTCGGTTTGGTCGGGATCTCGTAGATGTACGTGAGCATCAATCAGACCGGGGAGACGTATGGTGTCGTTCGCTTCAGCCATTACAGAGTAGTGTAACAAACCGCGACGGAAGGATGAATCATGTTTCGCAGCATATCGTTACATTACGGGCCTGCGTTTCTTGAGTGACAAGCGTGTGCCATACTGACCATGCACGGTGGTGTAAAACAAAAACGAAAAGAGGAGCGTAGCATGTATACAAATCGTACTTACAAAAAGCAGACGGCAAACAGACGAGACCGCACAGACAGGCCGCACGAAATTATCTTCATCGACTGGCACAACACCTTATCCAATGCCGGTTTCTGGCATCACTGGCAAGAAACACATCCGGAATATGCACAGTTAATTCAGGGGAATTTTTTCGCCAACGATGTAGAGTCAACCGAGCAATGGATGCGCGGCGAACTTTCCGCTGAAGACGTAGTCACGTTACTCAGTAAACGAATCGGTATACCCGAACAGGTGCTTTTTAAAGGTTTACGGGAAAGTGCAGAAACACTGCCGCTAATCGATAACGCGGTTATGGATTTGATCAAAACCATCCGTGAAGCCGGCATTAAGACAGCGATTGCCACAGACAATATGGATACCTTTCTACGATGGACTGTGCCTGCACTCAAGCTCGATACGTATTTCGATGACATCCTGGATTCGCACACGCGCAACGCATTAAAGGCCGACGTCGACGAAAGAGGGCACAGCGTATTCTTCCATGATTATTTAGTGGCAGAAAACGTTCGGCCGGAAGATGCGATTCTATTCGATGATGCTACCGATTTCGCAGACTCCTTCGGCCTGCATTACGTGACGGTTACCGAAGACAAGCCGCTGCGGCCATCCCTGGAGGCATACATTCGCAAAAATGAACTGGAATAATGTAACCTGTATATTATGGGTCGCATAGGTAGCGTTAAAAGCATTATCGAACACCAAGGATTGTTTTTACTCATCAAGGATAGCCGCTCGGTGGATGATTTTTGGTGTTTCCCTGGCGGTGGCGTCGAACGCGGTGAAGATGTGTTCACCGCGCTCAAGCGTGAGATGATCGAGGAGACAAATGTAAAGCCAGAGATCGGAAACCTGCTTTTTGTTCAACAAATCCAATTTTCCGACAAATCCCTGCCTCCTGAATTTTTCTTCCATATTACAAATGCTGAGGATTATCTACAACATGACGTCACACGCAGTAGTCATGGAAATCAGGAGATAGCCGCAATCGACTGGATAGACGTCGGTCAGGTCGAAGTACGACCCGACTTTATGAAAACCAGACTTCCTGAAGCTCTCAAGCAAGACTTTCGTGTAGCCACCGAGGTACACCTTTCTCCGGCTTCATAGAAACAATCAGCCTTGTTTGGGTGCTATAATCGATCTATGACTACAGATCCAGACACGATTCGGTCCTATAACGAACATGCCGAAACATACAATCAGCACGTCATTAATCCGCGTGATGCGGTGTATCATCACTATTACGAGAAGCCGGCTATCCGCACCGAATTACCGGACTTAGCCGGTTTATCTGTAATCAATCTTGGATGCGGTACCGGTATTGATACATATTACTTAAAAGAGTGTGGCGCCGAGAGGGTGGTTGGCATCGACATTTCCTCGAAAATGATAGCGATCGCCAGAAGGGATTATCCTGATGTGGAATTTTATACCATGGACATGGAGCAGATGGACTTTATGGATGAAACATTCGATATAGCGTACTCAAGTCTTGCGATGCATTACGTGGACGACTGGACGTCGAGTCTCGTTGAGATACGACGGATTCTAAAACCTGGTGGTTTGTATGTATTTTCATGTCATCATCCTATTTCCGATTCAATGGAATGGTTCAACGACGAAGAGAAGCGTAGTGCACTTCTTGGGAAAACAACGGCCCATTCGTCCGAAGAACAAACAGTATACGGAGACTACTTAGCGCTACCCGAGGACGGAATCAAAGCCATTAAAAGCACCTTGGGCGATATAGAAATCAAAGTTTACCACAGACCGATTAGCAAAATGATAGAGCATATAATTGAGTCCGGGTTTACGATAGAAAAGTTAGTGGAGCCACAGCCTATCAAAGAATTACGAAAAGAAGAGCCTAAACGTTATGAAAAATTAACCAAAATACCGACGTTTATGATCTGGGACCTGCGGAAATAGATTAGCTTGAGTCGCCATTCTGCAGGACCTTTTTCATACCAATGATGATTTGTGTCGCTCCATGGCCAGCATCGGCTTGATACTCAAGAAAATACTCGTATCCCCAATGTGAGTACACGTCTAGGGCTGTTTGATTGTCCGGCTCTACGCCGAGCGTCAGGACGTCCAGTCCTAGCCCGCACGCATCCTGCTCCAGTCGCGTAATTAACATCCCTGATAATTTCCTACCCTGATAATCCGGGCGAATGCGTAGGTGTTGTATATGACCCGTGGTAGATCCGTAAAGACGCGGTTCCTCCGGATTGTCCTTTTTGAGTATAAGAGAAACCGTACCGATAGTGTCATGGCCGTCTTTAAGCAGATACAGGATGCGGTTGCCGCTCGCCACTTCCTGAAAGTGCTTGTAAAACGATTCTAGAATCTTTGTTCGATCTTCTCCGTGCCTGTCCGGATACAGATCGGCCAAACTTTCCGTTTCTGCCTGCGTAGAGGCTTCAATAATACGCATTTTAGTGACTGTACCACAGATAAGGTGAATTTGGTCGACCCACGTATTCAATCAACAATACATTATGACGAACAGGGGCACTAAGCACCGGTCTCGGAGTAATTTGCATCGATTCCGAATTATCATCGGTGTTCCGGATTTTCGAAATCGAACCGGCAGCCGGCTTCCCAGTGGCTGCGTTGATTACCGTGGGCAGGGACGCCGCTGTTGTCCTTGAGCATCCGAGCCATGTGCAACAGATTCCACGTCATGAAGGTGGTGTTACGATTGGTGAAGTCATTGTCCAGCCCCGCACCGTCGTCGCCGTAACTGGGACCGGGGCCGGCCTCGCCGATCCATCCGGCATCAGCCTGTGGCGGGATGGTGCAGCCGATATGCTGCAGACTGTAAACCACGTTCATAGCGCAGTGCTTAACACCATCCTCATTCCCGGTGAATAAACATCCCCCGACTTTTCCGTAATAGGCGTATTGGCCCTTGTCGTTCAATGTACTAGAACATGCGTATAAACGCTCGACAAGCTTCTTCATCTGCGAACTGTTATCACCCAGCCATATCGGACCGGCCAACACCAGGATGTCAGCCTTTTTCACATGTTCATATATTTGGGGCCATTCATCAGCTTCCCACCCATATTCGCGCATATCCGGCCATACACCGGTAGCAATGTCACGGTCGATCGGACGTATAACTTCTGCTTCTACACCCTGCTTAGTCATGATGTTCTTGCTTGTCTCTATCAACAGTCCGGTATGGCTTTCGTCCGGCGACTTCTTGAGTGTGCAGTTAAAAAATAAAGCCTTCAGGTCCGTAAAATCTGTTTCGGTAGTATTTTGCTTACTCGGCATAACTTCCTTTCTCTTGGTTGAGGTTATTCTATAGAAATTATATCTGAAACATCTTTATTTGTTACCCCAAAATACACATTGGTACGTGGGCGTGTTTACTAGCTACTCCTGTGAATAAACCTTCAGTTACTCACCGTAACTACGTAGTACTATTGACTTATAACGATTTACGTGGTATAAATTTCCCTCATGCGAATTTTTAGACATTTCCAAACCCAACCCCGCCTGCCACGCACATTGAGCATCGGGGCGATGGTGACTTACTAATCCTGGCCGGGAGTTTGACATACGCCCAGTATGATACGTCGCGCAGTTTACAGAGAAACAATCAAGAACTTGCATCCGGAACGACGACCCTGAAAGAGACGGTAGACGAAGACGCTACCGACAAAGAAAAAGCCGAACCGAAAGAAAACCCCGAAAAGAACAACGACCAAAAAGAAACCGAAGAATCAGACGGCACACATACAAATACTTCCGAGCCGAATACTACAGCTCGATCCGACCGGTCAGACACGCGTATATTCGATTTTGTAAAGGGCGGCGGAAATGCTACGAATACCACAGTGTCCGTATCTGAAGCCGCCCGTTCACGTCATACGGGTACATGTATGTATACCTTTACACTCGGGAATTCTGAAGTTCAAAGAAGCAATACGATTCATAATTCGAACACGTGCAGTATTGATATACCGATTTCAGCTTTCCCAAAGTCGGGCGATTGGATGCTCGACCTCACCTTCACCTCTGAGGATGGCCGTACGCACGGTAGCGGCGGCGGGTATGCAATCACCGTCAATCCGCAGCCCCGTACTATAGAGTTTACCAAAGGCGGAGCCAGTTACGATAAAAGCAAAGAAGTCGTATCCGCTTCCAGCACATTGAGCGAAGCCCACTCAGGCACCTGCACGTACACATTTTTACTCAACGGTGACATCGAAGTACAAGAAACGAACCATATCACTGATGCAAAAACCTGCCGCATCACCATCCCCCGATCAAAGTTCCCGCCAAAATCAGCAACACTTTCCTACGAATTATCCTTTGAAAGCGATGACAGCCTGGTAATAGCCGATCAGCTTCCTTTCAACGTCACTGTGAAGTAATACGGAGCAACTTTTTGGATTCGCTCGATACAGATGGAGACGGGAAGGTATTTACACGTTGAATATCCCGTTTGCTCCAGTGATCGGAACTAAGAAGCAATTTTGTGCGCTTTAATCCTTGAGAATTTGTTACTTCGTTACCGCTAGGTTCGAACCTTATATCTTTTGATGCGTTTAAGAATTAAAAATACCGCCTTACGGCGGCACTTTCAATTCTTGGTAGCGGGGGCAGGATTCGAACCTGCGACCTCCGGGTTATGAGCCCGACGAGCTTCCACTGCTCCACCCCGCGCTATCACTTCCCCATCCTAGAACGTCTCAGATGCTAAACTACCACTGTTTTGTTCATCTGTCAACTTCTTACGAACGCACATGGAATAGGAAATGCGACCACTGTCCGAGATTGCCCAAGATCGACTCCGTAAAACCGGGGTCCGGCTCTGGACGGGGTGGTTGAGCGGACCCTGGCATGTTATCCGGGAATATCACCGTAGTTTCTTCCGGAGCCTGGAGATTAAGCTTGGCGCGTGCTTCCTTTTCTACGAACGCATCGGTCTTATAGTAGGTTATTCGGTAGCGTAGTTGTTGATTTTCCAGTTCTAAGACTTGATTTTGAGCCTGCAACTCATTAATTCGCTGCTGTAAGCGATAATTCTGAGCAATAACATGCAATGTAGCACCAGCGACATACACTACGACAACCGCTAGTACGGCTAAGATGATGTGCTGCCGGGTCAATTTGTGCCTAAATATTCGTTTGAAGCGTTTCATGCGTTTTTGTATTAAAAGAATGGTCTTACTTCTCTTACTTCAGTGTACCACTTGACACTCGCGTCATGAAATGCGCTTTTCATGCCTGTTTGTTATACTCACAGAAGTGAAATAACATGGGGCTGTAGCTCAGCGGTCAGAGCAGTCGGCTCATAACCGATTGGTCGGTGGTTCGAATCCACCCAGCCCCACCAATATTCTTATGCTTATTTCTTCAAATGCAATGCTAAAATATATTTATGCAACTCATAATTATTCGCGGGACCGCAGGTTCAGGTAAAAGCAGTGTCGCAAAGGAACTGCACGAGACTGCCACCCAGAAGACGGCACTCTTACCACTCGATGCTTTCAAAGTTGACATTGCCAAAGAACAAGAAGGTGCACAGCAGATTATTGCCGACATCATTGAACACGCATCCAAAAGATTTCTTGTTGCGGGCTATACTGTCGTCCTTGAAGGTATATTCAATATTGAACGAGGATACTATAAGAATTTACTCAAAGAGTTATTCGACTATAACCAAGGAACCAATAACTTGTATTTTCTAGAGATATCCCTGGAAGAATCAATCAAAAGAAACCAGGCACGACCCAAAAGCAGAATTATAGATGAAGATGCCATGAGGCAATGGTATTCCAAGGCACAAAAAACCGGTTATAGCGAAGAAAAGACGATTAATGTTGAAACAACTCCGCCGCAAGAAGTAGTTAGCCATATTGCCGAAGAATGTAATTTAACCTTGGACGAGAATAACTACAAAAAGAATATTAGATCCTCTTTTTAGTGTTGGAGTTTCTTTTTACTGGCCACTATATATCTGATATTAATTGATGGGTTGTTTTTAATCCATTCTTGAACAGGTTCCACTTCGATTGAGCGATTCCTACCATTAAACTTATTTTACTTTTTAATTGTTAGCGATTTTTAGTATTCGACTTAGTGCAGTTTATAAAAATTGTGGAAACATACTTGCCAATATGCAGTATTGGAGCTGATACATTCCATGCTGGAAACATGAAAAGCATGTATATACAATGGCTTCATGGCCACCCTAAAAGAAGCAAAACAGAAACAGGATAAATTGCAAAAACAAG
>CAZAXT010000011.1:0-26651 GCA_964489295.1 uncultured Candidatus Saccharibacteria bacterium | reverse complement strand
GCGTCCGAAGCTGGTGTGACGCCATGGATATAAACTCATCCTTGGCTTCGTCGAGCTCTTTTAGATGCTGATTGGCTGTTTCCAGCTCTTGAGCTGTTTCTCTGACCGAAGTGTGTAGTCTGGCATTTTGCACGGCCAATCCGACAATATCCGTGAAACCGCTAATCAAACTCTTTTCATCTTCGGATACCTCACTTTCTTCTTTAGTCATGCTAAATATCAATACACCGATCACTTTATTCCCAACTATCACCGGGTACATTAAACTCGTTTTTATGCCCGCGGCTTTTTGATTAGCAAGCGCCTGATCGTCGGTTAAAACCGGATAAAACATCTCCGGCCAGTAAGTTGTAACCTGGGGTTCTTTTGTATTTATAGTCTTTATTAATAAATTGTCAGATGCCGTTAAGGGTATGTCTATGTCGTGGAACGGTACAGCTGAAGCAGCTAGTGCTTTAGAGGCTTCATCTGTCTGAGAAAGTGAAACCCGCTCCAATACCCCTTTATCTTCATCGACCAATGTAAGAACTATTATTTTATAGCCGAGATCAAAATACCCTAACTCGACCAATAAACCATTAACGATTTTATCCACTGCATTATCGAAATCCAGTTCGCGTAATATGATCTTCTCGAGACGCCAGAGAGCTTCTATTATTTTCTGTGTTTGTGGAACGGTTGAATATTCCTGCATATATATTGGTTTTCTTCAGTATAGCATGTTATAAATATCTACAGATAAGCTCAAGCACGAAAGGGAAGGTACTATGTTGTCACTGACCAATGCAAAGGCAGCAGCAGAAGCAGCGATAGAGAAAGCCGATGAATTAGGCATAAAAATCACTGTCAATGTAGTAGACGAACATGGAGTTACTATTTTGACTGAAAAGATGGATGGAGCGTTAAACATAAGTCCTGAGTTCGCAATGGCCAAAGCGTATACTTCTGCAGTGTTAGGATTGCCAACAGACGATATTGCGCAGTACTCAGGTGAAGGAAAACCGTTTTGTGGTGTCACGAGTGCTTTCGGGGGCAAAATTATGGTTATAGCCGGTGGTTTACCTGTGGAAATGGATGGCGAAGTTGTCGGCGGGATCGGTGTAGGCGGATCGTACGATGTCAGTCAAGATGTCGAATGCTCTAAAGCAGCTGTTGCGGCCATAAACTGAAAATCCTCTCCATCGCATACTGCACGACATCTACCATTGGACCATCGCAGTATTTCTTTAAACTGCCACTCTGTCATATCACCAAGCATAAACGTCCGGTAGGACCACGTTTTCTTAGAAAACCAAGTTGTATTAAAATCAAGCTTCGCCATAGTATCCGCATCTTTGACGGCAAAATCCTGAATTATTATGGCGCCTCCCGGAGCTAAAACGTGTTCGGCATTAATCAAGACAGTCTCACGTTCTTCGGGTGAAAGTTGATACAACATCGTGCTAATAACAACAAAGTCCGCGCTACCTTGCGGTAAAATTCCATCATCTTCTTCGGTGCAAACTTCGGTTAAGTCATATGGGGTGAAGTGTGTCTTGCAAGCTTTTGCTATTTCATCTTCCAGAACCAGCGTTTGTGCAAGTTTACTGAACTCGCTGGGGTAGAAGGAACATGATATTCTCCACTCTTTGGCATTTTCTTCACGGGGATCTTCTTTATCAAACGCCAGGCCTTGTTTTAGCGTTGGCATCGGGTGAAGCAGTGAAGTTGCAAGTTTTTCTGGCGATTCATCATCGATCTTCTCGTATGCCACCCCTAACTCTATACCCGGTAAACCAAAGTTACCACCGCATCCAAAATCTGCAACCGTTACCGAATCACTACTCCTGAAGGCATTGATTAATATTTGCGGTCCAGCATAACGCTGGTAGATCGTGGTAACAGTATTCTTGTCTTTTAATATGGTTTTTATGTCATCGACGTAAAGTTCGAAAAGGTATGCGAGTTCTTTCTCCCAATCTTCTTGAGTCGCCAGCCGTATAGGGTAACTGTACACCCCATTGAAATCATTGTTAATTTTGTAAAGCTCTATATATTGCACCGCCCGGAAGAAAAGGTTTGCAAAGTACTGTGGCGTAATATACGGACGGTGGTGAAGCGTATGTTTTATAATATCAATCGTATATGTATCGTCAGTTTCTATCAGTTTCAGTAAAGCTCCATAACAATCAGCGATATATTGATCTCCACCAGGTGGATTTTTTTTCTGAGATTCGAACTCAGACTTTATATTTTGAAACTGATTCGGTATAGAGCCGGGTTTTTTATTTGTGTTCATAATTCGTGTCGTTTCTTTTGCGTTATTGCTTAAACGAATTCAAACGTATAGGCATTTTACCGCAATACATTTTGATTAATGATCGTTTACATTGCTTCTTTGCTGACGGGTTGTTCTCAATACGGCATCCCGCGCTGCAAGCATAGCACCATCAAGATCCTCGTCTTCTAATTCCGGTTTTCTCGCCGCCTTTTTGGCCCCCTCTACTACCTTGTATCCATGTTCCGATTTTATCCTTTCTAAATACTTATCGATTGCCGTGGGCCCGGTCCTGTATACTTTCCAACATGGATCCTCGTCCTGGAGCGGCGGCGCAATCTGCACAAAGGACGAACCAACGCTAATTTTATCAAGCAGAGGGTCATAGACTATGTAATCAAACGGGCAGTCATTTCTTTCTATATACTCAAGCAAACCTTCAAAATCCCAGGCCGGCTGTTCCCCGTGCCTGTTAAAAGATGATATGGCGATATGGCCATCATGTAAAAATTCTTTGGTTTTTGATGCTATACGTTCATGATCGGGGTCATCCCAGTAGAACGCAGATATAGTCGGGACTTTAATATGTTGTTCCCGACTAGCTCCTTTTTTATCCCAGTCTTCAGGGTAGGTGATGAAGACCGGACTGATATCAGTACTACCCGCTTCTACTGGAACTATCAAATGTATAGCCGGGGCAGCTTCGTAAAGAGTTTTTATGGTTTGCTCGTTTTGGAAATATGGCCTGAATTCCTCATGTATCTGCTCTCGATCTATCACTTTTTCAAGATCCTGAGGAAGAATATATACCGGTACTTTTTCCCATTCTGGCTTGTCAGGCTTAAATCTCTCTATAGCATTTACTGAATCTGAGGACTTGACTGGCCATACAGCTCCATACAGTCCAACACCATGGACTACGCCCATCTTTTCAGAGTAATGCTTGGCAATAAGCTCGTGATGACTGTCATCTCTGGAGTCAAAGACAGGAACTGGCTCCCTGTACATTTCTGCCTCATCAAATTCTCCGTCAAAAACGATTAATTTGACACCTTCAGGATACTCATCAAAGTCCGGATGATCAGTAGCTTCTATAATCTCGAAGGATTGTCGCGCATTCACTTCTGTTTGCTCCTGATAATGATTGTCATCTGGCATTCTTTCTATTTCTGACATATTTTTGAACATTATAAGATATTGACTAAAAAATCAAAATGCTTTTTGCGCATGAGATGTTCTGTCCTGTCGTTCCAACCCGGACACCGTACACGGACTTTAGTAAACCACCGATTTCTGTATAACCTGCATTGTTCATGCCACGATAAGCACTTATCACCATCGCCGTCTATACCGATACAAGAAACAGACTAGAGCATTCGCGCATGACACAATCGAGAACACGAGTAAGTATAGTGACATTGATTATTTGCTACTTTAAATCAAACTGTGAACGATGTAGCATATAATGTATGACTGATAAGGAAAAACCACGAATCGCCATCATAGAAGACGACATCGCTATAGTTCAGATGTATCAGATGAAATTCGAAGCCGAAGGCTATGAGGTGGCATTTGCCGAAGATGGTGAGCAGGGATTGAAATTAATCGAAGAATTCCAGCCGGACATTGTGTTGCTGGATCTCATGATGCCGGTTATGAACGGAGACGATGTTCTCAAAAAACTTCGCAAAGAAGACTGGGGTAAAGACCTGAAAGTAATCATTCTCACTAATATGGGTGAATCTGAAGCGCCAGACGAAATGGAGGAACTCGGAGTTGAAGAATACATCGTCAAATCCGATTTAACCCCGAAGGAAGTTGCTGCCAAAATCAAACAAGCACTCGGAGATTAAACAAAATCCTTATCTTCGAACATCGAGTAGTAGGGAATGCCGTAGCTTGAGAAAAGCTGAGTTGTTATTCCGTTGCTTCGATCAACCAAACAGAGTGCTGCTACAATGTCGTACCCCTCAAGTGCGTGAAGTGTTTGCTGGAGCGAACCGCCACTGGTAGTGACATCATCGACTACCAAAACTTGGTCATCGGTTTGTAAAGGGCCGACCACACGTTCGGATTCTCCGCCATGATTCTTAGCTGTTTTGCGTATACTGAATGCTTTGGTGTTGCTGGAATCGGCTACAAGGAGTGCCATAGGATCCGCGCCCATTGTCAATCCCCCGACCGCGGTAAATCTTGGAAGCTCATCCAGAGCAACTTTAAATGCGTGTTTATACACATCGAACCGATCGCCACGCAGAAGAACCTGGGAGGCATCCACATACCACTCGGATGTTTCGCCGCTTGCTAGGGTGACTTCACCTGATTGGTATCCGAAACGTCGCAAATCAGCAAGTAGCACATTTCGGGTTTTCTGATCGTTCATAAGGACTGCTCCTCAAATGCTCTCAGTAAATTATCGAACAACGCGCACACGGTGAGCGGGCCCACACCACCAGGAACGGGGCTGATCGTAATGTCTTCCCTGTCGTAGACGGAGGGGTCAACATCTCCGACGATACTGCCGTTTTCATCAGCCGAACCAGCGTCAATAACGATACTTCCCTTTTGAATTTGCTCGCTCTTGATAAGTCGTGGTCGGCCCGTAGCGGTTACAATTATATCGGCTTTTCTGAGAATCTCATCTGTATTTCCTGTACTTTCATCGGCTATTAACGGCTCGATATTCGACTGGCGGAGCATGGCAGTCAACGGCGCACCCACTAAACGCCCCTGGCCGATCACACCAATGGTTTTTCTATGCCAATCGATCTCATGTCCGCTCAAAAGCCACAGAATCGCGGTTGGTGTCGGCGCATCAAACGGACTGTTCGTAAGTGCGTCTACATCTTTTTTCGAAATAATTTTTTGTAAAACATGATCAGTATTTGTGTCTTCGGGCAAGGGAAGCTGTATGAGTAAGCCGTGAATTGATGGATTGGTATTTATATTTTGTATCGTATCTTCTAAATCATTGGGAGTAGGTTGATACAGAGAAACATTTACTCCTATGTCTTCTCCGTATTCTTGCTTGCGGTGAATAAACTTACTACTTACTACTTCTTCGTTTTGTGAATTTGAATCACGGTCTGCATCCACGATCGCCAGGAAAGGTGTGTTGCTGTTTCTGGACAAGTTCTGGATATACGTGAAATGTCGCTGTTTGATGTATCCTGCTAATTCGCTGCCCTGTAGTAGCATTACTCCATAATACCAGATGGGATTGCTATGACGAGATATGTAACATCAACGCATAACACGGGATGGAGCCTGGTGGATGATGCGTTGCTTACGCTCCGCTATTCCATCAGTCCAGTATTCGAAGTGCGACGTTTACTTTGGAGGGCCTGGTGGGATTCGAACCCACGACACACGGCTTAAGAGGCCGTTGCTCTGCCAACTGAGCTACAGGCCCGTATCAAACAGAGTCGTTTTGATATAGGAAAAGAGTGACTTTAAGCTATTCTGTTCCGTTGTTTTCAAGTTTTGGTACCCCCGGTAGGATTCGAACCTACGACCTTCTGGTCCGAAGCCAGACGCTCTAATCCACTGAGCTACGGGGGCGCATTAAAAATGTGGAGTTTGTTCCTTGAAATACGAACGCCCGTTTCCAAGTATAGAGCATTATGTATCAAGTATTAAGTATAGGAGAGTATTTAATTTTCAGCGAACTTGCAAAAAATACGGCACGATACTTAAAACCGTATGGCCCTATATTCGTTCCTAAAAGTGTTTAGCATCACCGAGATCGAGATTACTCGATACGGCGACTGTTGCTCAGTAAGCGTGGCGGTGGAGGCCGGTTTACCACGAGCAAGTCTATCTTGGGTGGGACGCATCGAGTGGTGCCCTGCACAGGACTCGAACCTGTAACCTTCAGCTCCGGAGGCTGACGCTCTATCCAATTGAGCTAACAGGGCATTAAAAGTCTGGAATACCAGACAGACTACGGATCGTTATGTAAACGACGCCTTCAGTGACAGTATGCGTGGCAACCAGGTGTTGGTGCAACTGAAACTGTATGTAAAACATCCGTAGTACTCTACACAATAACTTCTGAAACGGTATTATATAAACCGATGAGCGATTATCAACCAGAATCCGAGCGCAACACCGAACCTACAAACTCAAAAGAACAGTATGGCAATGCATTAAAATCCCTTGACTTCAGACGCGAAGAACTACGGTTTGCGTGGGGAAATGCGCTCCATGACGGTTTAGGCTACACCTCTCTGGAGAACATAATGGAAACACAGGATAACTACAGGGACTGTATGTCCGACTTTTTACGGGTATGGAACAATGAATACAATAACTCGATATCCACATACTTATCTTCGTTTGAAACGAAACAGTATGAATTTCTTTTAATGCTTCACCGTGAAACTCAAACCCGAAGGAGTAAGGAGTACAGCATTATGCAACCAAAACTGTTGCAATACAAAGCTGGTAACACGGTGATGCCGTCCATGGCTCCCCCGGAAAGACGGGATGGTACGTTGCGCACACTCCCTTCACGACACGACTTCATATATGATCACCACACTGTTAATCATTATTGGGGGCTCGAAACGATGCCCCTTCAAAGACAGCAGACATCCCTCTATCCACCCTCCGTAGATGTGATGGATTACGGGCTGATTGCAGCAGCCGAAAGTACCACACGCCGTCTCATGGCCGACGAATACGTATTATTGGATGTGATCTATTCCAAGTTTTATTTCTGATGAAATCTCCCCTATACTGGCTATCCATATATCGACCGGCGCGTTACAATATCGTGTATGACCCAACGATTAAAAATCACGGGCGGCAAACCGCTCAGTGGAGAAATCAGCGTCAGCGGAGCCAAAAACGCGGTTACGAAAATGATGATCGCTGCTCTTTTAACCGATGAACCGGTTACGCTGTACAACGTTCCCAACATCGGTGATGTCGACGTTACCCAGGAAATTCTTGAAACCGTCGGGGCAGAAGTTGAGCGACCTGACAATACGCTACGCATACATACCCCGGAAATAACCAACACTAGCGTTAAGCAGCTTTCGCGCAAAAACCGGATATCAGTACTTGCACTCAGCCCGCTCTTACACCGAACCGGGAATGCTGAAGTTCCGATACTGGAAGGGGACAAGATCGGCCCCCGGCCCGTGAATTACCATATCCAATCACTAGAACAGATGGGAGCGACGATTACCAATGACGATACCGGCTACTATGCGGAAACGTCACAACTGCACGGCACGTCCATCCGGCTTCCGTACCCAAGCGTTGGCGCGACCGAAAACATCCTACTCGCTGCTACGCTGGCTCATGGAAGAACCCGAATCGAGAACGCAGCTACCGAGCCAGAGATACTGGACCTTATAAAGCTTTTGCAGCAAATGGGTGCCATCATCGAATTCCGAGCCAATCGAGTGATCTTGATCGATGGTGTGGATAGACTTCATGGAGCTTCCTATACGGTTATGCCAGACCGACTCGAGGCCGCATCATACGCGGCGGCGGCTATCGCCAGCAACGGAGAAATCGTGGTAGAGAATGCCAAACAGGATGATTTGAGTACGTTCTTAAACACCCTCCGGCGTATTGGAGGAGATTATGAAGTACGAAATAACGGAATCGTGTTTCGTCGTGGCGAAAACGGCCTATCGGGCGTTGAGCTTGAGACGGAAACCTGGCCTGGATTTTCCACTGATTGGCAACAACCATTGGTTGTTATCCTTACCCAGTCCCATGGCCTCTCGGTACTCCACGAAACGGTTTATGAAGACCGTTTTGGGTATACCGACTCACTCAATCATATGGGAGCAAACATTGCCCTGTTTACTAAATGTCTTGGAGAGCTGGAGTGTAGATTCAAAGGATTGGCTCATAAACACAGTGCTATCATCCAGGGGCCTACACCGTTGAATGCGACCGAAATTGACATCCCTGACATCCGGGCTGGTATGGCACATGTAATCGCGGCGTTGGTCGCTGACGGCACATCAACGCTTGATGGCGTCGATCACCTACTTCGAGGATATGACGCGCTACTGGATAAGCTATCTGCTATCGGTGCGGATTTCGCCCACGAATAAACCCAAGACTTACATGTTTTACCTGACCGGCGTTACTTCCCGGCTTGGTAGGCGCGCAACTCCTTGAGTTATTCAGACTTTTCGCGCCGTTTGTCGTCCGGTAATAGAGCATCAACCAGCGTCAAAACGAGAAAACCGAGCAAACCGTACGCCACCATGGCGAAAAGCGTCGAAAATTCAAGCACATAACCGGGTTCAACGGCTTCAACCGGAAAAATACCCCGGAACGGTTCAAGAAGTTGGCCGGATACCTCGTATAGCCACGATACGAATCCGTTGTTCGGATTCGCCCCAAGCAGTCGAAACAGAAACCTTACCCCGAGAAATACTTCAACGATCCCGATGAAAAGATTTGTCAGGCCTTTTACTAACTCTGCTGCGCGTTGCATAATACACCTCGCTGCTTACTATACTTTTATTATAACAGCTACAACAAGCCATTTAAAATATTGCTAGCACCAAATTAAGTGATCGTTTAATAGTGAAGGATTAAAACAGGAGACAAATGTCTTCGCGATATCTCTGAAAAAGCTAGGAATATAATGGGGCGAGTGATGGGATTTGAACCCACGACCTTCAGAGCCACAATCTGACGCTCTAACCTGCTGAGCTACACCCGCCACGTCCCTGTAAGTATACTGGATTCAAAATTTTCTTAAAAGTATGTTTTGGTGCTGTCGTCCGCGTGTATGATCGCAGAAATCGCGCAATGATCAGAAACGGGTCGTTCCCGGGTGTTCCATCGATGATGTCTGAGGAAATTCTCAGCCCTTGCGTTATGTTGTGAATACAAAATCTTGTCTAAGTGACCAAGTACGGCAAACCTCCCGAGCAAGGCAGTCGATAAGTGTTTTTTGTCGGCATCCTCAAACCCAAACTCCTTCATAATCTTCATAGTAGTACCGTAACCCATCTCATGCAGTCGCTCACCGGCATATCGAATTCGTTCTTGTGGCATTAAACGCGCTAAAGCCCTGAAAGCATTGCTTCGGTACATTTTCGCCTCTCTGTCCTTTTTGTCCAGCGCATTGAAATCTCCGGCGACAACCCGGGGTGCATCAATATCGAAATCTTGACCGGCCAAATCCATGGCTGCGTTGATGCGACTTATTTCAGTTCTATCATCAAGATGCACGCCATCGATGCGTAATGGGTCTTTTCCGTTCTCAGTAACACCCAGCGAAAGATAATTTCTGATTCCAGCTCGCTTTACACAACTTTGTACTGCCAATCTGCTAAGGACCCAAAGCTTATAATCCGGCCGGTGATCCGTTTCTTCATGAATATCTTCATACGCGCAAGAAAGGATGTTGTACGTATATCCTTCACTATTTAAAGCCCTGAGTGTATGGTCCCGCGTGTTGATCGCATATTCAGAAACCTGGTTATTTTTCGTTGCTTCGGGTAAAACAAAGATATCTGCATCTGAGCTTTTGATTTCTTCTACCGCACGCTCTGCGCGCTCATCATCGCTCAAAGCACCACATACGTTCCACACGCCAACGCGTACCCCCGATTCCATACGAATAACCCTGTTTAATTATGATTATAATATAATTAAACAGGGTTTGAGTCTATAAAACCACCCTGCTCCGAACAGGGTCAGGCAGATTATCTCTTTTCGTTGGCAGATTAGTCAGATGATGAATGTGTTTATTGTGAAAATAAATTTACATCATTGACATGACAAGCCATACGAGCAAGGCAACCACGGCTACACCGGCGATGACAGCGAGAACGTTTTTGGCAGTCCGGTTTTCGCCGCCCTCCTGGGTTTGTTTTTGGCCAAGCGCCTCGGCTTCATTACCAAGCTTATCAGGCTGCTCCGCTTGTTGCGGCTGGTCTTGATCCGTTTGTACTTGTTGTTGATCGTCTTCCGTAGCCATAATTATGACTCCTTTTATTTATACCTCCACCATAACATACATTTCATGTGTATATTATTAGCCCGCTTCATACTCTTGCGCAGCTGGTAGCACGTTACTTGAGACGATACCTATGCACCATTACGAAGTATGCAATTTCGCTGTTTCGGCCGGAAAAAGAATGTGTGAAATTGAAGTCAATGCCAAGCCCCGAACGATTCTGTGCGGAGCAGACACCGGTTTAGTTGGTATTGTATTGAGTGAAATTATACACATATTCCGAGTGGTGCCCCGGGGAGGACTCGAACCTCCAACACATGGGTTAGAACTCCATTGCTCTATCCGATTGAGCTACCGGGGCCTATTAGGCAGTATAGAGTATTTAGTATTGAGTATTAAGTATCGTAACTTATCAGTGACCTGATAAAGCTTCGTATTAAGCTTTCCACCAGATGCGTATAACGTTGTTGTCAATCTGAGAAAATATCGAGTACCTGGTGCGGGATACCGGATTCGAACCGGTGTCTCCAGCTTGGAAGGCTGGCATTCTGCCGCTGAACTAATCCCGCTTCCGTGCAAATTATATCAGAGGGCGACTCGAGAGTAGATACGCAATGTTGTTACAATATAAGAAGGAAACCACGGAGGGAATATGCGACTTACGAGCACCGCATTCGAACACAACGGACCTATACCGGCTAAACATACCTGCCAAGGAGATGACATTAATCCGCCACTGGTCATTGATGGCATTCCTTCGGAAGCAGTAAGTTTGGTTCTACTCTGTGATGATCCGGATGCGGCCACCGACCCCAATGGACCCGGTATCACGTTTGATCATTGGATTATTTGGAATATACCGCCCCAGCTACACGAGATTCCCGAAAACTCTACACTGCAGAACGCCAGCATCGGAGCGAACAGCACCGGAAAACCCGAGTACATGGGCCCGTGTCCACCAACGGGCAGTCATCGTTATTTCTTCAGGTTATACGCACTTGATACAAAGCTGGATTTATCAGAAGGAAGTGATAAAGAATCCGTAGAAAACGCTTTGGCCGGACATGTCATCGTCCAGACCGAGTTGATCGGTACGTATCAAAAAGCCTAAGGAGAGTTATTGTTGTGCTCGTTTAGAGCCGACCTTTTTGATTTCTTCCTGCACTCGGTGAAGTAGATCCTGACGAAAATCAGCACCGTCGGCCGCGAATTGTTGCATTAATTCGTCATTCCCGGCTTCAGCCGCACCTTCGATAACCCGCCAGTGTACGACAGCAGCACCCTCAAAAAAGCCGAGCCACTCGAGTAATTCGGCCAAGTTATCCCATTCGTCACCAATGTACGTCTCCATCATGCCACGGAGTTTATCACCGGTAGCTTGGGCTTTGTTCTCAGTCGTTTCTGACACGCCGCTCGTATCAGCGAATTGCTTGATGTTCGATGCTTGTTCCTGGAATGTCTGCTTGATTTCGTCAAAATCAGAGAAAGCTTCCTTGAGCGTTGAGTCGCTCCGTTCAAACAACTCCGTGCCGACATTGGAAAACGCTAATACTTCACCGAGTTTTTTGGCTACGAATTCGTTCATATTTACCATCCTGTTCTTATGTTTACAGATTTCAGTATAGCATTTTTCATTTTTTTGCAGCAAAACGCTACAAACCAACCGGTAAATAATAGCGGATCATGAGTTGCCGATTTCGCAAAATAATGTGCTCTCAGGACGTACTTGCATATTTGTGGTTGACTGACCCGCTTGACCACGAAATTTTGCACAATTGGGGCGATAGGTTGTGAAATTACATGTAACCATTTAATTAAAGCTCTTGTCTATGTGAATGTATGTATCTTGATGTACGGTTCTGGAAAAGAGGCCACGCGTCCTGTCGTTTTAGGTAATCTTCCGGATCCATGAGCATACATTCTACGCCTTCGTCGTTCATTCGAATGTATTCCTCTACTCCTTTGGATAAATGCGCGACCACAAACCAAATATACGCACCTCTACTTGAGATCCCTGTGTAGCGTTTTGTGTATCCAATTTGTTGTTCACTTATATCCAAATCGAATTCTTCCTTCGTCTCCCGCTTAAACGTCTCGAAAGGAGTTTCGCCGCTTTCTGATTTACCGCCGGGGATATCCAGCTTGAACGGATGCTTCCGGGTATTGCCATCTCGCCGATAAATCAAGATTTTGTCGTCAATAAAGACAAGTCCCTTTGCGCCACTGTTCAGTCTGCTGTCTTTGAAGAAATCCGCCATTGTTATAGAGTGTAGCAGATGTTTAATCGCTCGGTTTTCGGTGGATTCTTGTTCGAATCCCACAATCATGATTTTCAAAGTAAATATCCTATTGCAAGAATACGACGTTTACTTTGGAGGGCCTGGTGGGATTCGAACCCACGACACATGGCTTAAAAGGCCACTGCTCTGCCAACTGAGCTACAGGCCCGCGTCAAAGCTCATTTAACTTTACGTTAATAGCAACACCGGCTTACGGCCCTGTTTGCTATTAACTTGATGCTTGATGGCTCTTTTTTCGTATCAAACAGTATCCGTTTGATACGGGGCACAAGATGCTTAATTTCGCACACGTTAGTCTAAACTAACTATTGTATAATAGCCGAATAACCCGGGGAAGGGCAACTGATATTAGGAGCTGCTGCTACTGGAGTTCTTTTTGCTGCTTGATTTCTTTTTCTTCTTTTCTTTTTCAACATGATGGCGATGCGGGATGCTGTCGGCCAAAACCAGGACCGCGGCTGCCAGGGTGTACCATTCGAAATAGCTTAGTATCCGCCATCCGATCACGGATTGCTCGCGTATAAATGCATTTAGCATATCCGGCAGAAACTGCACCAGACTGGAAAGAAAAAACAACGTAAAAACAAGCACGAAAGCACTAGTCCATACCGCGCTTCCTTTGCGTTTGTCTACGGTGTGATTGATTCCGAGTACCGCGGCTGGTAATAGTAAAATCGCGATCTGGGCCAGGCTCAAAAGCACCGGATCGGCAAGAACATTCTGGACTGGGAGTACGTCCAACAGCACGAAGCCCACGAATACCCCCATCGCCACGAACTTGACGTGGCTTTTGTAGTGCAGGATCAATGCGCTAAGAATCAGAACCGACAGCGCCAGTGTGAGATCGATGTCCATGCCGCAATCATACCACTTATGGTTTTGGTGGTGAAATTTTTACCACAGCGATTAACACATATGTTTGTCATTGAAGATCGAACGACGCAGCATCATCAGTCGTAATGGCGTGTTTCTCGCTAAAGCCGGCCGGTACTTCGAGCGCATATTGTATTGGCTTACGCGACGAAAACGTTTTCGGATACGTATCGGGAGAAATTGAACGGGTGACGTCGACCACATTTCGGTTATGATCCAGCCAAATGATGTCGATACTAAAATGCATATCTTTCATATGGAAACCGGGAGTCCCGGGTTCATCGAACACAAAAAGCATGCCTTCACCCCAGGGGAGTAGCTCACGACCGGACAATCCTTGGGTGCGCTCACGCGGAGTATCGGCCACTTCTACCTGGATTGTTGCACCGTTGATCATCACTCGAGACGGTTCAGAAGAGGGCGTGTGTAGTAGCCAAACACCGATAACGCTACCGACAGTCGCTACGCTTATCGCAATGAAAACGGCTCGTTTCTTAAGCGCCGACTTTGTCTTTTTTGGGTTTTCGCCCTGCATTAATTTCCACATATTGAATGATTTTGCTGGCGATGTCGCGTCCGGTGGCAGTTTCGATGCCTTCCAGTCCCGGGGAGGGGTTAACTTCGATCACCAGCGGGCCGCGTTCGGAGCGAACCAAATCCACACCGGCTACATCCAAGCCGAGTTGTTTAGCAGCTTTGACGGCGATACGTCGCTCGTCACGACTAAGCTTGATCTTATTGCCCGCTCCACCCTGGTGAATATTGGATCGGAACTCCTCATCTAACCCTTGGCGCTCCATAGCGCCTACTACTCGGCCTCCGACTACGAGAGCACGGATATCGGCACCACCCGCTTCTTCAATAAACTCCTGTATCAAAATCGGCTGGTTAATGCTGTAGAAGGCTTGGATAACGGATTTGGCCGCTTTTTTGGTTTCGGCTAAGACAACCCCTTGCCCATGAGTGCTTTCCACCAATTTAACAATAAGCGGAGTCCCGCCGACCAATTCAACCAGATCATTGATGTCGTCAGTCCTGTTAGCGAAGGCGGTCTTGGGGATGTCGATACCCGCCCGGGATAAAAGCTGCAAACTCCGCAATTTGTCCCGTGAGCGCACTAATGCTATAGAACGAGTAGCACTGTATACATCCCGCATTTCAAACTGTCGTACGACCGCGGCCGCGTAACCCGTATAGGAAAACCCGACACGGGGTATAATGGCGTCGATATCAGAAAGAGGTTTGCCTTTATAGTGCACGTTCGGACGACTCTGCTCCATCCCCATATAGCACTTGGCGTGGTTGATAACCCTGGCGGTATGCCCTCGTTCCCGTGCGACTTTAACCAGACGCTTGGTCGTATAATTGGCTGACCCGACTGCTAAGACGGCTATTTTCATGATTGTTGCTCCGTGTATATTTGTTCAAAAACTCCCTCAGCTATACTAACATCGACTATGAAATTATACCGAAGTAATTTACGGCCCAGCAACAAAGGGTACTTCATTGACTCCCGGTCAGTTAAGGTGAATTCCGTCGAATATTGTTGACCGTCTATGCGTACATCGGTGTAGATAAAGTACCGTTTTTCTTCCCCGCCGCTACTTTGCTTCACCCTGGTCGATTTGAATTCGGTCGTAGAATGCCGACTTACTTCTCCGTTCATCGAGCGCACACGAAAGTACAGGGTAGGCGTACCATTCTGCTCTTCTTCGATGATGTTCTCAGCATGCAGGGCGTTTCGGTAGGCGCCGGTGTCAACTTTGCTGGTCAGACTGAGATCGTCGAGGTCGGGCATTGTCACCCGTGCGCGACGACCGATCGTTTTTTGCGGTTGTCGAGCGTGACAGGTATAGTTTTTGATGAAGCGGCTGAACGCGGCTAATTTTTCCTCGGGGAACGCGCCCGTCAAAATCTGCGGCGATCGATTCACTTCGAGAACGTAATGTTGTCCGGCTTGATCGAACATGACATCCACGCCGGCCATTTCAACGCCTTCCATCGAGGCTACACGTAAGACGTCGTGACGTACGCTCTGGGAGAAATCCTTGACTTCACCCAGCTCCGCGTTGCCGCCCTGGCTTGTATTGGATAAGTGTGTGTCCGCATCAGCCGTGCGATGGATAACACGCCGTATATACCGGCCGAACACGACAAATCTATAATCTCCATCATTGGGTATGTACTGTTGCAACACGAATTCCATATCAGGATTCTGGTCTAACGTACTATCAAGCTCCGTAGCGTCCCGGATAAGATAGTTATCCTGCCCCTTTCTACCGGATATACTTTTCAATATGCAAGGGAACGCCAGCTCAGCATCCGGATCCTGCATATACTGCCTCAGCTGGGCATTGGTGCCGAAAATCGTTTTAGGAACCGACACTCCAGCAACCCACCGCGCCATAGCACTAGCCGCTTTCGAACCGCGTCCGATTGCTACAGACGAGTCAACATAGTCAATCCCTTTGTGGCGCAAGAATCCTGTCATGGCTGCCGCACGCTCTGGCTGCTGTGACCACAGACGGAACACTGCCATATCAAAGTCGCGAACATCGATATTACGTTCAGGAATCCACACTTTCGTGTCTTCTACTCCAATATCGAAGCGAAATTCTTTCAGACCGGCAACAGTAATTTCGACACTATCCCCTATTTCCTGCTGTAACCGCTGACGAAACATGCCGTAATTAAGACTGTTTTCCTTGTCTTTGGGCACGTGATTGACAAGTGTAAGGACTTTGGAAGTATTCATGACTGCTCCCGCTGGCTCAATCTGGCAAGATACGACAATAATGCGTCCATCTTCTCTTCAGTATGGGACCCGATTTCTATCTGGGGCGTTTTGTTGACCTCTAAAACATACGGTTTTTCGGTGTTCAGATCAAACATGAGGTCCACGCCGGCGAATTCTTTTCGTCCCACCGCTTCCGCGCTTTTCACCACCATATCTTGCACGTCTTGGGTAAACTCCTTCGGGTCTAGGCTGCGAGCTTCAGCACCGCGGGACGTATTGTGTAGATGAGTATCGCCATTGCCCTGGCGTTCGAGTACGATTTGTATTTCGCCGTCCATAACCAAAAAACGATAGTCCCGATCACTGGGTATATACTCCTGCACCACAAAGGTTACATCGGGATTTTCCTCCAAGACCCGGTCTAGTTCTTCCCCGGAATGCACTTTGAAGTTTATTTTACCTCCGTACCCGGCAATATTTTTCATCACCACCGGAAAATCAAGCGGCGCGGATTCATGGAACCATTTTCGCAACTGTTTATGACTACTGGAAACCGTCTCGGGAATCGGTACCTCCGCTTTTTTAAGTAGACTCAATTCGCCAAGTTTAGTATCGGGCTGAATACGCTTTACGGTCGGACCTAAGTACGGGACGCCTGTTGCGTCCAGATACGTACTAACGGCCAAAGCTTGCTGGGGGCACTTCGACCATAACTGAAAATACACCACGTCAAAATCGGCCACATTCATACCATTTCTGCTTTCATGAACCGTGAATACATCTCTACCGAGGTGGATGCGCAGGTCTTTCAGCGCGCCCCTGTACAAATCGAGACCGCATTCAGGCGACCGCTCACTCAACCGGCCGAATAATTTTTCATAATACCCCGTGGGGTGTTTGGCGAAACTGAACAGCACCAAACCGGTGTGAGTATTATTCATAATTTTTCCTTTCATAAAAATCTCAATACACTACATATAGCAATGACGGATAACAACTATCAATGATTGCTACGCCAACAAAACGTTCTACAAATTTATATTTTGCAATATTTTTATAAAAAATGCAATATTTTACGAATTTAGCCCCGCTGCTCGGGCTGGCCGCCCCGGATGTAACGGTATTGGTTTTTGTATTCTTCTATCATATCCTCGACATCATCGTTCGGTAACCGAGTCCGCAGCAAGTCGGCGACATGCATAGCGTCATAGATATCCAACTTATGTTCCAATTTGTATACCGCGTCACGCCAGATAATCGCTTCTTCATAATCCTGATTGTCAGACGCCTGTTGTTCCTGTCGGCGCATCATATCGACAAACGCCCGGTACACTCCTTCTTCTTCGCCTCCCTCTTCCACGGTGCGCTCTTTGAACGGAATGCGAACCCCTTCCTTGTGTTGTTGGCGGATGCGGGCAATCTTGCCGCTCCGCTTCCATTCGAACGCAGTACCAAGGATTTGGTTATAATAGTCCAAGGCGGTATCGCGAACATCCTGCTTCACACCGGGTTGTTGCTGGATGATCTGCAAGAGCGCATACGCCCCTTCCTCTATCATTTCGATACTCCACCACGGCCGTGCCGATGCCCAGAAAAATTGATCGCTGGCAACCCCGTAGTCGAGTTTATGACGTAAGTCATCAAAGGCGGGATCGTTTTCATCCAATCGGTAAAATTGCTCCAACACTAAATCCCGTAATTTCCATTGCAAGACGTGTATTTCGTTATCGGGGTCGTTCCACGTCAAAAACTGCACGCCTTCGTCGATGTCTTTTTTGCTTGATGCCCAGGTGGACGCGACCGGCTCAACCTCTTCCGTCTCCTCGTATTCATTCAGCAAATCGGATATACGGACCAAGTCGAACGCGGAAGAGTCGAATATCTCGAATAGCAGGTTTTCCAACCCGGTCCTATGGTGCCCGAACGTTTCTCCATCCATACCGGTTACCAAGTATCCAGCGGTTTCCAGTTCCTCCCGCATAGCTTCTTCGAGCTTCTCGGCCGATCGGACGACCGCGCTCATGATCAGGTTGCTGACGCGGCGTTGCCGGAAGAAGACGTTCAAATTGGTATCCTTAATGGTGTAGAGCTTGGTATAGTCGATCGTTCCGGTATCTCCCTTGTGCGCGATCTCATCCAAAAGCACCCAGTCGTACCCGGCCGCATCCAAGACAGGAGCAACCTCGGGGCTATACGCCATCTCGGGCAGGAATACTCCGCGTGGCTGATAAACGTCACCAAGGTATTGCCGATTGGTTTCATCATTAGTGGCGAGCTGGCGGCGCATTTCCGTTTCGGGCAAAAACGGAAGCAAAGCATGATACTTGGCTGAGCTGGTAAATTCGATGTTGCCCTGGCTTCCACCCTGTTTAAGCATATCGATCAGGTCGTGATAGCCGTGCTCGTCGAACAATTCAAGCAGAGAGGCATTAATGTTGATCGTTATTTTGGCATGTTCACGGGAAACGATACCCTCCAAAACCGGCCGGTAGCACTGCTCCACAATCGCTTCCAGAACATCAGGGTCCTGACCGTGCGGCTGATATAAGTGTAGAAATTGCCCCCAGAGCATGCGGTAATTATATCAGGACGCGCGTTACCAGTCGACGCGCTGTTGATACGTTAAGGGCGGGTTAGGCACAATAGCTTCCTGGCGATAAGCAATGGTTCGATCGTACAGGTTGGCGTATTTTTCAGCTACTTTATCCCATGAGAAATCCTGCAACATAATGCGCTTGACCAGTTCTTCCCATGCTTCGGAGTCTTTATAAACTTCCAGTGCACGGACTAACGCTACCAGAAAACTCTGCGGAGAGAATTCCTTGAAACTAAAGCCGGTTCCGGTGCCATTCCGAGTATCATAATCCTGCACGATATCGGCCAAACCACCGGTCGCCCGTACCAGCGGTACCGCTCCGTAGCGCATAGCTTCGATAGCCACGATCCCGCCGGGTTCATAATAACTGGGCATCAACATAATGTCCGCTCCGGCAAATATCTTCCGCGGCAGTATGAAGTCGGGCATCAAATGCGCACCCACTCTATCGGGGTACCGTCGCTCCAGTTCTTCAAAATACTGTACATAGTGACCGTCCCCACCCCCGAGTACGATGAATTGCACGTCCAACTCTTTGAGGATGAAGTCGATCGTGTCCTGGATCAGATCAACACCCTTTTGCATGTCGAGTCGTCCGGAAATGGCGATGATCGGTGTATTCGGATTTTGCTCGAGAAGAAATTCATTCTGTAAATCCCGCTTGTTCTCGGCCCGTCTTCCGACGCTCCGGTTGGTGAAATTCTGGGCAATAATGTTGTCATTTCCCGGGTCAAAATCCGAATAATCAAGCCCATTCAAAATACCCGACATTTTTCCCCTGAGTTCGCGGAATAATTGGTGCAGTCCATTGCCGTATTCTTCCAGTAACAATTGTTTGGAATAGGTTTCTGACACCGTATTCATACGGTCCGCCCGCATGATGCCTCGCTTGAGCGCGTTTTGCTTATAAAACGAATCCGTGTAGAACGGGGAAAGCGCCGATTTGCCATCATCAAAATCCATCTCACTGGCACGGTTATAATCAAAGTTCCCTTGATAGGTGTTATGGATGGAGAGCAAACTCGCCATTTCCTTAAGTTCCTCGTCTTCCTGACGAACAAAATACAAGTCGTTGATCAAATACCCGGTATGCCAATCGTTGCAATGCACCAGATCGGGCACGAATTCCTTGGTTAAGATAAATTCCAGTGCGCCCCGACTCAAAAGACCGAACCGGACATGATCATCATCGTAGCCGTAGACATTGGCACGTTTTTCGAAATATTCTTCGTTTTCCAGGAAATAAATCGTGGGTTCAAATGGATCTTCAGGATCTTCACACACTTTGACATTACACTCAAGATAGTCGGGGTTCCCATCTTTACCATCGTGGCCGGTCGGGACCCGGATGCCTTCTTTCAGGGTTTTAATATTGTAGTAGTCATCGTCGATTCGGCCGTATTTCGGGGTAAAGATCCGGACATCAACACCGGTTTTCAATAATGAACGAGGCAGGAAATAGGCAACTTGACCCAGTCCGCCCTGCTTGGAAAACGGCGCAACCTCAGCGGTCACAAACAATACTTTGGCGTCATGATTCGGTTTCGCCACGTATGCTCCTTACTATAATGCTTGCGGTAATTGTAGCATGACACATTTCCTGCTTCATATTATATACCCGCATAGACCGTACGCTGTAGAACACCCCGCCCATCATCGACTCATGCCATCCGGTACAGATATCGTTTATAATCCTTTAACATGCGCTCCGTAGTGAATTGATCTTCAACAGCTTTTTTGATGTGTCTCATATACGCGACCCACTCTTCAGGCGTATCGGTCGCACCATGTTTGTAATACAACGGTGCTATTTCATGCTCCAGATACCCATAGAGCGTTTCCGCTGTATTGATCTCGGGCAAAACCCATCCACTCTGCCTCAAGTCGACTTCGCCGATCCACCCGTCTTTGACGGAGCACTGCAGGACGCCATTACTACCGGCTTTCATGCCACTGGTACCTGATGCTTCGTACCCTTTTTCCGGCGTGTTGAGCCACACATCAGCTCCGGATACGAGCGCGTAGGCGGTGGTCAGATCATAATCAGCCACATACGCTATCCGGCCTTGAAATCGGGGGTTCAAAACGTGCTCACCGATTTCGCGCGCCATTTCAATCCCGACCTCATCTTCGATATTGGCTTGACCGGCAATGATAATCTGCACCGGTCGGTCGGGATTAGTTACGATTCGTTCTACACATTCAAGGTCATCGAACAACTCGAGCGGACGTTTATACCCGGTTATACGCCGAGCCCATACAAGTGTCAGTAAATCGGGATCCAGTTGGCTATGAGCCCGCCGGTTTACCGCTTCGATCAGGTGTTGTTTGAGTTTCATATGAGCGGACCATATGTCAGTATCCGTTTCCGAATCGGCTATCGAAGCATCTTGCCATCTTGGCAGATGAATACCATTGGTTATGTAGCTTAACTCAAACTCACTGTCAGGATGCGTGGTGCGTTCGTATTTCCGGTGAGAACGGCTCACCGCATTGGTCACGTTTGCCATTCGCAGCATCAGCCGGGTAGTCGTGAATTCATCCTTGCGCAACGGGTCCTGGGCTAACGGAAAAACTTTTTCTTGCGGTAAACCGATTTCTTGGAAATACTCTTTGAGTACATACTCAAAGGTGTCGTGCGCAATATATAGCCCGGCCCCTGAAAGCACCGTATGTTTGCTCGCAACCGTTTCGGCGACGACCGCTTCGGTCAATTCTTCGAACGTAGCATGGGGTTTCATCCGTTTATGCGAAGCCAAGCGCGCGACCGTAGCAAACGCCGCATGGCCCTCATTTATGTGAAAGACGTGCGGCGATATATCCAGCGCTTCAAGCAGGTGGACTCCACCAATACCGAGCAGTATGTTCTGCTGGAGTTTTACCAGAAAATCTTTGTCATATAAAAACGCTGTTAGTTCCCGGGCCTCTTGATCGTTTTTTTCGATATCGCAATCCAGGAGATAACTGGTCACACTACCGGACTGTTTGTACCACGCCTGATAGTATACCGTCTGCTCGGCCAACGGTAGTGACAAGATTAATGGATCGCCATCTTGTTCTACTACGCTCCATCCGGCTGCCGCGATATCGATTTTCTCAGGATGCGACCTATCCGCTGGTGCAAATCCATAATGATAAAACAGGCCAAGACTGACACACGGCATGCCTTGGCGTTCAGCTTCCCGTAAATAATCGGTAGCCAGAACACCCAGCCCACCGGCAAAAACCGGCATATCTTCAAACGCATATTCGGGAGAGAAGTAGGCAACTGGATTCATTTACCCCACTATAGCATAAGCGAATTTGCCGACAATGTGTGCTGTGGAAATCGGCATGGTACTTTCCTGAACCTATTCGTGGAATAGGAGTGCAGGCAGGGAGGGTTATTTCTTTTTTCGATGTTTCTGTAATTCCTGGAGTAACTCTTTCTGCTTGCGGGTAAGTTTTTTCGGGATCGATACATTGATAGTAACGAGATGGTCGCCACGGGTATCACCCCGGCCGTGCGGGACTCCACTACCGGATATACGGAACGTCTGGCCGTGTTGGGTGCCGGCCGGAATTTTAAGCTTCTTTTTACCATCAACCGTGGGGACGTTGATTTCGGTTCCAAGCGCAGCATTCACCATATCGATGGTCGCTTCGGAAACGATATCTTTACCGTGCCGGGTGAACTGTTTGCTGGGCAGAACCGAAACATGCACATACAGATCGCCCTTCATGGCACTCGAGCCGGCTGCCGGCGGAGCTTCACCGCGTTCACGGAGTCGGATGGTTGCTCCGTCACTGATACCGGCTGGAATTTTTACGTTGATCGTATGCTTGCTTCGTTGGGTGCCTTTGCCGCCGCATTCGCTACAGGCTTTTTCGGGGACCGAGCCATGGCCATGGCAGGTCGGACATACAGTGGCATGCTGGATTGTACCCAGCATAGTGCGTTGAGCCTGGACGACCTGCCCTTGGCCGCCACAGGTGTCGCATGTTTTGGTATTCGATCCCGGTTCGGCCATCGATCCTTCACACCGGGAACACGTATCTTCCAAATCCAGACTGACCGTCTTTTCCGTGCCGAAGACAGCTTCTTCGAAGTCGATGGTGACCCGGGCCTCTACGTCACGACCGCGCTGGGTTTGCTGCCGGCGGGTACGTTGTCCGGCGCCACCGCCGAAAAAACTACCGAAAATATCGCCCAGGTCCATATCGCCCAGGTCAAACTCGAACTGCTGGCCGCCGCCGAAGCCGCCGAAGCCGTGGAATGGATCGGCCCCGGCGCCACCAGCGCCTTGGGCCGACTGGTAAGCCTCATGGCCGAACCGATCGTAACTCTGGCGTTTTTCAGGGTCACCCAAGACTTCGTACGCTTCGCTGATTTCCTTGAACTTCTGTTCGTCCCCGCCCTCCTTATCAGGATGGTATTGGACTGCCAGCTTCCGATAAGCCTTCTTGATCTCGTCCTGGTTGGCATCCCGGCTCACACCGAGTGTCTCGTAATAATCCGTGGCCATGATCTATCTTATTGCACCTTTGCGACTAGTATTACCGCTTATTTCTTCTGAGAAGAGCTGTCGCCGTCTTCATCGTTATCCTCGTCGACAACCTCGGCCTCTTCAACTTGGTCTGAATTGCTTGTCTCGCCTTCTACTTCCGTCTCGGCTTTTTCGGCTTCTTCTTCAGCATTTTCTTCCACGTTTTCATGGAGCTTGGAACCGATGGGCTGAACTTTGTTCAGTAGCTCCTGAGCGGCACTCTCGAAGTCCTCTTTGCTGAGATCCGATTCCAGCTTTTCCTTGGCTTCCTTAACCGCTTCATCGATGGTTTTGCCGTCTTCCTCGGAAAGTTGATCCTTGTAATCTGACTGGAGTTTTTCGGCCGTATAGATAGCGGTTTCCAGCTGGTTCCGGGCTTCGGCTACTTCACGCTTTTTCTTGTCATCTTCAGCGTGTGCTTCAGCGTCCTGCCGCATCTGCTCGACTTCTTCTTCATCGAGGTTGCCGCTGTTTTCAATGGTGATCGACTGCTCCTTGCCGGAGGATTTATCCTTGGCGCTTACATTGAGAATGCCGTTGGCGTCGATATTGAAGGTGACTTCGATTTGCGGAACACCGCGCGGTGCCGGCGGGATACCGTCGAGGATGAACCGACCCAGCGACTTGTTGTCCGCCGCCATTTCACGTTCACCCTGGAGTACGTTGATCTCAACCGAGGTCTGATTGTCGGCCGCGGTAGAAAAGGTTTGACTCTTGCTGGTCGGGATAGTGGTATTGCGCTCTATCAACTTAGTAGAAATGCCGCCTTCGGTCTCAATGCCTAGCGACAGCGGTGTAACATCCAGCAGTAATACGTCTTTGACGTCTCCACCGAGTACACCGCCTTGGATGGCCGCACCGAGTGCTACCACCTCATCCGGATTAACGCCCTTTAGTGGTTCCTTGCCGAAGATTTCCTGTACCTTCTCCTGAACAGCCGGCATACGGGTCATACCTCCGACCAGAATGATCTGGTTGACGTCTTCGGCTTTAACCCCCGCGTCCTTGAGTGCGTCCTTGCATGGCTGTTCGGTCCGGGCGACCAAGTCACTGACCAACTGTTCCAACTTGGAACGCGTCAGTTTGTACTCGAAGTGCTTCGGACCTTCAGAGTCAGCCGTCAGGAACGGCAGATTAATGTCCGTTTCTTTGGTACTGGACAGCTCGGTTTTGGCTTTCTCTGCGGCTTCCTTGAGTCGCTGGACGGCTGCTTTATCGTCCGAGATGTCTATACCTTCCTGTTTTTTGAATTCTTCGATCAGGTGGTTCATGATGGTCAGATCGAAGTCTTCACCGCCCAGATGGGTATCTCCGTGCGTGCTTTTGACTTCGAACACGCCGTCACCGAGTTCGAGAATGGAAATATCGAACGTACCGCCACCGAGGTCGAATACGGCAATCTTTTCTTCTTCCTGTTTATCAAGGCCGTACGCCAAAGCGGCCGCGGTCGGTTCGTTGATGATCCGTTTGACTTCGAATCCGGCAATCTTACCGGCATCCTTTGTGGCCTGGCGCTGAGAGTCGTCGAAGTACGCCGGGACGGTTATGACCGCTTCGTTGATAGTTTCCCCGACATATTCCTCGGCATCGGTCTTAAGCTTCTTCAATACCATAGCCGAGATCTCTTCCGGGCTATATTCTTCCTCGCCCATTTGGACCTTAACACCTTCATCGGCTTTTTTGATCTCATACGGCATCAGTTTCAAATCGCGTTGAACTTCTTCATCGTCAAACTTCCGTCCGATTAAGCGCTTAACGCCGTGAATGGTGTTTTCCGAGTTGACGACCGCCTGGCGTTTGGCGACCTGGCCAACCAATCGCTCGCCGTTTTTGTTGACAGCTACCACGCTCGGGGTGGTGCGGTTGCCTTCAGCGTTGGAGATAACTGTTGCGTTACCACCTTCCATAATCGCCATGGCCGAGTTGGTCGTACCCAAATCAATTCCTAAAATCTTACCCATTATAGACTCCTTTCTACATCATTATTTGGTCGTGATTGATTATGCGTCATCTTCGCCTCCTTCGGATTCGGTTTCTCCGCCTTGTTTTTCCGTATCGGCCGTCTGGTTGGTTTCCCGCATTGCTTCGGAGGATTGCCCGGAACCTTTCCCGACCTTCACCATGGCCGGGCGAAGCACCATATCCTCGAGCATATACCCGGTCCGCATTTCTTCAGTGACGACTTCCTGGTTGCCATCGCCATCTTCAAATTCCACCGCTTCGTGAAGCTCGGGATCGAATGGCTGATGCGCGGCGTTGATCTTGAAAACCCCGATTTCATTCATTTTTTCCTGGGCCCGTTCATAGACCTTCCCGACGCCTTGTGCCCACGCATTGTCCTGCAATTCTTCGGGGATGTATCCGAGCGCCCGTTCTAAATCATCAAACACCGGAAGAAGTTGAGTGACGACGTCGGACTTGGCATGGGACATGATTTGTTCCTTTTCGGATTCCGCCCGGCGTTGATAATTAGCAAAATCAGATCGTTCCCGTTGTAGATCCTGGGTTAGCTCATCCACTTGCTGTTGTAATTCACTCACACGCTTGGAATCGCGTTTCTTGCCACGTTGTTTGTGTGGTTGCTGATCCTGTTGGGGCGAACTTTCCTGGTATTGCGTGTCTTCCTGGGATTCACTCATGTAAAACCTCCTCTAATGTGCGAGCCGTATGATCCACGATCCGCATTACGTTGCCATAACTTTGGCGAGTAGAGCCGACCACCCCGACATAACTGGTGTTGCTGTAGGGTGAGGTGTACCCGGACACAATGACCGCGCATCCACTGGTTTTACCGACAGCATTCTCTTCACCGATAAACGCCTCGACATGGGATGCGGGCCGCATTTCCTGCAACCACGCGTCCAGATTGTCCAACAACCCGGCGATTTCGCCGACATTATCAGCAAATTCCGGTTGATGAAATAACTGGGAAAATCCCGTGGTATACGTAGCAACCCCCATGGTAGCGAACCCGACATTCCTGGTGACATGCACCAGAGAATCGACGGCCATTTTAATAGCCGCTTGTGAAGAGCCGGCCGCACGAATGCGCCGCTCGATGGCGCTCCGCTGTCGCGTGGTCGCATCCAGTTTGCGCGCCGGTTCCGTGGATGATTCAACGTAGAATCGATACCCTTTCTCGGTCGGAACGCGGCCCGCACTCGTGTATGGGTGCGTCACGTAACCCGTTTGCTCCAGATGCGCCATTTCGGCCCGGACAGTCGCGGGTGAAACCCCGAACTGTTCAGCTAGCATCTGCGAACCTACGGGAGCAGCGGATTGTACGTAATACTCTACGATCGTTTTTAAAATGCGTTCCTGGCGCGTCGTCATGGGAGACCACCTCATTGAGGGTAGTAGCACTGTACTATTGCGAGTGCTTATACAATGGTACACCTATTAGCACTCTAGGGTCAA
>CAZAXT010000010.1:0-28411 GCA_964489295.1 uncultured Candidatus Saccharibacteria bacterium | reverse complement strand
GATACTGATCAGACTGCTGATGATGGGCGCGATCAGCCCGAACAGCGCCAACGTCTGGATGAAACCAACGATCGTCGGGAGTTGCAATGCCAGTATAGAACTCGTGCCTTCGGTATGAATGAGTAATGGTAACCAGCCACCGACCGCCAGAACGATCGGACCGACCGCCAGACTGAAATACGCTTCGACTTGACGGTAGATATGAATCAGCTTGGTCGACCATGGTATATCCGGCTCGTGAAAACTCTGCCGTATCACGTACGGGGTATCTACCACGCCATAGACCCACCGGCGCAATTGATAGAATTGCGCCTTGAACGTCCGCCAATATCCTTCCACCAGCACCGCGTCCTGATAGATCGGACTGTAGATCGGCGATACTTTGTGATCACCTTTATAGGTAAAATAGGTCCGCCAGTACTGGTGCCCGTCTTCGACCACTGACCTGAGATTCCAGTAATCAGTGTCGATAAGGGTTTGCAGACTTTGACCGTGGGCTGAAAAGTTGCGCAATCGGTGTGGCCGCAAAGCTTCCATCAGCACCCAGAAACTGTTACAGGCGGCTACTACCCGGACCAGCGCCGGCGCGTCCCAGATGTTGTTAAAAAACATCGAAATCGGCTGATACGACACGTGAACCCGGTTGGGAGTAATGGCATAGCGGTAAGTCAGCTCGGCGAAATAGTGCTTGCTGGGACGGCTATCGACATCCAGCGTGGTGACCATGACGTGTTCGGGGTCGATGTCGTGATCACGTATATACTTGGTTAGCCATGTGGCCGCGTTGGTGATGTTGGCGGCTTTGGTCTTGATGTCATCGGGGTGCTTGACGGCTTCGGCCACGGCAAAATACTCACCGTAACGTGATACCAGGTCCTGGACGCCGGCTTCGATCTCCGGCCCGCCGCGCTCCTCATAGGCAACCACCAGAAACATCTCCGAAACGTCATAATTGGCGGCGATGATCGACTGTATCGTGTCTTCCAGGATGGCCGTATCTTCATTGTAAATGGAGACGAGCGCCACATGGCGGACGCGGGCGGGGTCAAGAATCTCATCCTGATGATCCACGGCTTGACTCAGCAGGTATCGGTAAAATTTCAGTACGGCTCGCTCTCGCCGTCGAGAGGTGTTTTTGATTTCACGATCGAGTGTTTCCAGCGCTCTGACGGGATCTTTCAGGTCGTTCAATCTTGCATACCAGTCGATCCGCTCGGTCAGTTTGATATGCCAATAGCCGCGCACCAGCCGATTGCTGTAGCCGAGTATCTTGAAAAACCACAGCAGGATGTACGCGATCAGTATGTAGGCGGCCCATATGACGGAAAAATAGCTCAGCAGGATAAGCAGAAGGAAGAACGCCCATGACATGGCACCGGTCATAATCTCCAGCAGGCGCTGGATCCAATCGTGATAGGGGTTTTCGGGAGCGGTTTTCATAAATCTATTGTCGCAAAATTACCTATGACAGCATAGCACATGGCAGGAGTGGAGTAAGGGGTATTAGTATACAGTACTTCAGGATTGTGTAGCGTGTGCTGACAGTGGCAAGCGAACGCAAAACGCAGAGGGCATAGTGTCAAACAAGAGAAACGTTTCAAATATAAAAGCATTGATATTCGGATTTGTTTAGGATTCCGAATTTGGAATTCGAAACGGAAGTTCAGGGTTGTCATTCTAAACACAGTGAAGAATCCCCAGGATGAATACATAACTACGGTGCACGATCCTGATTGTGCGTATTGCGTGCTTGCGTATACAATTGAACTATGTTGATCGGTTTGCATGTCAGTTCGGGTGGTGGAGTGGAGAATGCACCGGAACGGGCCGCGACAGAAGGAGGCCAGTCGGTGCAGATATTCGCCGGCAGCCCGCGGATGTGGAAGCAACCGACTTATACCAAGGAGCAGGGCGAGAAATTCCGCAACGCCATGGAAGAACACGGCTTGGCCGAAGCTTTGATCCACGTCATGTACCTGACCAGTTACGGCACGGCTGACGAGGAACATCGCCGGAAATCCACCGAGACATTTATAACCGCTTTACGCAATTGCGATACGCTGGGTGCCCGCGGCGCCGTCACGCATCTTGGCTCGCACAAAGGCGAAGGATTCGAAGCCGCCCTGCCACGCATTCGTGATTGCTTACGGGAAGTGCTCGACAGCGACACCGAAGCCGAAGTCATCCTGGAAAACTCAGCCGGAGCAGGGGATTTGATCGGTGGCACGTTCAACGAACTCGGCCAGATCATCGAAGCCTGTGACAACCATCCGCGCCTGAAAGTCTGCCTTGATACGGCCCACGCTTTTACCTCCGGGTATGATCTTCGAACGGCCCAGCAATGGGAGGAGCTGATCCGGCAATTCGATGAGACGGTCGGTCTGGACAGGCTGTCGGTTTTACACCTGAATGATTCCATGCATGATATCGATACCTATAAAGACCGGCACGAGAACATCGGCGACGGCTACATTGGCGCCGAAGCATTCCGGACGATCATCAACGATACGCGGTTCAGTAATACCAGTGGCATACTGGAGGTACCCGGCGTTGACAATAACGGACCGGACAAAGCCAACGTCGACCGACTGAAAGCGTTACGCAGTTAGCTGTGCATACATTAACCAGCATTGATATTTATGACGCATATGTCCTTAATAAAACAGACTGAAGAGCCGCTGTTCCCGGAGATCCTGTGGAACCAGCCAGTTAATCGCCGGGCTGCCGGCCGGTTGCTGATCATCGGCGGGCACGCCCGGCAGTTCAGCCGCACCCAAACCAGCTACCGGGCCGCTGGAGAAGCCGGGGCGGGAGAAACGGCAGTCATATTGCCTAAGTCATTACAGAAAATCGTCGGCGCGTTGCCGGATTGCATATTCGCAGCCGAAACACCCGCCGGATCGCTGTCCCGGACGGCCGAATCCGACATCCGCCGATACATATCCGAATCCGACGCGGTCCTCCTGCCGGGCGAATTAAGCCACAATGCCGAAACCATCGGTTTGCTGGAATCGCTTTTGAGTGAAGTGGAGACGCCGTGCATCATCACCGATGACATTATCCGCTCCTTGATCCAAGCACCCGATAGCATCGCCCGGGCGGCGGTATTAGTTGGAACGCCGCAGACACTCTCGGAACTGGCCAAAGCCTGGCATATACCCACCTACGTCAAATCGCCCGATCTGCAAAAGGAACAGAAGCTGCTGAGTGCTTTGGGCGAACAGATGGATTCGATCCTGGTGTGCTACAGCGACGAGCGTGTACTGGTTGCCGGGAGCGATCGGATCAGCATGACCTCGATCAGTTCGATAGATCCGACATGGCTGGCTACCTACATCGGCGTATTCCATATGCAACACACCCAGAAATTCGAAGCTGTCACGACCGGTGTCTGGCAGGCCTATGGGTTTTGAGTTTTCGACAATTTGAACTTAAGATAAAGACGGACGAAATTTAATGGTGCCGGAGGTGGGACTCGAACCCACACGAGGCTAGGCCTCATTAGATTTTGAGTCTAACGCGTCTGCCAATTCCGCCACTCCGGCACATATTTTCTGGCTTGAACGTGCGTAAAAAACATCGGTCAACTTGAGTATTGACGTGGTTAATTTTACTATAAATACAGGAGAATAGCCAATCATATGGACGACAACCACCAATATCCGTATCCGCTGCGATCAAACGACGGTCAAAATGACGGTCCGCCACAAGAACCATCGGGCCAGAACGTACCCTCTGACCAATACGCTACGCAGCCAGACGAACCGCAGCAATCGAACATGCCACCGCAGCAACCTGATGCCCAGATGCCGGAACAGAATCCGCCGTACGATACGGTTCAACTGCAAGACGCCCCGGCTAATACTCCCCACGATCAACAAACACCGCCCCCACAAGAGCCACCATACGCGTCTCAGGATGCACAATACGTTGCCGGTCAGGGTTCCGCTGGTCCGCCCGATCAACAGCCATCAGTCGGAGTCGACGGCCAACCATACCAACAACCTGATGCGGCCGGATTCCAGTTGCAGCCACCGGATATTGCGCAATTTTCCACTGCAGGAGAACCCCAGAATCCCGCTGATGCTTCCGGGCAGCAACCTGTTGTCGACACCGGATATAATACGGCACCCGAACCCCCACCACCACAACAGCCACCGGTTGAGTACGCGGAAAATGCACACCCCGGGATGCCGCAGGTAAACCAGGATACTCAGCAACCACCCCAACCTCAGTACGATCAAAATGCGGCTATGGCCCAGCAACAACCCCAGCAACCACTTCCTGAAACGCAACAGCCCCAGGACATACCGGCCGCTGACACACAAACCACACCACCGGAACCCCAGCAACCGGCAGCCGCACCTGTGCAATCCGTTGAGCAGCAACCGCCCCCGCCCGAGGAGGAGACAACAACGGCGACACCGCCACCACAGCCGGAGCAATCACCGCAACCAAGCGCTGAACCAGTAGAAATTCCGTCTGAGACGCCATCTCAGCCACAACAACCAAACGATCAACAACCACCGGAACACGTACCCGCTCCACCAGATCAGGGTACGGCTCCGCCACCATCACCAGAACCGGCGCCACAGCCACCCCCTCCGGAGCAACCACCGCAACCGCAGCAAGCTATCGAAACGCAGCAACAATCACCACCGGCATTCGATCAGCCGCAGCCGTCATCGCAACCGGATGTATCGCAACCGCCAGCCGAATCAGAGCAACAATACGCCGCGCCGGCACCTGACACACGACCCCCGCAACCGCCGCCCGATACCGACGATCAACCGCATCAACCCGAATCCGGACTGTACGGACACACCCAGATCCAGCCGCCGCCTCCCCAAGAAAACCCATCGCAACAATTCCAACAATCCGGAACCCCGCAACCGGCACCACAGCAAAACCTCGAACAACAAGGACAACTTCCACAGCAAACCGGTCAACCGGAAACGGTTACACAGCCGACCGAACACGGCACCGAAACCGCCTCCGAAGCGAGCGGTACGACCTTCCAATTACCCCAAACGGCGCAATCAAGTGAAGGGGAAGCAGTAGCAACGACTGCCGCTACGACGGAAGCGCCGGCGGAGCAAGAAAGCGCCGTGACCGATCAGAACACGGGATGGAAGCACGCCGTACGATCAAAAATTGCCAGCGCAGGCAACCGGGCCAAAAAGATCCGGTTCAAATCGGCCGTGTCGGCGGCCGCATTCGGCATCCTTATATTTGGCGTCTTCAATGCTCAAGTCATTCTGGGGCAAGTGCAGTACCTGACCACGCCCAGCGGCGGCATCCAAGCACCTTCGGGATCGGTAAACTCGGACGCGCCGATCGGCGATGAGCCGAGCATCATCATCCCGCAGATCGACGTTAACGTCCCTGTTGTCTATGACGAACCCAGCTTCGCGGAAGAGAAAGTCCAGAAAGCGCTTGAGCGTGGCGTAGTACATTATGGGACCACTGCCAAACCGGGTGAGAACGGTAATGTCGTCATCGTGGGGCACTCATCCAACAACTGGTGGGATAGCGGCAAATATAAATTCGCGTTCATTCTATTAGACAAATTACAGCAGAACGATGAGATCGTGCTGCATTACCAGGGTACTCGCTACGTATACCAAGTGGAAACCAAGAAAGTCGTCGAACCGACCAACACCAGTGTGTTAAACCAAACTGAAGAGCCACGCTTAACGTTGATCACTTGTACTCCACCGGGAACGAGTTGGCAACGGTTGATCGTGCAAGCACGGCAAGTCACGCCGGACCCGAATCAAAACACCGACCCCGAAGATGCATCTTCACGCGAGTCACAAGCTCTCCCCAGTGATTCCAGCCGGAGTTTCTTCGAATTCATGGGGGATTTGTTCTAAAAATCGGGACGTAGAATACACCATACGATCCCGCATACTCCATACTCCTTTCTCCATACTCCGACAAGAAAGATCCTTCGGGCTCCGCTCAGGATGATAGAACGATATGGGATGGAATCGGGCGAAGGTAGAGATGTTATATCATCCTTTGCATACCCCATACTGAATACTTTACTACTATCCGTTACTCCAAATCCGTGCGTTGTAGTTGCAACTGATCGGTCAGTTGATTCCGCTGGATGCTGTACACATCATCGCGTTGGTGATTACCGAAAACCCGGAACGGTCGGGCGGCCGTTAAGTATTCGCTGTTAGCCCCATCGAATTCAAACAGGATTACCTCGTCTTGACTGACCGTCACCATGTGGTGATCGGTATACCATTGCGGTTCTGCATCGACATCAGGCAAGGTAAACCGGTATGTTTGCTCACGCTCCAGGTCGTACGTCGTAAAATAGGTGCCAGTACGCATGACGACATACTGTCCGTTCGGACTTATAGTCATATGTTCAGCTACACCCGGTGGTAACGACATCGTGTCGACGTCGGACCCGATATTGGTTACAAGTGTTACCTGGTTCGTGTCCGTATTGTGCAATACGATGTAAAGCGCGTCCGCATGCCGGATTGTTTTTAACTCATAAGCATAAGATGTGGGGTACGCGAGCAAAGACGCGACATTACCGTCATCGATACGCACCAGCCGGGTGCCGCCGGATACCTGCTGAACCGCATATATATGGTCCTCGTACACATCAAACGCAGCGATATTCCGTGCGACAGTTTGCTGAGATCCGTCCATTACTGATGCACGACGTAAGACGTCGTCATCCGTCATGCCGTATATGAACGTGTCGTTTTCACCGAAAACCGGATTACGAACCATGGTACCGGCAAGACTGTTAATGGCTCGGCCGCTTTCCGTCACATCAGGATTAAACGTGAAATACCGTGTCGCTCCATCGGGAGTTGCCGTATGGACAAACGCACGGGAGACATCGGGCGACCAGACGATATCCTGGACTGTGAATCGACGCTGTCCGGACGGAGGAGTGAATACTATTCGTGAGGATTCGGATGCACCAACCCGGAAGACCCGAATCCTGTCACCACCATCGACCGTTTCGGCTACTGCCAAATACTGCTGATCATCACTCTGGGATATGAACCTGACATTGGACAAATCCCGCACCGGCTCAGATGGTACCGTATTGGGTACAAGCACCGGGTAGCGAGCATAGGTAACGTCAGCTTCACTGATCCGGACCTCCTTGGTCCACGAACGATATCCATCCCGCTGCAATTCTACCCCGTATTGACCGGAGGCAAGTCGAATCCGGGTTTCGGTCGTGCCCTGAGCAGAATCATCGATGCGGACATTGGCGCCGCTCGGTTCCGAGTTGATATACAACAACCCGCCACTCGCGATTTCGCCCGTTTCAAAACTATAAAAATAGCCGCGTCCGTAGGCGACCAATGCGATCGTAACAACCGTGATTCCAGCAATAAGCGCCGGATATTTAATCCATCGGATAATCTGTTTAAGTCGCGGCTTCATGCGTCTATAGTATAGTATATATATGTTTGCGAAACGAATCGCCATAGATCTCGGTACCGTCACGACGCTGGTGTACACACCCCGGCGCGGCATTGTCGTCAATGAGCCCAGCGTCGTAGCGGTCAACAGCGACGATGGAAGTATCGTGGCTATCGGGAAAGAGGCCGAAAATATGCTCGGCCGGACTCCGGAAGCGTTGATATCCCACCGACCACTACGGGACGGGGTAATAGCCGACTTTCGGATCACCCGGGAAATGCTCAAACATTACATCAACCAATCCATCGGGCGATTCCGGTTGGTCAAGCCCGACGTCATGATCAGCATACCCGCCGGCGCCACCTCGACCGAAAAAAAGGCGGTTATCGACGCCACAATCGCTGCCGGCGCCCGCGCCGCTTATGTGATCGAAGAGCCGGTTGCGGCGGCCCTGGGAGCAGGCATTCCGGTTACTGAACCCCGCGGCAATATGGTTATCGACATCGGCGGTGGTACGACCGAGATCGCCGTTATTTCGCTCGGCGGCGTTGTCGCCCAGACCAGCGTTCGTGTCGGAGGTAACAAAATCGACGCCGCCATCTCAGAATATTTACGCAAACACCACAATCTGTCCATTGGCGAGCATATGGCGGAAACGGTCAAACATCAGATCGGGCGGGCTATCGCCGACGACGAGCAACACTCCATGAAAGTGCAGGGACGGGACATCGTCGGCGGATTGCCAAAAACCATCACGCTCGCCGACAGTGAAATTATCGAACCGATCCAGGACATTTTAGAGCAGATCGTTCGCAACATCCGATCGGTACTTGAAGCCACATCACCCGAGTTGGTTAGTGACATTATAGACCGGGGGATCGTACTCACCGGAGGCGGAGCTAAGTTGACCGGTTTGGATGAGCTGCTGAAGAAAGTCATCGATGTGCCCATTCTAACCGCTGATGACCCCGAATACTGCGTCGTCAACGGCGCCGGTTTGGCATTAAAGAATCTGGCAGAATATCAGAAAAGTCTGCTCAGCAGCGGATGATTATCGGAACAGATTCCAGGTTTTGGGTGACAGGTGATAAGCGAAGAGGGTATGAGATACGGGATGAAAGGTTGTAGGGTGAAGAAATGCATGAGGAAAAACGAGGAAAATAGAGTATCGTTCCGAATTTTTATCCTGTATATGCGCTTTCATACTCCATTCTCCATACTCCATCGCCATGCCCGTGCTGGAATAAAACAGGGTATACCACGTATAATGCAAACAGTTATGAGAGAAGTGTAGTATGAACGTAGCGTTGGTCCATGACTGGTTGAATACAAAACGGGGTGGTGCGGAGCAAGTGTTTGACGTATTAGCTGATATGTTTCCGGAAGCGCCCATTTACACGTTGATTTTTAATCCGGAACGATTTGATTACCCCCGTGAACGGATACATACCAGTTATTTACAACGAGCCCCTCGTACGCTCAAGCAACGAAGCAGATACCTGCTTCCGTTTATTCCGAACGCCATAGAGTCGTGGGATTTTCGCCAATATGATGTCGTTATTTCATCTTCTTCGGCGTTCGCTAAAAACATAATTACCAATCCGGAAACCTTGCATATTTGTTATTGCCACACTCCCATGCGCTTCGTGTGGGACTACTGGCCGCAATACCTCGATGAACAACACATAGGACCGGTCCGGCGATGGTATGCCCGTCGCCAAACAGGAAAAATGCGTATCTGGGATTATGCGGGCGCAGCCCGGGTAGATAAATTTTTGACCAATTCAGAGACGTCCCGCAACAGAATTAAAAAGTTTTACCGACGGGAGGCTGAAATCGTACATCCACCCGTTGAAACATCATCATTTGCATATGTCAGTCCGGATAAAAAACGTGATTATTATGTAACATTAGCCGCGTTGACTCCATATAAAAAAATCGATGCAGCCATAGAAGCATTCAATATATCGGGCAAAAAACTCACAATCATCGGAGATGGGCCGGATCGGAAGCGTTTGGAAAATATGGCTGCTGGTAATATACGATTCACCGGATATCTCTCGGATGAAAATCGCGCCGAATTGCTAGCTGAAGCCAAAGGGTTAATCTTCCCGAACGTAGAAGATTTCGGCATCGCTCCCGTGGAAGCTGTGGCCAGTGGTACGCCGGTTATCGCCTACGGAGAAGGCGGCGTGACTGAAACGATGAACGACGGGGAAACCGGAGTATTGTTCCGGGAGCAAACCCCGGCCGGGATTAATCACGCTATTGAACGGTTCGAAGGTATGCGGTTTGATGGGACGACTCTCAGGAATCGAGCCCAACAATTTTCCACCGAAACTTTCGCCAAAAAATTGAAATCGATCATTCAGGAATCACAGGCCGGGGATGACACAGCGGCATAGTGTTCTAGGGGTCGAGCTGGACGCACTATCGATCGACGAGGCGATCGAACGGATTATAGCGGAAAGCGGTCGAACCGGATGCCGGTATGTCATCAAACCCTACGTCGAATTTTCCGAATATCGCTCACCGGAAATTTTAAACGCGGCCTGGCTATCCCTGCCCGACGGTGTCTCCTGGCAATGGGCGACTCATTATCAGCAAACCAATGGTTCACCCTGGCAACTATTCAAAACCTTATCCCAGATTGCTCTGCATCCTGAGCGCATCCGCACCGAACTCCCCGAGAAGTTCGCCGGTATTAACTTTACCTGGCCGCTTCTGGAGGCGGCCGCTGAACACGACCGGAGCGTATTCCTGGTCGGCTCGCCTAAAGAGCGGTCGATCGAGCAGACCGCGGAGACGTTGCAGCGGGCCATCCCGGAGCTGACGGTCGTCGGCACCTTGCCCGGTAAAGACAGTTCCGGCGCATTTTCAAGCCAATTAGAACATACACTGGAGCAAACTCTGCACGAAACACGACCCGATATCGTACTGCTCGGACTGGGGCACCCGCTTCAAGAAGAAGTAATGTATCGCTTACATGACCGATTGGATCACGGTATATTGATCGGGGAGGGAGGAACGTTCGACTACGAACGCTTTGGCGGCAAACACAAGAAAGGTCCGCGTTTTATGCAACGAGCGGGCCTGGAGTGGTTGTGGCGATTGGCATTGGAGCCACGCCGTATCCGTCGACAACTGGCTATACCGCGATTCATCGCCCGGGTGTATCGGAATTTACACAAAGAAAAAAACATCGTATGATACGGACAGGGAATAAACATAACCATAAACTCCACAAACACAGATATGCAATGTGATACATGCCAAAACACAAATATGGTACACGTGCGAGGGAAGTCTTTCTGTATGAACTGTGGTCAACGCGCCACGGAACGGTTGCAGCGTTTCCAGAATGGATCCACCGTTGCGGCACCCGGCGCTACTGACAACGTACTCGACCTGAAGCAGCCCGCCGCACCGCAAACGGCGGGCCAGCCACCAGCGCCGACGCGATCCAATCCACCCACGAAATCATTACACGGAATGCACGCCCGTACACTGCACACCCAGGGAGCAGCCCGGCAAACTTCCACTATTGACACGCCACCGGAAGCTCAACCGGCCGAGAGTACCACGACAGCCGCTGAAACGATGACAAGCAATCAACTCGCTGATGATGCTACTATGGCCGCACGAGCCGAATTGAATCGCCAGGTTGAAGCTGCCGCGTACACCGCCGCGCCTACGGAAACCGATACCACGTATCGAACACAGCCGCAGTATGCACAGTCAAACACGCCACAAGGGGCAACGGAAGTTACTCATATGGAACCTCATCAGGTATATCCATTGAAAACCGATTCAGCCACTCAACAACCCGATACCTCCGAGAGTCCGGCCGAGAATTCATATCAGCTGGAAGACTACGAGTTGCCACCCGTCGAGACCATGCCGCCGCAAAATACCGGCATGCAACAGAAACAATCGTGGTTCCGCCGATTATCACCGGTAAATCTCATGGATCACGCCGCTATCCGGGTCGGCACGGCCGGACTATGCATCCTCCTGTTGGCCGGGTACGTTACATACCTGAATTACCCCGATATCGCCGTCCGGGTGGCCGCCAGCCGGGCGAATGTCAACGCGTCCATACCGGAGTATATTCCCGATGACTACGATTTCAATGGACCGATCGTATACGGAAACGGCCAATTAACAATAAACTTCCGTGATCAGGATCAGACGATTTCGCTCTCTCAATCCCAGACCCAATGGGACTCACAAAGTCTGTTGACGAATTATATCAATCGACGCACCAGCGATTACGAGACCTACCAGCAAAACGGCCTGACCATTTATACCTATGATAACCGCCACGCGGCGTGGGTAAACGGTGGTACCATGTACACCATCGACAGCGAAACCTATCTAAGTCAGCAAGAGATTGTGAATATGGCCAGTAGTTTATAATGCCCGAATCCCTGACCGCATCCGAACTTTACATTGGAATACCCTTGCTGGCGGCATCATCGGTCGTGTCAGTACTCGTTAACGTGAGCATCCTGATCCTGTTGGTTTTAAATCTCATGAGCATCAAAAAAGTCAGCTCACGGCACATTGTATGGTTGGCGGGGACTATAACAGTTTACATAGGAGGTAGCATTCTGATCACCTTTATAGAAGAACCGTTCTTTGGCATTCTCGCAGGTACGTACATCGGATTGATTTTACGTCTGCTTCTTACCCTGGGAGTAGGTGCAGTCATCATCTGGCGTCTTGTTGCCATTGTAAAAGCACGGAAAAACCAGTAACCCTCAGAAACAACCTTCGGTGTAAATCGTGAATTTTACGAGCATCCTGTAGCAAATAGCAAGAAGGGAAAAGTTGAACATGGACTATAAAACACCAAGCACTACTATCGAAATACTAAATTCAAAATTCTAATTACCTAAAGGGTTTAGAATTTTGAGCATTAGAAATTGTTTAGAGTTTAGGGTTTTCGGATTTAGGAATCGGTAACAGTAAGGCTTGCCACCTTTTAACTGTCCCTATACCCTATAAAGTATGACTGAATCAAAAGCGCCGCGGGTCCGGTTCGCGCCCAGCCCGACCGGCTATATGCACGTGGGCGGATTTCGGACCGCCTTATTTAACTGGCTGTTCGCTCGCAACCAAAACGGCACATTCATACTGCGGTTCGAAGACACTGACCGGGAACGGCTGGTCGAAGATGCGGCCGATTACATCATGGACGGTCTGGAGTGGCTTGGACTGCACTGGGATGAAGGACCGCGCATCGGGGGAGATTACGGACCGTATTGGCAATCGGAACGCTTGGATCGATACCAGAAACACGCCGAAACCTTACTGGAGCAGGGATGGCTTTACCGTGACTGGACGCCGCCGGAAGAGCTTGAGCGCATGCGCCAAGCTGCCCAGAAAGAAAAACGCCCCTTCAAAGTCGACCGCTCCCAACTGACAACCGACGGGTCGCCGGATGAACCGCACGTACTCCGGTTCGCCATCGATGAATCATACGACCCGTCCTGGGATGACGTCGTGTATGGACAGCAATCACGCAAAGGAAACGAACTGGACGATTTCGTCTGCATCAAATCGGACGGTTGGCCGACCTATAATTTCGCCAATGTCGTGGATGATCATTTGATGGACGTTTCACACGTACTCCGCGGAGACGAATTCCTCTCATCTACGCCCAAATTCCTGCAGTTGTACGCCGCTTTCGGCTGGGAGCCGCCGGTATTCGTACACGTGCCGCCGGTATACGGGCCGGACAAGGCCAAGCTGAGCAAACGGCATGGCGCGCTGGGCGCGTTGGAGTACCGCGATCACGGATACCTCCCCGAAGCCCTCATCAACTTCCTGGCCACCCTAGGATGGAACGACGGTACTACCCAGGAAATCTACACCGCCGGAGAACTCGTGGAACGATTTTCACTTGAGCGTATCCAGAAAAGCCCGGCCGTATTCGACAGCCAGCGTCTGGATTGGATCAGCGGACATCACATCCGCGCTCTTAGTTTGGACGACCTCAGTCAACGCGCGGAAGTATTCTGGCCCGACGCTGCTCGTGATGCAACAGTGGATTACAAACGGCATGTGCTGACTCTGGTACATGAGCGGCTCAAATACCTTGGCGAGTTACCCGATGTTACATGGTTCTTTTTTGCCGATCCGAACGAATACCCTGAGCAGCTCGATATGGATAATGTCCGTCGCTGGCTCCCCCGTGTACTCGAAACCATCGAATCCTCGGATTTCAGCGAATCCGACCTGGAGGAACGATTACGCGGTTTGGTCGAGGAAATGGACGTCAAAACCGGTGAATTGTTCAAAGTTATCCGGATCAGCATCACCGGACAAACGGCCGCTCCCGGTTTGTTCGAAACGATGCATGCACTCGGCAAAGAGACCGTGATGCGGCGACTCAATGCTGTTTTGTCACGGGGGCAAAACGTGGCATAATGCACAAGCATATGAGATTTCCAACGTTTAAAAACATGACGCACTGGGCACGGAATCACTGGATAGTGCTCGCTGTCCTTACCGCTGTTATCGCGGGTGGCATCGGCGGATTTTTATACACACACAATCCTGACTTAGCAGGTACCGACCGGGTCAACGGTGAGACAACGACCCGAAAAGAAAAACCGCTCAAACCCACCAAACAACCGGCGCCGTTAACCGGAGTGAAGGTCAAACCCAAAGCAGCCCAACAACCCGTGACCGGGGTTATGATCGAGAATTCGCCCGCGGCCCGGCCGCAAACGGGACTTGATGCGGCTGATATCGTTTTTGAAGCGGTGGTCGAGGGCGGCATCACCCGGTTTATGGCACTGTATCAAAGTAAAGCGCCCGGTCGAATCGGTCCGGTACGAAGTCTGCGCCCCTACTTTCTTGACTGGGTTATGGGGTTCGACGCACCGATCGCGCACGTGGGAGGAAGCGCCGAAGCACTGCAACTCGCTGACCGACGCAGCGCTAAAGACTTGGACCAATTCGCTCACAACGGACCGTATTACCGGAATGGAAGCCGACCGGCTCCCCACAATATGTACTCCAGCGTTCAGGATCTCCGCGATTTACAAAAACGTTTGGGGTACACCAAGAGTGAATTCGCTTCCATACCCCACAACGACGGTGAACCGGCGCAGCAACCGGATGCGACCAGGATTACCATTAACTACTCCAGCTCCCAGTACCAAGCTCAATTCCGATACCAAAAGGGGAGCAATCGCTACCAGCGATACATGGCGGGCGCACCGCATGTTGATACCGCTACGGGAAATCCGATCACGGTCAAAAATATCGTGCTCATCCGCATGCCGACCACCAAGCAAGGACGGTACGCGGTCATGGAAACCATCGGCAGCGGTAACGCTCAGGTATTTAAAAACGGTACGGTCACCAGGGGCACATGGCGGCAGGAGAGTTACGACGATCGGATCAAGATAATGGATGGGGGAGGTGATCAGGTGCCATTGAACCGCGGCGATTCATGGTTTGCTATTCTTCCGTCAGGACAATCAGTTAATTATTAAACGACTTGGTGTAGATTAAACCACGACAATACAAAAACCGACAGGTCTATGATTGTAAATCGCTATCATTCAAGTTGATAAACGGCATAGCGCCGTCCGTCTCGATACTATCGCCGCCACCATTCCGATGCCGGTACGCCGTATTGAAGTTTGCCACTACCCGGACACCGGCTCTCGCGGATTTTAGGTCGCCTGCCACAAAATCCCGCTCCCGGTCAGTCGCTTCGTCGATCTTGTGCGTTATCTGCCCCGTAAACAACGAAAGTCCGATGCGTCTGTCATATGTGGCGGCACCCAGCCAATCGGCGCGATACCCGCCAGGAAGCAGCCATCCTTCCGGTACGGACCAGAAACGGATATGATGACGCGCGTGCGGTTCTCCGGGTACTTCCTTTTGGAACGCCAGATCCTGTTTTTTGTTGAACAAAAATAAACTGCTGACAGGGGCGGTCATATACATCCGCCCAACCAATCCATACCATATCGTTTTCAAAGCGGTTTTTGGTGTAACCGGATCCGCTAATGTCCATCCGGCTTCCTTCATCGTAGCAATAAGGCGGCGCTGTTTTCCTGTAACGACTATATTGACAGGGTCGGCCAGCAATCCATCACCGGTTTTCGCCCGGCCAATATAGTAATCCGGCAAATACACGTTCGCCAGAAACCGGTGTACCAGCGGTAGAACCACATACGCAGTAAACAGCCATAAAAACACGAAGGCGGCAATAATGCCGGCGGTATCGAATACCTGTTGGAGTATATGCCCGTACACCACGTACACGAGCGCGAAGAAGGCAAATACTGCCGCGCCGCGGCTAACAAGAATCACGGCATTCAGATAAAAGCTGCGTTCTGGGTTATGAGATTTCAGCTCTTGACTCCGAAACTTATTCAATTAATATGCCTCGATTTTATCGAGATACGTATGAATCAAGGTATACATACACTTGGTGGCCCCACGGGGATTCGAACCCCGGTTACCAGCGTGAGAGGCTGGCGTCCTGGACCTCTAGACGATGGGGCCCTGACAGGTCAGTATTTAGTATAAAGTATACGGTATAAAGCACGAAAGAGCAGTTTTACTGCTAATTAATAAGTCGCGGGTTTGAGATATTAGGGTATAAGGGGATAGAGTTGCAGGGTGGCAGTAAGGTGAAATAATACGTAAATTATCAAGGATAAAATGTGGGAACCTTAAAAAAAACGGCCAGGCACTTCTGGGTGTAATACCTGTCATACGTCATGCCGCTTACTTTTACTACTCATCGCGGCTTCCGAATTCCGTATTCCAAATTTCAACTTCATATTCTGCACTCATACTTAATACTGAATGCCAAATACTATATACTGATGGGTAATAACCATAAGGCTTATTCCAAACAGTTATGCATGCACTGTACCGCCACTTACAATACGCGCTGCTTGGTGGCAGTTTGGCGATCGTCACACTGTACGTGCTCCTGGTTTTCGGGCAATTCCTTGGTCCCGGTGAATTACTGGGCACATCTCCGCTTAATTTGTTTATTGCCGGCATACATCTCGTTTACTTCTTTTTGTTGCGATATTTCGTAAGTCAAAAGTCGGATATATGGGCAACCTTCATCGATTTATTGCTTTTCAGCGGCAACATGGCCGTTTTGTTGCTCGCGACCGGTGGGTTTTCGTCACCATACTTCGTATTTTGGTTGGTGATCGTGCTGTTTGCCGCCGCCCTGAACCGATACATCGTAGCAGGATACGTACTTGTGACCGTCGTGTATCTAGGAGTAGCTTCCGTGCTCGCCAACGCGACAGCGGATTTCGCGGTCGATAATGCCATCTATGCGGTCGCCAGTATCGTTACCGGTGTGCTCGGGTTATGGCTGTGGCGGCATCACCCCCAAAAAGAAGAGGTGTTCCAGAAAAGCCAGAGTAACGAACTGGAAGAAAAACTGGAAATCGAACAGTTGAAATCCGATATTTTACTCAAGAGCATCGGTGATGGCGCATTAGTTACGGACTTATCCGGAGCTATACAGCTCTTCAATCAACCGGCCGCGAACATCACCGGCTGGGCGGAGGATGAAGCGACCGGCATCCATTACACCCAAGTCATACCTCTGGAAGATGAAGAAGGGAACGAACTAACCGGAAATAATGACTTGTTCCACTATGTCATCAGGGCAAAACAGAGTATACGGCGCAAAGACATCACCATGCTCAATCGGCAGCAGAAACGAGTACACTTATCACTGACGATTGCGCCCATCTTTGCTAGCGCCGACACGGTCACCGGAACCGTAGCGGTATTCAGCGATATCAGCCAGGAGAAAAAGGCGGCCCGGGAGCGCGATGAATTCATTTCCACTGCTTCGCACGAGATGCGCACACCGGTGGCCGCCATTGAAGGGTTCCTATCCTTAGCGTTGAACCAGCAAGTCTCGACGATCGATGAAAATGCTCAGAAATACATCCAGAAAGCCTACGAATCCACCCAGCATTTGGGTAAACTGTTCAAAGATTTGCTCTCCATTACCAAACTCGAAGACAACAAACTGGACCAACAACCGGAACCGTTCGAGCTGGGGAAGGTCGTCAAGGCCGCCGTGGACGAATTGCAATTCAAAGCCGAGCAGAAAGGTTTGGAATTAAAACTGAAGTCCCATAGCGGCATCGGAACCGACCAAAATGGCGTCATGCCGTTGTTTTACGTCAATGCGGACGCTGAACGGATCCGTGAAGTGTTCATCAACCTCGTGGATAACGCCATCAAATTCACTCCTGAAGGCGAAGTTAATGCCAGCATTAACGGTGACGACAAGCAAGTCACGGTCGGCGTACACGACCAGGGAATCGGCATCCCTGAAGATGAAGTCGAGCACCTGTTCCAGAAATTTTACCGGGTCGACAACAGCAAGACCAGAGAGATTGGCGGCACCGGTCTCGGTTTGTATTTATGCCGAACTATTATCGAAATGTATAACGGGCGCATCTGGGTCGAAAGCGAAGAAGATAAGGGAAGCAGTTTTTACTTTAGTCTGCCACGACTTACCTATTCGCAAGCACAAGAATTACGTGCTAAAATGGAAACGCAGTCTGCTTCGAGCGGACAGTCCGCTGCAAGCGGGCAATCACAACAGGAGAATCGGCAGAAGACGAATGCAACAGTTGCACCAACGACAACAGACACGTAGAATGAGGGAAAATGTCTAAAGTTTTACTAGTCGAAGACGATATTAATCTCCGCGAAATTTACGCAGCCCGGCTCAGTGCTGAAGGACACGAATTAGTACTGGCGGCGGACGGCGAAGAAGCCCTCTCCAAAGCTGTATCAGAAAAACCGCAATTAATACTGCTCGACATCATGATGCCTAAGATCAGCGGGTTCGACGTACTGGACATTTTACGTTCAACCCCTGAAACAGAAAACACCAAAGTCGTAATGCTCTCCGCGCTCAGTCAGGAATCGGATAAAGAACGTGGTGAACAGCTGGGAGTGGACAAATATTTGATCAAATCCCAGATCACCCTTGAAGACGTAGTAGAAACGGTTAAAGAATTGGTGCAGGATGGCGGCGGAGGAGACGGTCAATCGACATCTATTGTCACGACTTCGAGTGGCCGCTTACCTGATGAGAACAGCGATGAGAGCCAGGATGATCAACCGGACCAGGCAGACCAAGCAGCGCAAAATGTAGCGGCAACCAAACAATCAGGCCAACAATCCGGTCAGTCAAAAGCCAAGCCAAATCAAGCGGCCGATGAGATCAACGACATCGACACGCAAATGCAACAGAACCCGGACAATCAGCAACAAAATCAAGCACAATCACAACAGGACTCCTCGCAAACTGCTTCGAATGATGGTCAATCGGATAATGACAGTAGTGGTGATACATCGCAAAACCAGCAGGAAGCTGCTCAATCAGATACATCCGAAGGTCAGCAAAAAACCGCTTCGGAGTGAGGATCAATCAGTATATAGCCCGGACAACGGGGATGTCGCGTCGGCAAGTTGATGACGCCATTCGAGGAAACCGGATCACCGTAAATGGTGAGCCGGCTGAACTTGGAATGCAGGTTGAATCTGGTGATACCGTCCGTGTAGACGGGACGGAGGTGTGCCCTCAAACCGTATATACTATCATGCTCAATAAGCCAACGGGGTACGTCGTCAGTCGCGCGCGACAAGGTAATAACCCAACCATATATACGCTATTACCTAAAACGCTGTATCATATGAAACCGATCGGCCGGTTAGATAAAGACAGCCGGGGCTTACTGTTGCTCAGCAATGACGGCGATCTGATCCAGACCCTAACCCACCCGAAATATCAGAAAACAAAAGTATACTACGTCACCCTCGACCAATCACTATCAAATTCTGACCGAAACGCGATACATGAAGGGGTAGAACTTGAAGATGGTATCAGTCGTATTGAGATCACTGAGATCAATGATGGTTCAGCTGAAACCTATAACCCGCAACCTCATACCTATCGAGCAGTAATGCGTGAAGGCCGGAATCGACAAATCCGCCGCACGTTTGCTGCTCTGGGATACAAGGTTACGGATCTGCTCCGCCTACAACTGGGCGACTATACACTCGGTAACCTCACAGAAGGGGAGTATCGAGAGGAGGTGTAGAGTATAGAGAGTTATGCTGCGTACTGCGTACACGGACAAACCCACCCCGCAGCCGACGAACTAAATTCCGGTATACACATACCCAATACTAGCTACTCAATACTGTATACTAAATACCGCTTACTCCGGCACGTGATACGCTATTACGTATGAACAAACTACCCGTTGTCACCATTATCGGCCGAACGAACGTCGGCAAATCCAGCTTATTCAACCGCCTGCTCGGCCAGCGGAAAGCGGTCGTGTACGACGCACCAGGAACGACACGTGACCGCGTCGAGGCCATCATGGAGTGGCGCGGGAAACAGTTCTGGCTGGTAGATACCGCGGGTGGTGAGTCCACGGACGAAACGTTGGGCGACTCCATTCAGCATCAAATCGATATCGCTCGAGCAAGTGCCGATATTTTACTTCTGGTCGTAGATGGTAGCAGCATACTCAGCGAAGAAGATATTCGCACCATCAAGCAAGCCCACAAAAGTGGTAAACCCATCATTACTGCCATCAATAAATCCGATCGAGCCGCACGACCCATAGAGCAGGATAAGCTGCCTGAACCGAGCGTGCCGGTGTCGGCCATCCACGGTACGGGTTCCGGCGATATTCTGGACGTGATTGCCGGCTCTATCGAAGAGACACCCATAAAACCGGCTTCGACCACCCCTTCACTGGCGCTCCTGGGGCGACCCAACGTGGGCAAGTCAAGCATATTGAATGCACTAGCCGGAACTGAGCGGGCAGTCGTGTCCGAGCAACCCGGAACCACCCGGGACGTAACCGAAGTAGAAATACTTCACGACGAACAAACGTGGCGTATTAGCGACACCGCCGGCCTCCGCCGCAAAACCAAAACCGGCGGCCAGACAATAGAACGGTTCAGTGTGTTGCGTACGCTGGAGGCGATCAATGAACACGATGTCTGCGCCTTGATCCTGGACGCCACGGAACCCGCCACCGCTCAGGATCAACGGATCGCCGGAATGGTCAAAGAAGCGGGGAAGGGGCTGATACTGGTCGTAAACAAATGGGACCAGACTGAACGAACCGACAAAGCGCGGGACGAGATCGAGTATATGTTGAGTACGTCGTTCCAGTTCGTGTGGTGGGCACCGCTGTTGCTCACCTCAGCGACGCAGCAACATCATCTCACCAAACTCATGCCACTCGCCTCACAGGCACGAAAAGCCCGGCAACAAACCATTTCCACCAGTGAACTCAACTCCGTACTCCGGACAGCAGTTACTGATCATCCGCCGGCCGGCTTAAAAAATCGCCACCCCAAACTGAATTACATCACCCAGACCGATACCGCCCCGCCGACATTCACGATCTACGGTGCACATACATGGTATCTGCACTGGTCATACAAACGGTTTGTCGAAACCCGCCTGCGGGAAGAGTTCGACTTCACCGGCACTCCGATACGTTTGCAGTGGAGAGAGAAAAAGAGACACAAATCCTAATATCAAAATTTAAAATCCGAAACAAACCCAAAATACAAAATAATAATTTCAAAAAGATATTATTTGGTATTTCCGGTGTTTCTGTTTAGAATTTGTTTAGAATTCCGTAATTAGAGTTTAGGAATTGCGATGAAATTGATAGTCGGTCTCGGCAATCCCGGTCGCAAATACCAAAATACCCGACACAACGTCGGGTTCATGGCGGTTGACCATTTGGTTGCCCGGCATGACGCATCGTTTTCCGCGCAAAAAAAACTTTTCGCGGAAGCAGCGCGTATTACCGGAGAAAACGAAACCACCGTCATACTCAAGCCTCAGACATATATGAATGAGAGCGGTCAGGCCGTCCGGGCGACTTGTGATTTTTATGATATAGATGCGTCGAACGTATTAATCGTATATGATGAATTGGCGCTGCCACTGGGGACGATCCGCACCCGTTTCGGCGGGGAAGCGGCCGGGCACAACGGTATCAAATCGGCCATCGCCCATTGCGGGAGAGAATTCTATCGTCTCCGTATCGGCATCAGCAACCAATACGCAGACACCCTGCCAAGCGAATCGTTCGTCTTGAATCCGTTCGCTAAGAAGGAACGTGAAACCATCGATACGATCCTGGAGACAGCCGATGATTACATGGAATCATTTATGCGTGATGAACTGGAATCAAGTACCTCGGAAGTTAATTAATGCTGTTTGTACTACCTTAAAAAACAAACAAGACCGCAAGCGGGTGGGGTAGACTTGCGGTCTTGTATCTTCCTTCAATCACGGGTATACGCGACACGAAATCCGTAATTGAAGGAACATGACATTGCCCGGACTATCGCTGGAGGGTAGAAAAAACAGCCGGGCAATGGCACTATAGTAATGGGAGGTACGAAGGACGCTATAGCGCCCTTACGTATCCCTTTTTATCATTTATTTGTTAGTTTGTCAACAATATTTACTAATATTTCATGAAAATTCCTGCTGTAAAACCCACCGACGAAATGCATCCCGCTGTATTGCACGAATCATTTTTTGGGTTACGTTTTTGTTGACACAAAAATGTAACGAAGATTGTTGCAATCAGTCGCCAACTACGATAAACATGGATAAGCATGATCGATTACTGCACAATTACGACCACGGCGGCCGCAACATCACAGCGAAAAGCGTATACCGTCTCGAAGGGGATAACGCAACATGGGTAAACAGCTGGTCGTTGTCGAGTCCCCGGCTAAGGCCAACACCATTAGTAAATTTTTAGGCGATGAGTACACTGTACTCTCGAGTTACGGACATGTACGCGATCTTCCATCCAAGGAAAAAGCCATTGATACCGAAAACGAATTCAAGCCTGAATACATCATTCCCGACAATAAAAAACAACAAATATCCAAACTAAAAAAAGCGGCCAAGGACGCGGAAACGGTCTGGCTGGCTACGGATGAAGACCGGGAAGGGGAGGCGATCGCCTGGCACTTGAAGCACGCACTGGAACTGGACGAACGCTCGACCAAACGGATTACCTTTCATGAAATTACTCAGGAAGCCGTCACCGAGGCCATGCAAAACCCTCGCAGTATCGACCAGCGCCTGGTCGATACCCAGCAAGCCCGTCGAGTATTGGATCGGTTGGTGGGGTACGAACTTTCGCCGTTGTTATGGAAAAAAGTGCAACCCGGATTGAGTGCCGGCAGAGTCCAATCGGTCGCTGTCCGTCTGATCGTGGAGCGCGAACGTGAAATCGAGGACTTCGAACCCAAGAGCGCATTCAAAATCTCGGGCGTTTTCGGTACGAGCAAAGAAGAAGAATTGCCGGCAGAATTAACGGAAACCTTCCCGGATAAGTCCAAATCCCGTTCGTTTCTCGAGTCCATCCAAAACGCCACGTTCACCGTTACGGACATTACCGAAAAACCAGGCACCCGTAACCCGGCTCCGCCGTTCACGACTTCGACGCTCCAGCAAGTCGCTTCACGTAAACTCGGATATAGCGTTAAACAAACCATGACGCTGGCACAGCGGCTGTATGAAGCCGGTCATATTACCTATATGCGGACCGATTCGGTTACGCTCTCGAATAACGCGCTGGGGCAAATCAAACGCGTGGTCGAAGATATATTCGGTTCCGACTATCATCAACAACGAACGTACCAAAGCCGGTCCGACGCGCAGGAAGCCCATGAAGCCATCCGTCCGACCGATGTAGCCACCGAAACCGTCAGCCAGGACAAAGGGGAACAACGCTTATACGAACTTATCCGTGGACGCACACTCGCCAGCCAGATGGCGGCAGCCAAACTGAACAAAACGACCATCACCATCGACGCCGATGCCACTTCCAGCCAATTTCAGGCCAAAGGCGAAGTCATTACTTTCTCCGGGTGGCTGAAAGCGCACCAAGACACGAAAATCACCGATACCGTATTACCGGCGGTCGAAACCAATGAAACATTGCGTCGTGACACCGTCCAAGCCCGCCAGACCTTGAAGCGTCCACCATCCCGGTACAGCGAAGCCGCACTGGTGCGAAAGTTGGAAGCCATGGGTATCGGCCGGCCGTCCACCTATGCTCCGATCATTTCGACCATCCAGGATCGGGGATACGTCGAAAAAGGGAAAATCCCGGGCGAAGAACGGAATGTCACCACTCTGTCACTCGATACGCAAAACGACATTTACGAAGCCGAAGAGTCCATCATGTACGGGCAGGACAAGGGCAAGCTGTTCCCGACACAGATCGCGTTTTTGGTCAACGATTTTTTGACCAAACATTTCGAAGACATCGTGGATTATGACTTTACCAAGGAAGCCGAAGAAGAATTCGACCGCATCGCCCAGGGCGAAGAAACATGGAACCGCATGATTGCTGACTTTTACGGTCCGTTTCACAAAAAAGTCGATGACGCCGAATCGCTTTCGCGCGAAGAGGCCAGCGGCGCCCGGGAGTTGGGCACGGACCCCGAAACCGGCCGGGTCGTTATCGCCCGGATGGGCAAGTACGGGCCGATGCTGCAACTGGGGCGAGCAGAAGACGAGCAGAAACCCAAATTCGCCCCCATACCAAACGATCGGAAAATCCATTCCATTACGTTCGAGGACGCGTTGCAGCTACTCCAGTTACCCCGATACGTGGGTACGGATGATAGCGACCAGGAAATTTATGCCAGTTACGGTCGATACGGACCGTACGTCAAAAGCGGCAGCACGTTCGCACCCATCCCCGAAGGAGACGATCCGCTCACGGTCACCCAGACCACTGCCCGCACGGCCTTGGCCCACCAGCGTGAACAAAACGCCAAACGTACTATCGCTGATTTCGGCGACATAAAGGTACTCAACGGCCGATTCGGTCCGTACGTCACCAATGGGAAGCAAAACGCCAAAATACCCAAAGACGTGACACCGGAGGAAGTTGATCAAAAACAAGCCGAAACCATCCTTGCCAATTCCAAAAAGAACAAAAATTCCAAATCATAATGTCCGTGGGTAAATTGACACCCCACAGCAGTTGTTTTATAATCATATAATGAAAACGAACCAGAGAGTAACTTCATGGAAACAACAGCCACGACCGATGTAGCAAAACCCGATATCCAACAACTCGTTACCGACATATTGGATAGCGTAGACAAGGACCGTGAACGGGAAATCGTCACGCGCCGCTTCGGTTTGGACGGACGGCGTGAGACACTGGAAGAAATCGGCGGCGTACTCGGAATCACCCGTGAGCGGGTCCGACAAATCGAAAAGCACACACTGCTGCGACTGCAACAAATAGAACATCCGCACTTAGAATCGCTGCGTGAGCATTTCGTTAACGCATTGGAAGAGCTGGGCCGGATCGCGCCATTGCATGAAATATCCGAACGTCTGGGCACGGACAAGCACGCCCACGTCAACTTTCTGGCGCATCTTGTCCCCGATATCACGGTCATCCCTGAGAACGACCACTTCCATCACAGCATGTTCCTGCATGGCCATCATGACCACAAAACGCTCGCCCAGCACCGAGACGATTTGTTGCGTACTGTCAAAAAACTCAACGAACCGATCCATCTTGACACCATCCACACCGAATTTTCCAAACTGGAAAAACACCATCTCCACGGTCTAGCACGCTCGGTCAAAGGTCTGGCTCATCTGGATGGGAAATGGGGACTCGAGACGTGGTCGCAAGTCAACCCCAAGAGTATCCGGGATAAGATTTTTGTCATTCTCCAACGCAGTCAGCAGCCGATGCACTTTAATGAAATCGCCGAAGAGATCAAACAATCTGATTTCAAGCGAAAAAATGTCACAACCCAGGCTATTCACAACGAACTCATCAAAGACAACCGATTTATATTAGTCGGGCGGGGAATTTATGCATTGAATGAGTGGGGATTCAGTTCGGGAACGGTGGCGGATGTCATCGCGGACATTCTCAAACAGGAGTCGCCACTACATCGTGACGAGATCATAAAACGGGTGTTAGAGCAACGCCATGTAAAACCGACGACAATTATATTAAACTTACAAGGGAAGGACCAATTTAAACGCGTAGCTAAAGCAACCTACGCACTGAATGAATAAACGGGTAGATGGATCTTCTCTTAACGATATTATTCGCGATACTCCAGTTCCTGGGTACACTGCTGTTTGATTGGGGCGGCTGGATTGCCGTCGTCGCCATTTTAGGGTTTTTCATCTGGCAAAACGTCCGTAAACAGCGGTGGGTGACCGATTCTGAATACACGCTGCTGATGCTGGAAGTACCCCGGAACAACGAAAAGCGGGAACTCTCGGCCGAACAACTTTTCGCCAGTTTGCATGGTATTTTACGGCCCAAGCAGGAGCTGGTGAAAGAAGGGGCGATCCAGGAACATATTAGCTTCGAAATTGCGGCCGTCAACCAGCATATCCGGTTTTACATATGGGCGCCGCGGCATCTGCGTAACTTCATAGAAGGCCAAGTCTACGCCCAATATCCCAGCGTGAACATCGTCGAAGTCGAGGAAGATTACGCCCGCCAGGAATTGCCCGAGAATTACGTCGCCGAATCGATGGAACTGCAACTGGCCAATGCCGATCCACTACCGATCCGAACCTTCAACAGTTTCGAAGTCGATCCACTGGGTGGCATTACGGCCGTACTGGCCAAACTGGAAGAACCGGGCGAACAAGCATGGATCCAGATCCTGGCCCGCCCGATCGACGACGGTTGGCACCGAAAAGGCGAAGCGTTCATTAACCGACTCCGAAACGGTGGAGGAGGCACTGGTAATAAGATCCAGAAAACGCTGGGTGACTTTTTCATTGCTTTATGGCGACCGCCGGGCGGAGGTGAAGGCAGCAGTCAGCCGGAACTATCGGACCAGCAAAAAGCCATGATCCAGTCCGCCAACGACAAAATCGCCAAACTCGGTTACGAAGTCAAAGTCCGGTTCGTCCACATCGGCAACGACAGAAATCTTACCCGACTCCGTATGCAAGCGTTATTCGGCGCTTTCAAACAATTCAACGACGTCACGAATAGTTTCAAAGCGAATAAACGCTATCGTGGTGAGGAAGCCATCAAGCACTACCGGGCACGGTTGTTCCTGGACCGGGGTTCAACCCTTAACATCGAAGAATTGGCCAGTTTGTACCATTTACCGCACGCCAACGTGGAAACCCCCAACATGGTCTGGGCTAACAATAAGACGGCCGAACCGCCGTCTAACTTACCGTCGGTCGAGACCGTGGCCCAGGAAGAATTAAGCCCGATCGGCGTAACCGACTTCCGCGGGCACAATCACCAATTCGGCATCAAACGGAGTGATCGCGGCCGGCACGTCTACGTAGTAGGGCAAACCGGCACCGGTAAATCGTACTTACTGTTGCTACTTACACTGTCGGATATTTACCAGGGAAGCGGTTTTGCCGTCATCGATCCGCACGGAGACTTCTCAGCCGATGTGTTGCGATACATCCCGCAAAACCGGGTCCAGGATGTAGTGTATTTCAACCCTGCCGACACGGAATATCCGATCGCTTTTAATCCGCTGGAAGTCACTGACCCGAGTCTCAAGAGCCACATATCATCAGAGGTGGTGGGAGCGTTGAAACGGATGTTCGGCTACTCCTGGGGGCCGCGGTTGGAGTACATCCTGCGTTACACCATTCTGGCGCTACTGGATTACCCCAACGCCACTTTGCTCGGGATTACCCGGATGTTGACCGAGAAGCCGTTTCGCGATGACGTGATCGCCCATATCCAGGATCCGGTGGTCAAAAACTTCTGGGTTAATGAATTCGCCTCCTGGAATGAAAAATTCGCCTCTGAAGCCGTCGCCCCCATTCTCAATAAAATCGGCGCTTTCACGGCCAACCCGTTAGTCCGGAATATCATCGGCCAACCCCAGAGCGCTTTTAACATCCGTTCGATTATGGACGAGGGTAAGATCATGATCATGAACCTCAGCCGGGGACAGGTTGGGGAAGATAATGCTGCCACGCTGGGCGCGCTTTTGGTTACCAAGATCCAGCTAGCCGCCATGAGCCGGGCTAACATAACGCACCTGGAAAACCGCCGCCCATTCAACCTGTACGTGGATGAATTCCAGAACTTCGCCACCGACTCATTTGCCGTCATACTCTCCGAAGCACGCAAATACGGACTCAATCTCACCATCGCCAACCAATACATATCACAAATGTCTCAGGAAGTCAGAGACGCCGTCTTCGGCAACGTGGGTACCATCATATCCTTCCGCGTCAGTGCCGACGACGCCCCGTATCTGGCCCGGTATTTTTCACCGACGTTCGAGGATGAGGATCTGATCCGTCTGCACAACCAGCACTTCATCGTCAACATGAACATAGATGGAGAAAAGGCGCCACCATTCACCGCACACTCGCTCCGGGTTCCCGACCTCGAAACCGATCATATTCCTAATATCATCAATCACTCACGTTCCAATTTCGCTTCAGCCCGGGGAACCGTAGAGGCTATGATACGTTCCTGGACTAAAGTGGATGAACAAAAACCGAACACTAACACACATCAGAACCAGCAGAATCATCAGCGTCAGCAAACCCCGCAACAACAGCAACAATCCGGTAGACGTCGCGGCGGCAACCAACACAAACAGCAGCAATCCAAACAAAATCCGAAACAACAGCAACAACAATCAAAGCAGCAGCAAACACAACAGAAACAATCGGACGCGCAGCCGGACGCAAACACACAAAACGACCAAACACGCGACGCGAGCGTACAGCCGGATCAAACGGTCAAACTCAGAAAACGACGATAAACACAGTAGGGAGCAAGAACGAATATAGAACATCCATATGCACATACAACGACAATACCTTGATGTTCGGACATAGAATAACGAACGATTGGACGAATATGCACGCAAAGATCAAATGTCGCACAATATA
>CAZAXT010000009.1:27932-30175 GCA_964489295.1 uncultured Candidatus Saccharibacteria bacterium | reverse complement strand
GCCGCGTCCGGCCACACCGGTTAATAATCCCCTCCAGATTCTAACCAGGTGGCGGTAGTAGACCTTACGCATAAAAGAAACCGGTTGGTTTCAGTAAGACGTATTTTAGTACCCGGCCGTGCCACCAGCAAGCATAACTGGTATCATATACCCAGATATGAGCCAAGCCAAGACAAAAATCACCACGCTCGGAGCCGCTACCCAGGATGTGTTTCTGCTCGGCGATGCGCTCAAAGCCAAACGCGATGTCCGAACGCACACGTTCGTGGAGCAATTCCCGCTGGGAGCGAAACTGGAACTGGACAAAGTGGTATTCAGTACCGGCGGCGGCGCAACCAACGCGGCGGTGACGTTCGCCCGGCACGGATTCCACGCTGACCTGATGGGCAAAGTCTCTGACGATCCCGCCGGCCAGAACGTCGTCCAGGCCATGCAGGCCGATGGCGTAAAAACCGATATGCTTGCCTGTGACTTGAAGGGTTCCACCGGATACTCAACACTACTACTGGCGCCACGCGGAGAGCGTACCGTTTTAGTCTATCGCGGTGTTTCCAAAGATCTCCACGCCAAAGATTTCGGCCATTTTGCCCGGCTCAAGACCGACTGGCTCTACATTACTTCTCTGGGTGGTAATTTCCCGCTTCTGGAAGCCGCGGTCAAGTATGCTCGTACGCACGATATAAAGATAGCGGTCAATCCGGGCTCCGGCGAACTCAAGCAACCTGAGCGATTCCGGGAACTACTTTCGAGCGTCGCTGTTCTGAGTCTCAACAAAGAAGAGGCCCAGCAGCTCTTCGACGGGCAGTCAGCCCGGAAATTAGCCAGAGAAGCCGCGGAGTGGTGTGCCACCGTGCTGATCACCGACGGACCGAAAGGTTCCTACGCCTCGGACGGCCGGCATGTTTACAAAGCCGGTATGTACCAGGATGTGGCCGTGCTGGATCGAACCGGCGCCGGTGATGCCATGACATCGGGTTTCGTGGCCAAGATCGCCCGTGGCGATTCGATCGAGCGGGCGTTGACATTCGGCAGCGCCAACTCGACGTCGGTGGTTCAACAGATCGGCGCCAAAGCCGGCATTCTCTCCGATGATGCTTCTGTTAAGGATATGAAAATAACCAAAACGGCCCGAAAGGAGGCAGCGCATGCTTAGCAGATTGTTGCAAGCCAGCCAACCGGTATTCGATACCACCATCAAGCAGCTGGAGGATCAAACGGGCAACCGGTCGATCGACGCCGGGCTCATAGCTGAAATTCTGGAAACGGCGCATCAAAAGATGCGGGAACTGAAACTCGATCCGGCCGACACCAACGGCAAGGAGTTGTACAACACGCTTATCAATACCGTCAAATCTCACGATGAACATCTGGCCAAAGAACTGGGCGGCAAAGACCCGACCAGCCTGCGGGAAATGACACCCAGGATTCTCCAGCGCATCGAGGACGTCGATATGCCGCGGGAAGGGTGGTTTCTCAAGGATGAGGTCGCCAAAGACATGCTGTTGCGTACGCCGCCCAAAAACGTGATCGAGCGGCTCGGCTACAGCAGCGCCAAGAAAATGCTGCAGAACGAAAACCTCTACGAAGTCTACGGCGCCCTGCGGTTCGCCGAAGAGTCGGACTGGTTGGAGGAGTACAACCGTCAATACGAGTCTTTAACACCGGATGATTTCGAAACGCGCAACATCCAAGTCATCCAGTACGATCCGGACAAATGGGGCGACATCGCCTCCCATTTTATCGAGAAAAAGCTGCACAATATCACCCACTTGAAGGAACTGGGCGTCATTATGACCATGCCGGTGTCGAGCGACGCGCCCATGCCGGGCGTGACGTTGAAAGTTATGCCGCTGATCCTGCACTACTTCAATGAAATCCGGCTGTACAGCTCATTCTTCAAGTTAATGAAGGATAAGAAGAATTTCGGCGAAATCTTCACCAATACCTTGATCGCCGATCCGTCCCCGGTCGCGGTCACCCAGACCGACACCGTCCACTGGCGGGTGCTGCAACGGTATTTCGGCAAACTCAAGGACGAGCACCACCCGGAGTTATTCGAGCCTCACGTCCAGCCGGAGGATCTGCATTGGCGCAAAGCCGAGGAAGTGCTGTATGAAGTCGATCCCGAACTGGAGTTCTGGCACGACCTGGACTTTATCGGGCTGTTCATGAACGACGACGAACCCGTCACCTTCAACCTGATGGATGTCAGCTTGAGCTATTCCAACCAGCTGTCGTTCGAG
>CAZAXT010000009.1:0-27832 GCA_964489295.1 uncultured Candidatus Saccharibacteria bacterium | reverse complement strand
ACGTATTATCTATAGATACGGTTTTCGGTTGCAAAAAGAGAAAGGAAAGGAGAGCGGAAAGAGGGCGAAATGGGTGGATATACAGGGAGAGTACACCCGACAGGGTGCCATCGGGGCGCGGATGTCTCCGCTGTATATCTGTTTCTCCTTTCCTTGTGCTACCCGTGCTGTGACATCTCGAGCCCGGCTGCAGGTTCGAAGCCGAGATAGTCCAGGATGAATTTGGGAAAATCCACCCCGAGATGAACTCCGCCCCATTCAAATGCAACGAGAATTGCGATTGCCAGAAGCAGGAAAATAAAAAACAGAACAATAGCAGAGACGAGTCGCGAAGCCATCAAAGCACCTTTCCGGCGGAACATTCAAGGGACACGGTGCCTGTATAAAACAACATTTTTACTATAAAATCAACCGTTTATAATGGAGATATGACGGATTTTTCACTTGCGGCCGAGCATGAGCCGACCGGCGACCAACCACAGGCCATCGAAACGCTGACAGGCGGCGTGCGGAACAATGACCGGGAGCAGACGCTGCTGGGCGTGACCGGCTCCGGCAAAACCTTCACCATGGCCAACGTCATACAGAACGTCCAGAAACCGACACTGATCTTGTCCCACAACAAAACCCTGGCCGCTCAGCTCTACAGCGAGTTCAAGCGATTCTTCCCCGACAACGCGGTCCATTACTTCGTCAGCTACTTCGACTACTATCAGCCAGAAGCATACATTCCCCAGAGTGACACGTACATTGAAAAAGACTCCCAGATCAACGAAGAGATCGACCGCCTGCGGCACGCCTCCACCAAGGCGCTCCTGACCCGGCGCGATACCATCATCGTGGCATCGGTTAGCTGCATTTACGGATTGGGCGCGGTGACCGATTACGCCGAGTTGGCCATCCCCGTCACGGTGGGCGAGATGCGCAAACGCGACAAATTCATGCGGCATTTGACCGACATCCAGTACCAGCGCAACGAGACCGACTTTCACCGCGGCACCTTCAGAGCCAAGGGCGACATCGTGGACGTGTACCCCATCGGCGATGAATCGGCATACCGGATCGAATTCTTCGGCGACGAGGTGGAGCGCATCCGCGGGCTGAATCCGTTAACCGGCGAAATACTGGAGGAATACCAGGACGTCACGATTTTCCCCGGCAGCCACTTCGTGACTCCGGAAGAGAAGATGAAACAGGCCATTGCCAACATCCGTGAAGAACTCGACCAGAGGCTCCACACCTTGCAGCAGGAGAACAAGCTGTTGGAAGCCCAGCGACTGGAGCAGCGGACCAGATACGATCTGGAAATGCTGGAGGAAACCGGATTCGTCAAAGGAATCGAGAACTATTCCCGGTATCTGACCAACCGCGAACCGGGCGAACAACCGGCCACGCTGCTGGATTACTTCCCCGACGACTATCTGATGTTCATCGACGAATCGCACATGACGGTACCGCAGTTGCGGGGTATGTACAACGGCGACAAAGCCCGCAAGGAAGTACTGGTCGAGCACGGCTTCCGGCTTCCTTCAGCTTTGGACAACCGGCCGCTGACCTTTACCGAATTCGACCGGCACATCAACCAGTTGGTCTACGTATCGGCCACGCCGGCCGACCATGAGCTCAGTCGATCCTCCCGAGTAGCCGAACAGGTTATCCGGCCTACCGGTCTGCTGGATCCGGAAATCGATGTCCGGGAGACGGAAGGGCAGATCGACGACCTGATAGCCGAAGTCAAGCAGACGGTTGAGAACGGAGAACGGGTGTTAATCACGACACTGACCAAGCGTATGGCGGAAGATTTGACCGAATACCTCCAAGGGTCGGATATCAAGGTGCAATACCTGCATTCGGAGGTAGAAACGCTGGAACGGAGCGATATCCTGCGGGATTTGCGGACAGGAGAATATGACGTCCTGGTCGGTATCAACCTGCTCCGGGAAGGATTGGATTTGCCGGAAGTGAGCTTGGTAGCCATCCTGGACGCCGACAAGGAAGGGTTTCTCCGGAGCGAACAAGCACTGATCCAGACCATCGGCCGGGCCGCCCGCCACGTCAACGGCCGCGTCATTATGTACGGGGACAGGATCACCGGCTCCATGCAACGGGCAATCGACGAAACCTACCGCCGCCGGCAAAAGCAGCAGGAGTACAACCAAGCCCACGGCATCACGCCCCAGGGTATCCAGCGCGAGATCGAAGCCCGGATGCGCGAGGAGGAAGAAGCGGCCGAAGAGAAGAAAGTCGACGTGGAGAACGTGCCCAAATCCGAACGGCCGCAACTGGTCAAGGATCTGACCGCCCAAATGGAGATGGCCGCGGCCAATCTCCGGTTCGAGGAAGCCGCCGAACTCCGGGATTACATAGAAGAAGTCAAACAAAACAGCTGATCTGATAGATACGTCTTACGAACCGCGCATGCATGCACCAATTAGTTTGTATCCCTCAGCGCGGTTCCTATATACTGGTGCCATATGACACGGATCAGCCGGGATGACATCACTAAGCTCGGCCGTCTGGCGCGTATCGGCATCTCCGATGACGTGGCGCGGACGTTAGCCCCGCAACTGGACAGTATCCTGGATTACGTCGCGCGGCTGCAGGAAGTGGATACCGAGCACACCGAAACCACCAACCAGGTGACCGGTTTGCGTGATGTATGGCGGGAAGATGCAGTCGTCCCGAGCGAGTATTCGCGCGAAGAATTATTGGCCAACGCCCCCGCGACCGAGGACGGATACATAAAAGTCAGGCGGGTATTGTAAATGGCGGTGCGGGACGGGCAACACTCCGAACAACCGGGGGATACGCGGTGGCCGGCACTGAGCCAGCTCACCGAAGAGATCAAAACCGGCCAGCGGAAAGCGGTCGACGTAGTGGACGCCTGTATTAAACGGGCGGAAGCCACACAAGACCACCACACCATCCTGGAATTGGACGCCGACGCGGCACGGGAACGGGCGGAACACATCGATGAACTGGTCGCGGCGGGGGAAACCGAGGGAGCATTGCTGGGCGTGCCGTTTTTGGCCAAGGACAATTTCCTGACCGCGGGCGACACCAAAACGAGCGCGGCCAGCCATATGCTGGAAACGTTCCAAAGTCCGTACCAGGCCACGGCTGTCGAAAAGCTGGAATCGGCCGGGGCGATTATGCTGGGCAAAACCAATCTGGACGAATTCGCCCACGGTTCGTCGACCGAAAACAGCGCCTTCGGCCCGACCAAAAACCCGGTGGACCTCGAGCGGGTGCCGGGCGGCTCCTCCGGCGGTTCGGCCGCAGCCGTGGCACTGGATGTGGTGCCGTTCGCGCTGGGGACGGACACGGGCGGTTCGATCCGCCTGCCGGCCAGTTTTTGCGGCACGGTCGGTTATAAACCGACCTACGGGCTGGTCTCCCGCTACGGCGTTATCGCCATGGCGTCCTCCACTGATGTCATCGGACCGCTCACCCGCTCGACCCATGACGCGGGTTACGTACTGGACGTGCTGGCCGGACGCGACGGGCGGGACGGCACCACCATTGACCGCGAGGAGACGTACCATATTGGTGAACCGGCCGATCTCTCAGGATTGAATGTCGGAGTGATCAAGGAGCATATGGGTGAGAACGTCGGCCAGGATATGCGCACCGCGGTCCGGGATAAAATGAACGCCCTCGAACAGGCCGGCGCGCAAGTCGCGGAAGTGGAGTTGCCCCGTGACAGTGTGGCGCTGGCTATTTATTACATCATCGTGCCGGCGGAAATCAGTTCCAATCTGGCCCGGTATGACGGGATTAAATACGGCCATCACGCCCAATCGGCGGATTCGCTCCATGAAACCTATCTCCAATCCCGCGGGGAAGGATTCGGCGATGAACCGGTCCGCCGCATACTAACGGGCACCTACGTACTCTCCAGCGGGTACCAGGACGCCTACTACAAAAAAGCCCAGAAAGTCCGCACCTTGCTGCGACAGGATTATGAGGATGTATTCGGAACCTATGACGTATTGGTCGGGCCCACGTCGCCTACCACCGCCTTTAAACTGGGCGAAAAGAGCGATCCGGTCGATATGTACCAGAGTGATGATCTGGCGATTTCGGCTAATCTGGCGGGCATACCGTCCGTCAGTATTCCGGCGGGCGATATTGAAGGGTTGCCGTTCGGGCTGCAGTTACAAGCGCCGGCCGGACAGGATAAACGGCTACTCGATATCGCGGCCGCCGTGGAGGAAGTAATCTGATGGATCTCTACATTGTAATCATTATCGGCGGTATATTACTCGTGATGTTGCTGGTGTTCATGGGTATGTCATTCGCGACCGGCCGCCGGAGCTCCCGCACCGCGCTGGATAAGCAATTCGTCCAGAAAGAATGGCAGAAGATCACCGCTTTGGCGGACAATTCCGACCAATCGGCCCGCTACGCGGTCATCGAAGCCGACAAACTGCTTGACTATGTGTTGAAAACGCGCGGCTACCACGGAGAGACGATGGGAGACCGGTTGCGGGACGCCGACACCGACTTTTCCTACAAGGATGACGTCTGGCACGCCCACAAATTGCGGAATAAACTGGTCCACGAAGCCGACTATGAAATTGATTCCCGGCTGGTTACCCGGGCCATTAACCAGTTCAAGCAGGCATTGAAGGACATGGGAGCGTTATGAGTAAGCAGTATGAAGCAAGCAGCATGAAGCATGGGTCAAGAAAGTATCCGGAGGTGCATGGTGTCTAAATCGGACCAAGATTCCACATTCCACATTCCCCATTCCGACTACGCCGCTGACATCGGTATCGAGTGCCATATCCAGCTCAAGACCGCGTCCAAGCTGTTCTGTTCCTGCAGCAACGACTCCCGCCGGGAAGAGCCCAACACGACCGTATGCCCGGTATGCCTGGGATACCCCGGCACCTTGCCCGTCCTGAATAAGCGGGCAGTGGAACTGGCTATGCAAGCGGGAATCGCCTTGAACGCCGAAATATCCGGATATACCAAATTCGACCGGAAAAATTATTTCTATCCGGATTTACCCAAAGGGTACCAGATCACCCAGTATGACCAGCCGATCATCGGGTCTGGCGAGGTCGAAGTGCCACTGGAGGATACAGCGTTTACGGTCCGGATCGTGCGAGCGCACATGGAAGAGGATGCCGGCAAACTGATGCACCCCGAATCGGCCGATTATTCCCTGGTGGACCTGAACCGGGCGGGTACGCCGTTGCTCGAGATCGTATCCGAGCCCGACATGCATACTCCCGCCCAAGCCAAAGCTTACGCCCGGGAACTGTATTACCGGATGCTGTATGCCGGCGTGTCCGATGTCGATCTGTACCACGGCAATATGCGGTTCGATCTGAACGTCAGTGTCCGGCCGCCTGGATCCGAGCGTTTCGGGACCCGGACCGAAATCAAGAACATGAATTCCTTCCGCAACGTCGAGCGCGCGGCCGAATACGAAATCGGCCGTCAGATCCAGCTTTTGGAAAACGGCGAGCTCGTCACCCAGGAAACCCGCGGATGGGACGAACAAAAGACCTATCTGATGCGGGAAAAGGAAGAAGCCGAGGATTACCGATACTTCCCCGAACCCGATATTCCGCCGCTGGAGCTGGAGCAGACCATGCGAGACCGGGTGGAAGACGAACTTCCGACGCTCGTAACCCGCGTCCGCGACACACTACAATCCATCGGTTTGGAAAAAACCAAGATCGAAGCGCTCGTCAACGAGCCACGCGTAGCCATGCTGCAGCTGGCAGTACTGGAAGAGGTAACCGACGCCGAATCCCGGACCCGGATCGCCAATTGGTTAACCAGTGAAGTAGTCCGGTATGTCCGTGAGGAGGAATTTGATTGGGGCAACTTCACCCTGAGCGCATCCCGGCTCCGTGAACTCTCGGAGATGACAGCCAATGACGAACTGAACTCGTCCGCCGCCAAGCAAGTTCTGGCCGACATGGTGACTTCCGAGCGCGCTCCGCGGGATATTGCCGAGGAAAAGCAATTGATCCAAACATCGGATACCGGCGAGATAGAAGGCATCGTGGATCAGGTTATCCGGGATAACCCGCACGCCGCCCAGGACGTACGCGACGGCGAAACCAAAGCCATCGGTTACTTGACGGGGGAAGTCATGAAAGCCAGCCAAGGCCAGGCGAATCCGCAGATCGTCAAGGACGTGCTCGAGCAAAAACTCAATCAATAGTGTACAAACCGTTTGTGCTTGGTGTATGATGGGTGCAACAGTCGCCCGATAAACGAAGCACATCCTATGTCAGAAGTCACCAAAGCTATCATACCCGCCGCAGGCTTGGGGACACGCTTCCTCCCGCAAACCAAGGCCATGCCCAAGGAGATGATCCCGATCATCGACAAGCCGGTGATCCAGTACATCGTGGAAGAAGCGGTGGCAGCGGGGATTACGGACGTCATTATCGTAACCGGCGCCCATAAACGGGCTATCGAAGACCATTTCGACCACCAAGTCGGGCTGGAGCAGGAACTCCGGGCCAAAGGCAAGGACGGGAAGGCCGATGAACTCGATCGCATCGCCGAAATGGCCAATTTCATCTATGTCCGCCAGAAAGGTGCGCCCGGCAACGGCACGCCCGTTTTGAACGCGTCCCACCTTATCGGGGAAGACGAGCCGTTCCTGGTATTGTTCGCCGACGATATGTTCCAGGCGCAGGTCCCCAGGGCGCAACAGTTGATCGAGACCTATGAACAACTCCGGAAACCGGTCATGTCATTGATGCACGTGGACGGCCCGGCCATCAGTAAATACGGCGTCATTGATCCGGGAGAGGAGATAGATGAGCGGACCTATCCGGTCAACCAAGTCATCGAGAAGCCCGAGTACGAACAGGCTCCCTCCCAGCTGGCGGCCATTAGCGGCTATGTGCTGGATCGGACGGTACTCGATGCCCTGTTCCAGCAGTCACCGGAACAGGACGGCGAGATTTATCTGACCTCGGCCATTAACCAGGTAGCCCAGCAGAACGAAGTATACGGCCGCCTGTTGGAGGGCAAATGGCATGATACCGGGAATAAACAGCGCTACCTTGAAGCGGTCGTCCAAATGGCGCTCAAAGACCCTGAATTATCGGAAGAATTCCGTTCGTTCCTGGAAGATATCGTGGGCGGTTCCGGGCAATGATTTCGGTTGGTGATGGTACAAAATAGTGTTATCATAAAGGTATGACCGCATTCGAAGTACTGGTTATCATACTCAGCGTTTTCTTGGCGATATTTTTGATACTCGGTATCGCCGTCCTGGTTACGCTTTTGCGAGTTTTCCGGAAGATGGATGAGTTGGCGGACAAAGCCAACGCGTTCGCTGATGATTTCAGTGCCAATGTGGCCGAAGTGTTTAAAAAAAGTTTTGCTCCCTCGGCGATCGTTTCGGGGATTATCCGGTTCGCGCGGAAATCCCGGAAGCGCAAGCGGGATAAATAATAAAGGAGGTACGATATGGCAGAACGTAATGGCAACGGAAAAGGGAACGGTTTCGCCATCGGCGCGATCATCGGCGCGCTAGCCGGCGCGGTAACCGGTATATTATTCGCCCCCAAGAGCGGCAAGGAGACCCGGGCTGACATCAAGGAGAAAGCCCAGGAAGTCGACTCCGAGGCACGGGAACGGGCTTCGGAATTCAAGCAAAAAGCCCACGAAACGACCGAAGAAGCCAAAGCAACAGGCCGGCGGTGGAGCAAGAAGGCGAAAAACGCTACCCATGCCGGCAAAGAAGCCCTGGAAGAAGAACCGGACGACGGGTCGTCCGACAACCGCTAGGCAAGTTTAGCGACGCGAAGCCGTGAAATTATTCAAAAAACGCAAAACGGAACCGTCACAAAAAGAAGCAGAAGAACGCGAATACGCCCGGCTCGGCAAAGCGCTGACCCGGGCGATCGTGCGTGACAACATCCAGGTCGCGCACAACTGGAAACGATTTATCACCATCAATTTCATACGGGGGCTTTTCGTCGGGCTGGGGAGCGTGATCGGCGCCACCATTCTGGTCGCCATCGCGTTATGGCTGTTGAACGTATTCGGCGGATTGCCGGTGGTCGGCGACTGGTTCGAAGCGATCCGGGGCGCGCTCAATACCAACACGCGCTAGCAGTTTTTACCGTTTTGGGGTAGACGAGTGTTAACCAACCCGTGTCATCCCCGGCTTGGCCGGGAAACCGGACTCTGTGAATTGTCGCCGCGGAAAATGCTATAATAACTACTGTATAGACGTGCACAATAATGGGAGGCGTGGCACCCGGTATGACGACGCAAAAAACAAACACGGAACCGTTCGATCCTACTCAGTTCGTTCATCTGCACAACCACACCCACTACAGTCTGCTGGACGGGTTGCAGAAAGTTCCGGAGATGCTGGACCGGGTCAAAGAACTCGGCATGGAAGCCGTGGCCATCACCGATCACGGGTCTTTGAGCGGTGCCGTCGAATTCTACAAAGGCGCCAAAGACCGCGATATCAAACCTATCATCGGCATGGAGACCTACATCGCTCCCCGCGGCCACCAAGACAAGGACGGCAAACAGGATGCCAACCCGTATCACCTGGTGTTGCTGGCTATGAACAACCAGGGGTACGAGAACCTGATGCGTCTGTCTACCATCGCCCATCTGGAAGGCTTTTACTACAAACCGCGCGTCGACCGTGAGCTACTGGAAAAGCACAGCGAAGGTTTGATCGTACTCTCGGCATGCGTGGGCGGCGAACTCGGCGAAGCCTTGCGTGACGGCCGGGACGGCGATGCCGAAGAAGTCGCCCAGTGGTACAAACGCGTATTCGGCGACCGGTACTACCTGGAGCTGCAGGATCACGGCCATGAGTGGGACGTACAGGCGCAGGTGAATGACAAAATCCTGGAGCTCGGGAAGAAACTGGATATTTCAGTGGTGGTGACGGCTGACGCGCACTACTGCCAGCCGGAAGACCAGGACGCCCATGAAGTCTTGCTCTGCATCCAAACCGGATCACTGGTCAGCGAAGAAAAGCGGATGAGTCTGAAGAACATGCATTTGCATCTGTCCGATCCGCGGGAGATGGCAGAACGGTGGCAGGACAATCCCGAAATCATGACCAATACCAAGGCTATTGCCGATCGGTGCGACGTGGAAATTCCGCTGGATAACATTCTTATCCCCGAATTCGACGTACCCGAAGGCAAAACCGAGCACGAACACCTAAAAGAACGCGGATATCAGGGGTTGGCGTGGCGATATGGCGATGTGTCCCGCCAGGAGTCCACCCAACTGGGCATTGAGCAAGCCAAGTCCAAAGTGGATGAGGAGATCGTGGAGCGATTCGAATATGAGTTGGGTGTCATCAACAACATGGGGTTCGACGGCTACTTCCTGATCGTGGCCGACTTCATTAATTGGGGGAAAGACCGGGGAATCATCTTCGGTCCCGGCCGGGGAAGCGCCGCCGGTTCGATCGTCTCCTACGCGGTCAACATAACCGATCTGGATCCGCTTGCCTACGGCTTGCTCTTCGAGCGGTTCCTGAACCCGGACCGTGTTTCCATGCCCGATATCGATATCGACATCCAGGACGACCGCCGCGGGGAAGTTATCGATTACACCATTGAAAAGTACGGCGAGGACAAAGTCGCCAACATCGTGACGTTCGGTACCATGGCCGCCCGGAACGCTACGCGCGATACCGCTCGGGTGCTGGGGGTGTCCTTCGCCGAAGCCGACCGGATGGCCAAGATGATACCGCCGCCCCAGCAAGGCCGGCACATTCCGCTGGAAAAGAGTTTACGGGAGGTGGATGAACTCAAGGAGGAGTACGAAAATAACCCGCAATCCAAAGAAGTGTTCGACCAGGCTATACGCCTGGAAGGGACGATCCGTTCCCACGGCGTGCACGCGGCCGGGGTCGTGATCGCGCCGGATGAAATCGTCAAATACACCCCGCTGGAAATCGCCCAGAAAGGCGCGGTGTCAACCCAGTATTCCATGGGTCCGATCGAGGAGATCGGTTTGCTGAAGATGGATTTTCTGGGATTGGCCAACCTGACGATTATCAAGAACGCCCTCCGCATCATCCGCAAAGTCTACGGAGACGAGATCGACATAACCCAGATCCCGCTGGACGATGCAGCCACCTTTGATCTCTTCCGCCGGGCGGATACCACCGGCGTGTTCCAGTTCGAATCCGCGGGCATGCAGCGGTACATGAAGCAACTGAACCCGGATACGCTGGAAGATCTGATTGCTCTCTCGGCGCTGTATCGGCCCGGCCCGCTGTCGGCCGGTTACACGGATGACTTCGTAGCCACCAAAAACGGGGAAAAAGAAATCACTTATGACCACCCGGGACTGAAAAGCGCGCTGGAACCGACCTACGGCGTACTGGTCTATCAGGAGCAGGTCATGCAGATCGCCCGGGAAATGTGCGGGTTCAGCGGCGGCCAGGCCGACACCCTGCGCAAAGCCATCGGCAAGAAAAAAGCCGATTTGATGGCCAAAATGAAACCGGAGTTCATTGACGGCATGGTGGAGCATTCCGGCGTTGACCGGGAGTTCGCCGAAAATTACTGGGAAAAACTGGAAGGGTTCGCCGATTACTGTTTCAACAAGTCTCACTCAGCCGCTTACTCCTTGATTTCGTACCAGACCGCCTACCTCAAAGCCAACTATACCGCCGCTTTCATGGCCGCCCTATTGACGAGCGACGCCGAGGATACTGACCGGATCGCGATCGAAATCGCCGAATGCCGGCATATGGATATCCCTGTTCTGCCGCCCGATGTCAACGAAAGTTATGTCGAGTTCGCCGTGCGGCCGGCTGATGCGTCGGGAGACCGGGAAGCGATCCGGTTCGGCATGAGCGCCATCAAGAACGTCGGCGTGGGCGCGGTGGAGGAGATTCTCCGGGCCCGGGAAGACGGCGGTCAGTTCACCTCCGTGGAGGATTTCGCCAAACGGGTTTCCATCGGTACCGTCAACCGCAAAACCTGGGAAAGCCTGATCAAAGCCGGCGCTTTCGACGAACTGGAAGAACGGGCAACCCTGCTGCACAATCTGGACAAGATCATCGCGTTCGCCCAGAAAATCCAGAAAGAAGCCCAGAACGGACAGACCGATCTCTTCGGTGATGCCGTGGTCGAGGAGTCCCTGCTGCCCAAACTCGATATGGAGACTCCATCCGAGGCCGTCGGCACGCATGAGAGTCTGCAGTGGGAGCGGCAGCTGTTGGGCGTGTATCTATCCCACCACCCGCTTGATTCGTACGACTCCTATCTTGCTACGTACGCGACCCCGCTGGAGCGGATCACGTCCAACGGCGACGGCAAAAGCGTGGCCGTCGGCGGGTTGATCACGGATATCCGGGAGATTACGACCAAGAACGGTGCCAAGATGGCCTTCGCCAAGATCGAAGACAAGACCGGCGAGTTGGAACTGATCGTATTCCCGCGGACTTACGCGGAGTCGCCGGAGTTGTGGCAGCTGGATAAAGTAATACTGGTCAACGGCAAGATCAATACCAAGGACAAGGATGGAAACGCCGGCCAGGAGTTGAAGATCCTGGCCGATTCGGTCCAGGAGATTCCCGCGGACGGGGAATCAACGGATGCGGCCAAAAATCGGTCGGAAAACACGGAAGCCTCGACCGGTCCTTCTGAGGAGGCACCTCCGGCGGAGCAATATACCTCGGAAGACCGATCTCTCCCGGAACCGGATCCGCCGGCTGACGAACCAGCGCCCCTCGAACAAGAACCTATCAAAACTGACCACCCGGATACGCCGGATGAACCAACCGACCAGGCAAACGCTGCGGCTACCGCCGCTGCTACGGCGACCGAGACCAAACCCAAGACCGAAACCGATGCCCGGGTGCTCGAGATCAGCATCCCTTCCGCATGCGGGCAGGAGACACTGATGTCGATCAAGCAGTTGCTGAATCAGCATCATGGCCAGTCCGAAGCTGTCATCGCTATGGACGACACGCGCATCAAGCTTCCCTTCACGGTTATGCCGAGTGAAGATTTAGTGACGGAACTCAGCAAACTCGAAGATGTCCGTTCGGTTGATACCGTTTCAGCTCAATGAACAAAAGAGCACATACTGTATACAGTATGTGGTATAGAGTATTCGTATTTAAAACAGAAAAACGATAAAAAAAGCAGGTATGGATAATACGTAACCTATATTCACGATCGTGAATATAGGTTACGGTTACAAAACTTTTCATTCGCCATGGAAAACCACCTTCCTGAAGGCGCGATAATTCATCATTGCGATGTGAAAAACGTATCAAATGATACCTATGAAAACGGAAATAGCACCAAATCTAACCAAAAATACTAGGCCTTAGATGACTATTTCGAGATTTAGGTGTAGGATGTCGATTGAAATGCTTACCAAACCACTCGTTGGTATTATAAAAATACAATTCAATACAAGTGACACAAGACAAAAAAGTCGATCTGTGTGTTGCTGTGGTATGCGGTTGAGCGCGTTATGTACCACCCCGATGACCTGGTCGTGGGCTATTTCTTCGGGGCTGGCTCCGCCCGAACCGCTCGCGTCGCCGCTTACCATCGGTTGCTGTGGCTGCTGGGGCTGTTGGGTCTGCGACGTGCCACTTTGGTTCATCATGTTAACCCCTGTGGTATCGCCTTGGGCCAGTTGTGACCGTGGGTTGAGCGCCGCGGTCGGATTTTGCCCGGTGTAATCTAGTGCTGCATTCGTGGGGTTGCCGAAAATATCGGTCGTTTCGTCTCTAAGATTCCGTGCGGTACCCTCCATACCGACAGCGCCAGTAGCGTCTGCTAAATTCTGTTTTGTGGTGTGCCCGGCCGAGGTACCGGAGAACCAATCTATTAATCCCATTGATCTCTCCTTGTCGAAAGGAGAGTATGGGTTCAGTTTTTCGCGAAGTGGCCTACGAAGACATCCGTTTTTCCATTACCCGTGACGGTGTCTTTTTCACACACAGCGAACCCGGATTTATTGAATCCCGGGTCAAGGATAGCGGCTTTGTGTGGCTTACTGTCCATCCAGCTACTAGTGACCCCACGCGCGTTACGAAAGGAACCGATATTCAAGTTTTCACCGACCCTGTCGTAACGTGTGTCGTGTTGACTGCCGACGTCGAAAATATACGAGTACCCCTGCTTCCCGGTTCCGGGGTTTTCGTGCGCGTAGTAGTCATGCTCCGCCATATCATTACATTTCAGGCGGGCGCTCTCGTTCAAAAGCGTACTCTGTTCCAGCTGCGGAAGGTCGTGGTCGCGACGTATCGAATTAACTTCGAGATATAAACTGCTCGGGGTGATATTTTCTTTTACTGACTGTTTAGGATTTCCCGTATTGGATTGTGCAATCATCTCTATCGTATAGAGAGAAACAAACAGCAAACCTATAGCGGATAAGAAACCGATTCCGGTGTACTTCAACGCCTTCTTCATTGACTACACTATGCCATAAAACACGTTTGTAGTCAACGTAACTATACCAATACTCTCCATGTTAAGTTACAAGTTATATGTGTGATAGCTTCGTAACCCTGAATGAGCCTTTTCCTCTTAGCGGTTGAGTCTACTTTTTGACTTCCCCTAAAGTTACTCCGTCTATAGTCCAAGCAAGTCTCCGGTCTCGCTGGAATACTTTTTATCTCGAACGAGTGGGTATGCTTCAGTATCTAACTACTAGTATACCATAAGCGGTTAATCGGCAAAAACTTTGGCCGGGAGGTGTGCGCTAAACCCGCCAATACCCGTGTATCATCGGTTCAGGACGCCTCCCGAGGCTGCCAACATCAACAAACGCGTTTATGTTTTGTTACAATCGGTTATAGTATGAGATATAAACATGCGCCTTTTACGAACACTACGACACATCAAACACACATTCTGGCCCGGATTTAATAATTCCTTCCACCCGTACGCGATACGCGTACCGGCACTGGCGGTAGCGACCGGGTGTCTGCTGGTGGTGCAAGTGGCAAGCTACGTTGACGGACAAACCGGGGATACGCTCGGGATCGCCCAAAATATCACCGAACAGGAACTGGTCGAGCAGACCAATCAGCAACGCCAAAACGCCGGTTTGCGGCCGCTACAGGAAAACGCGCAGCTATCCGCGGCCGCCCGGGATAAAGCCGAACATATGCTGCAGCAGGGGTATTGGGATCACTACGGGCCGGACGGCACGACGCCGTGGAGTTTTATTAAGGAGCACGGGTACGAATACCAGTATGCCGGTGAGAATCTGGCCAAAGGTTTTCAGACCAGTAACGGGGTGACGGCCGGCTGGCTTAGCAGTCCGGGCCACCGGGATAATTTGCTCGATGGCGGGTACCAGCATATCGGTATCGGTACCGCGGACGGGTACCTGGATGGTGAGCAAACGACGGTCGTGGTGGCTATGTACGGCACCACGCGGCTGCAGAGCGGTGTGACGACCGTCCGGGGCGGGTCGAACAACGGGATGGTGCTGCCCGCCACGCAGACGTATACTCCCACGGAACCCTTGAGCGTCGTACAGACGATGCCACCGACAGCCCAATTCGGAGCCGCCATAGCCTTGATGCTGGGGGCGGTCTATCTGGCACAGCACATCGTCATACGCCGCAAGCACTTGCTCTGGGATAAACACGTACACCCCCGCCCCGTCCTGCAATCCATGCTGTTCATCGGTATCGTGGTAGTATTGGTCCAGACAAGTTATGGAGCAGTGGGATGAGTCGATATGTAGGGTGGATTTTCGCGGTTGTCATGCCGCTGGTCGTGGCGTTCGGGTTCCGGATGGTGCCGTCACCGGGGTCGTTGTTGGTAGCCGGCGCCGCCATCGGCGCCTTCATCGGGTACTTGGTGTATGAACATGTAGCCGTGCGGGAGCACATCCCGAACCGGACGATCGCCGAGCAGTTGCTGCTCGGGGTTCTGGCACTGGTGATTCTGGGATCAGTGCTTTAGTTTGACGTAGCAATCATACAAGATGACTCCGCAGGCGGTGGCGGCATTCAATGATTCTTTACGTGACATTTCCTGGGGTATTTCGATAACCCCGTCGGTTCGAGCGATGACGTGCTCCGATATGCCGTCGATTTCGCTGCCGATGATCAGCGCGATCGGTGGTCGCGGCGTGAAATTGGGGAGTCGTGTGGATCGGGTCGTTTGCTCTACAGCGTACACCGGAGCCGGATATTGCCCCAGGAATGCGTCCATATGTTCGTAATGCCGGACCGTTACTTTCTCCTCCGCGCCAAGCGCGGTTTTGGCGATCGCCCGGTGCGCCCGGGATGCTACATGCGGAAGCCGGGGGTCATCCGGCAGTCGCGGATGCGGTGTGACACCGATGCACACGAGGTGTTCGATGCCGAACGCGGCCGCGCTGCGCATGATGGCGCCGACGTTGTGGGCGCTACGGATGTTATCCAGAACGAGCGTAATTTGTTCCATCTGTACGCGCATTATATAATATGAATACAGAACGGGTAATTTACATGACACACCCGGAAAGTAGGCAAACCGCAACCCCCGAAGTTTCTGTATATGAAAACGTTTCGGCGAGGAGTTTCCTGGAATCGTTGCACGGAGAACCTATACAAGAAGAACCCGCGAACTTTCCGGAATACTTACAAGGGTGTGATTTTGAGGAGCAACGAAAACGAGCGGGATATGTCCGGGGTCAGGTCGAGGATGTGCTCAGCTATGATGAGAACGGTCTACCCGCCAGCGTATACGGTACTCTCGAGGACCCGCTGGCATTCGTCTTGTGTGATCGGACATTGTATGGCCATATTTTAATCCACGACCATGAAGGAGGATTGGCCTATATGGAAGATGTGATCGACGCCGATGAACGGACACAATCTTTCATCGAAAAGCAGAGACGTTTCAAGGGTAAAAGAGAGGATGTCGTGGAAGCAGCGAAGGCGACGCGGGTACTTGTGGTCGCGGAACTCTTCATGCGCGAGCTTGATCTGTATCATCGGGATGAAGAGACCTCTAATGCTTGAACGGATACGCCAAAGTTGTTAGTGTATATACGTTATGCCATCAGTGATAGAACAGTTCGAACAGGCCCAACAGAAATCACGGACTCCGCACGTGCGGTCCGGGGATACCGTGCGGGTACACCAGCGTATCGTTGAAGGAAGCAAAGTCCGTACCCAGGGGTTCGAGGGTGTGATTATCCGTACCAAGCAGATGAATTCATTAATGGCGTCTATCACGGTCCGGCGGATTTCAAGCGGTGTCGGCGTGGAGAAGACGTTCAAACTGCATGCCCCGAACGTGGAGAAAATAGAAATACTGCGCCGTTCCAAGGTGCGCCGAAACTACTTGAGTTTCCTGCGGCAACGCCAGGGCAAATCCGCCCGGCTCCAGGAAATTTCGTTCGACCGGTCAGCTTCGGAAGTTTCGGAAGCTGATGAAGCGGTTTCAGTAGTAGAGGAAGCCGAGGAAGAAGCGCCGCTGACTCCGGCCGAAGAGCGCGAACAAGCCCCGGAGGAAGGATCCCAAGACGAAGCAACGGAAGTCTCGGAAGGAAGCGAAGTTGCGGATACCGGTGACGAGAAGACCGACGAAGCAGGGAGTGAAAGCACCGGCGATGAAAAATCGGACGATACGGAAAGCGCTGATGCAGAAGAGAACAAGGAAGAATCCGGCTCCGACAAAAACGGAGGGTCTGACGAATCAAAAGACACGAAAGAAGACAAGAAAACAGAGTCTTAAAACGAGCAGGACTTCCCGGTATTCCTGTCAGCCAACACGTCACTCCCTCCTCTGAGAGAATGACGTGTTGGAGTATCAAATAGTGCTATAGTAGATACATCATGAGTAATACATTAACTATTGGTGTGGATGAAGTCGGACGCGGTCCGTGGGCCGGGCCGTTGGTGGCGGTCGCCGTGTGTTTGTCCGACGATACGGATATGGACGGTTTGGCTGACTCGAAAAAACTTACGCCGCTCAAGCGAACGCGGCTGTTGCAGGATATACGGCAGCAGGTGAGCGGAATTGGTATCGGATGGGCGGCACCGGCTTTTATAGATCGGTATGGACTGACTACTGGCACAAAGCGGGCTATGCACGCGGCATGGGCGCAACTATCGCCGGAGCATCACGACCAAAGGGTGTACATAGATGGAAACATCGACTTTTTAGCTGATGTGGCGTCCAACACACAATGTGTCCCCCAGGGTGACCAGAAAGAACCCGCCATTAGTGCCGCTTCGATCGTTGCCAAGGTTCTGCGGGATCAGTTCATGCAGAAATGCGCCGACATATTTCCTGGATACGGCTTCGAAGCTCACGTCGGTTACGGCACAGCCCAGCATAAAGCCGCGCTTTCGGAATACGGACCATGCAATCTCCATCGCTATAGCTTCGCCCCTGTAAAACGAGTAAGTGGTAAGTAGTAAGTCATGAATGACGGTCAGCGCGCCGAGGAATTCGCGGCGCGGTATTTGGAGTCACGCGGATTCGAGGTCATAGCCCGGAACTGGAAAACCTATTGGTGCGAGCTCGACATCGTGGCCAAGTACAAGAAAACCGTTCACGTCGTGGAGGTCAAACACCGCAAAAGCGCAAAATACGATGAAGCGTTGGAGTACATCACCGACACCAAAAAGCAACAGCTACGTTTCGCGGCTCACAGCTGGGCGACGGAGCATGAGTGGACCGACAAATACCAAATTGACGCTATCGGTATCACGGGCGAAATCGAACTCAACAACCTCCGATATGTTCCCCGGGCCGTTGAAATTGACCATTGAATGTCGTTCCGATTAAATAATTGGCGAATAAATATCGGACTACTATAGTTGGAGCAGAACAAACCATTAAGGAGCTACATGACTGATTTCCAAAACATTGTCGATGAAGACATCCGTCCTCAAGATGATCTGTTTCATCATGTGAATAACAAGTGGAAGCAAGAAAATTCTATACCCGAGGATGAAGAAGAATGGGGTAACCTCGATATACTCAAAGAAGAAACCTGGAACAGCTTGTACACCATAATTGAGCAACTATTGCCGCGTGACGACATCCCGGATAGCGACATCGAGCAGAAAGTCCGGGATTTTTACGTTTCCGGCACCCAATCGGATCAATACATAGAAGAAACAGGCAAGGAAACGTTGTCAGAATTATTCGAGGTTATTGATGATTGTTCGGAGAAAGCGGAACTATCCGGAGTTATCGGTCGATTGCACATGAGAAACATTTATCCTCTTTGGGATGTGTATGTGGATCAGGACGAAAAGGATAGTTCGCGGTATCTATTACGCTTCTGTCAGGGTGGCCTTTCACTTCCTGACAGGGATTACTACGATCTCAGTTCGGATAAAATGCAATATTTTAAACATGAACTGGAAAAACACATACCAACCATGTTCCAGGCGGTTGGGCATGCCGAGGGAAGCGAGAGTCAAGGAAAAGCTATCTATGCTTTTGAAAGCACGTTAGCCCGAAACTCCAAAACAGCGGCTGAATTAAGAGATGTCGAAGCTAATTACAACAAAATGCAGCTTTCGGATTTACAGGAGTTGGCGCCGGATATTGACTGGAACGCTTATTTCGATGCGCTCGGCATACGACCGCCCGAATATATAAGCGTCGATCAACCCGAATTCTTCAAGTCGCTCAATCGAACGATCAATGAAACCGATCTGTCCATGCTGCGGCAGTACCTCAAATGGCATACGCTCAAAAATGTAAGTCGGTATATGGGGCAGCGAATATATAGGGCTAATTTTGAGTTTTTCGGCAAAACACTAAGCGGCGTACCGGAAATGAAGCCACTATGGAAGCGCGTAATAATGGTTGTTAATAACCATATCGGCGAAGCGCTCGGCAAATTGTACATCGATGAACATTTTCCACCCCAGGCCAAAGACCGGATGAACATGATGACTGAAGACATCAAAGCCGCCTTTGCTGAACGAGTGCAAAGGTTGGACTGGATGGAAGAGGAGACCAAGCAGCGCGCCTTGGAAAAACTACACAATATACGCATCGAAGTCGGATATCCGGATGACCTGCGTCAGTACGAAGAGCTTGAAATTACTCCTGATTCTTACATTGATAATTGCTTAAACGCAGCAATACATGAGAGTAAGCGGGAACTGAGTAAACTCGGCGGACCGGTGGATCGGGGCGAATGGTCGCTGACTCCGGCGACCGTTAACGCGATGTTCAACCCGAACCTGAACAAAATGATGTTCCCTGCTGCTATCTTGCAGCCGCCGTTTTTTGACTTTAACGGGGATGACGCGGTGAACTATGGAGGAATCGGGGTAGTCATCGGACACGAGCTGACTCACGGATTTGATGATCAAGGCGCACTATTCGATACAAACGGCAATCTTCGAAACTGGTGGAGTAAACGGGATAAGGCCGCGTTTGACGAAAGAACCCGGACGGCCGTCCAGCAGGCGGATCAATACGAAGCTTTAGAAGGTCGGTATCTGAACGGAAAACTCACGCTCAGCGAGAATATCGCTGACATCGGTGGAGCAGAGATAGCGTTCCAGGCATTGGAATATGCATTGGAACGCCGGGAGCATCCCGGTAAGGTTGAAGGACATACTCCGCCGGAACGATTCTTTCTCAATTTTGCTCGCATCTGGTGCAGTAAGAAACGCGAGGAACGAATACTGCGAGATTTATTAAGCGACAGCCACGCTCCTGAGCAATTCCGCGCTAATAACACCGTCCGGAATATGGACGGGTTCTATGAAACGTTTGAAGTAAACGAAGGAGATGAGTTGTATCTAAAACCCGAAGACAGAGTCAGGATCTGGTAAATTGTAGTTAATTCGATACTGCCGGGGTCGATGCGGAGCTATAACGTTGCTGGATTCCCGTCTTTACCCGAACAATACTATTCGGGATACAGCAGGAATAGCGCCGGATTTCGAGTTTCTTACGGGTGTACGTTCGATGTGGTTATTCCGAGTTGGCCAGTTTCCGCACGGCTTCGTGGTCCCGGTCGTACCAGGCGGCTTGGATGCGGATGTTTTCGATGGCCTGATCGAGACTGCGGTCGGGAACGAGGCCGCGGAAGAAGTTTTCGAACTCTTCGGCTTTGTCTTCATCGGCAAAGCTGCGGGCAGCCAGTTTGGGGAAGTCGGGGAAGGCGTGGCTGCCGCGGAAGTTATCATCCAGCCATTGCCAGTTATCCTGCATCCACTGCCAGGCCGGTTCCGCCGCGTTGGGGTTGCTGAAGAGATAGGCCAGCCAGTGGCGGACTTCCTGTTTGCGGACATCTTCGGACGTGATCATATCGAGTGAGCGCTTAATCAATGATTCCTGGGGAAAGCTGCAGAGTGCGTTGGCGATACGCATCTTTTCTTCGTCGAAATCAGTGGCGTTGTGCATGGCGTGCAGCGTTTCATACGTGTCTTCATCACCGTTGCGGGCGACGGTGGTATAGACGGCCCGGCGTATATTCGGGTCGATGGCTTCGTCGCTGTGGAAGCGGCGGAATGCTTCTTTGATTACGGAATCCACGTTGCATCGGGCGGCCAGATTCAGGAGTACCGGGCGCAGGAGTGAATCGAAAACCGATTCATTTTCACCTCCGTCCCATCCGATCCGTTCCAGTTGGGCGCCGGTTAGTTCTCCGCCGAAAATGTGCTCCAGTATGTCCTCGCCGAAAACGCGCTGGAGTTGGATCAGCTGCTGAAACACCACATCCCATACCACGTCGCTTTGCTCGTCTTCGGCATACCCTACGGCAGAAAGTGCTGATGCGGTGTCCGTATATCCGGCTTTGGCTAGTTCGAAAATGTCGTCTATGAGCCCGAGCCGGTCCAGCGACGGGAACTGTGAATACCGTTCGAACAAGCGCTCCAGATCATCTCCGGTATACTGCACGCGGTAGAATCCGCCGCGGTTCGCGTTCAGTTTGGCGGGCATAGAGGGGGCGTCATTCCACTCGGCAGTCGATTCGTCCAGAAGGAACGTCGGTCCGTGGTCGACCGCGCTGATGGGTACGAACCACGTTTGCTCGTCCGTATCTGACTCATCGGGGAGCAACCGGAATCGTCGTTGCGTCAATCGCAGGCCGTTTTCCGTGGATTCGTACTGTATGAGCGGATAGCCGCTTTGCTGGGTCCAGTTGGACATGAAATCTTTGACCGGTTTTTCGGACACTTCCGCCAGCGCCTGCCACAGATCGTCGGTTTCGGCATTGTCGTAAGCGTGCCGGTCCAGATACCGCGAGAGCCCGCGCCGGAAATTCTCGCCGCCTAAGTAGGCGTGGAGCATGTGCAAGGTGCTGGCACCCTTGTTGTAAGAGATAGCGTCGAAAATCTCATCGATTTCCTCCGGGTCGTGTATGGGGACTTCAATGGGATGGCTGTTCCGGAGGCTGTCCAGTTTAAGACCGACGATCTGATCATCCGAGATAAACTGTTCCCAGACGTTCCATTCGGGGTATATGTGGTCTACGGCCAGGTTGGCCATCCAGGTGGCAAAGCCTTCGTTCAGCCATAAGTCATTCCACCACTGCATGGTGACCAGATTGCCGAACCATTGATGGGTTAACTCGTGCGCGATGACATTGGCAGCCAATTGCTTGGTAGCAATGGACGTATTGTCAGGGTCAACCAGTACCACTGCCTCCCGGAACGTGATGCACCCCCAGTTCTCCATGGCCGCGGCGGCGAAATCCGGCAGGGCTACGATGTCGCATGTCTCCAGGGGATAGGGAATTTCATAATATTGGTTATAAAAATCAAGCGCGGCGGTTGCCGTGCGTAACGCGAAATCGGTGTAGTCGGTCTGTCCGGGTGTGGTGTAGACCCGTACCGTGGTGCCGCCTTGGGTCTGGCCCTCGGTGTAGTCGAGTTCGCCTACGACCAGTGCCAGCAGGTAGGTCGACATGGTAGGAGTATCCTCGAATGTGATGTAGGTGGTTTCTTCATCCACGCGGGCGACATCGGCTATGGACGTGTTGGAGACGGCCGTCAATTCGCTTGGTGCGTCCACGCTGAGTCGGAACGTAGCCTTGGCGTCGGGCTCATCGATACAGGGGAACACCTCCCGGGCGTGGTTGGCTTCGAACTGGGTGGCCAGGATGTACTTTTCCTGATCGTTGTGCGTGAACCGGCTCCAGTACAGCCCGTGCATGGTGTCTTTGATCCGGCCTTCGTACTCGAGTTCTATCCACGTGTCGCCGGGTTCGAACGGCTCAGCCGCGGAGATGTGGACTTGCTGGTTGTCGGGATCGAGCTCGGCCGTGACGGCTTCGTCGTTGACGTGTACGTCGTGAATGGCGAGATCGACCGCGTGCAGCGTGATGTAGGAGGACTTCTCGGGCAGATCCCCGGTTATCAGCGTGGTCGCCCGGAAAGTCGAGCCGTGGTAGTCGGGTGTGACACGGATGTCGTATCTACCCGGGTGAAAGTATTGGTGCAGCCGTTCGACCGTTTTTGCCATGATACGTACTATAACAGGATCATAAAGGTTTTTACCAAGTGGTATACATCATACTCATTCCCGCTATGACATACGTGTGCTTTTGATCAGCACAAGCGCTCCTCCGTTTCGGAAATATGATTTAAATATGATTTCCGGACGAACTGACAATAATGGAACACGCAAAAGCTCGGAGCTTTGTGTCATATGCGAAAAAAACCGGCCGGCGGCGCACGCAGGTTGCTTTTGACAATGCGATGTGGCCGCGATATGCTGGAATAGAAGGAATGTAAACGTGAATGAAGTCGGCCAGCGCGGTCGGCTTTCTTACATTAAAAGGAGAGTGTGAGATATGGAAATGGATACCAAGCAGTTCATCATGATGCTCCGGCAAATCGCCGACGAGAAAAACGTCTCGTATGACCTCGTCCAGGACGCGTTGGAGCAGGCGATCGCCGCGGCCTACCGCAAAGACTATGGCGACCGTGAACAGCAGGTCCGCTCAACGTTAAACCAGAACACCGGAGACTTCCGGATCTTCGTGACCAAAGAAGTTGCCGAAACGGTCGACAACGAGCACCTGCAGATTAGCGTGGAAGACGCCCATGAGGTCGACGAGAACGCGGAAGTCGGCGACGAAGTAGAAATCGAGGTTCCCTACGAAGGATTCGGCCGGGTGGCGGCCCAAACGGCCAAACAGGTCATTTTGCAGAAAATCCGCGAAGCCGAGCGCGATTCGGTGTTTTCCGAGTACGAGGATAAGGTCGGGACGATCCTGAACGGAACCGTACAACGGGTCGAACCCCGGGTCGTCTATATCGATGTCGGCAAAGCCCAGGGCATACTGCCGCAGTCGGAGCAGATCCCCCAGGAGCGGTACCGCGCCACTCAGCGGCTGAAAGTCTACTTGCGGGACGTGGAGAGTACGCCGCGCGGGCCGCAGTTGATACTCTCCCGGGCGAGCGCCGAATTCGTCTCGCTATTATTCGAAAAGGAAGTACCGGAGATGGAAAACGATGCCGTGCAGATCAAGGCCATCGCCCGTGAAGCCGGTGTCCGCACCAAGTTGGCCGTGGGTACGGAAGTGCCGGGAGTTGATCCGGTCGGCACGTTCGTCGGAGGGCACGGCACTCGCGTCCAGGCGGTCATGAACGAGATCGGTGAAGAAAAGATCGACATTATCATGTATAGCGACGACCCCAAAGAGTTGATCACGAACGCGCTTTCGCCGACCAAAATCAGTAGCATCGACATCGAAGAAGATGACAACCGGGCCGTCGTAAAAGTACCCGAAGACGAATTGTCCGTGGCTATCGGCCGGAACGGGCAAAACGTGCGACTGGCGTCCAAATTGACCGGATGGCAAGTCGACATCATGAGCGAAAGCGGCGAAATGCGAACCCAGGAGGGCGGCGAACCGGCCGACGAAGCAGCCGCTGCTGCCGCCGAGACTGACCAAACCCAACAGGACCAAAATACCTCGAACAACAATAACGGCTACGTACCCAAATCCCAGATCGAAGAATCGCTCCTACAAACCCTGGAAGAGACTGGGGGTGAAGACGGGGCTACGGACGCAGATGAGAACACGGCGGAAGACGCCGAAAAGGCTGACGTCTCTGACGAAGAAGCCGATACCGCTGAAAAATCCCCAGAAGAGCACGCGGAAGAATCGACGGAAAAATAACGGGGACGCTGTATTAGCACTCTAGACATGAGAGTGCTACTCAATTATACTGGATATATGTGTCGGCAGTGGCTGAACCTGCTATAATAGTAAGGGGAATAATCACGGTGCAGGATAATTTTTTTGAAGATCATTTAACCGAAAACGCGCAGCAGAGTCTGCAGCAAGCCAATGAATTGGCACGTGCTCAGGGGTCGTCTTACATCGGCACTGAGCACATTCTTTTAGGGGTGTTGCGTCAGGACGGCTCGATCGGGGCGAAAGTGCTGAACAATGCCGGCGTGACGTTCGACAAAGCCAGCACCGCGCTGAATCTGACGTCCACGTCGTTGCATTCCATGTCCAGCCAAACCATCACCTCCCGTGGACTGAACGAAACCGCCAAGCTGACGCTGACGCTCTCGTGGAAAATCGCCCGTGATTTCGGTCAGAAAATCTGCGGAACCGAGCACATCCTGTTCGCGACATTGAGCCAGAAGAACACCCGGGCTACGTTGCTGCTGCAGGATATGGAAATCGACGTCGTGGAAGTCAAATCCGAGTTGCAGGATTATCTGCGCAACCAGCAGTATCATTATGAAGAACACACGACCGAGACTCAGCGAACCTCGCCGCAAAAAAGCAAGATACCCACGGTCGAATATTTCGGCGTTGACCTGACCGAGCAAGCCCAGTACGGCAATCTTGATCCGGTCGTGGGCCGGGACGACCAGATCCAACGGATGATCACGATCCTGAACCGCCGTACCAAGAACAATCCGGTTTTGACCGGTGATCCGGGTGTTGGTAAAACCGCTATCGTGGAAGGGCTGGCCCAACGGATCGTAACCGAGAACGTACCCCAGGACCTGCTGGATAAACGGGTGATCGCGCTCGATCTTTCCAGCGTCATAGCCGGAACCAAGTACCGGGGCGAGTTCGAGGAACGGCTCAAGAGCATCCTGGAAGAATTACAGAACGTGGATAACGTTATCATGTTCATCGACGAACTGCATTTGGTCGTGGGGGCCGGTGCCGCCGAGGGCGCCATAGATGCCGGCAATATTTTGAAGCCATCTCTGGCCCGCGGACTCATCCAGGTTATCGGTGCTACCACCACGGAGGAATACCGAAAACACATCGAAAAGGATGCCGCACTGGAGCGTCGATTCCAGACCATATCGGTGCCCGAGGCCACGCACGAGGAAACCCTGGAAATCATGCATGGACTGCGTGATCATTATGAACAGTACCACCGGGTATCTCTGTCCGATGACGTGATCACCGAAGCGGTCAAATTGTCTACCCGGTATCTGCCCGATCGCTACTTGCCCGATAAAGCGATCGATCTGCTGGATGAAGCCGCGGCCCAAGTCCGCGTGTCCCGCGGAACCCAGACCGGCAGCGAGTCGCGGGAAATCCGAAGGCAGATCCGGGAACTCCACCAGGACGTGGACGATGCCGCGGCAAGCGAGGATTATGAACGGGCTGCCCGGTTGAAAACGGAAATCAGCATCTTGGAGAATAAACTGAAACGCCAGGAATCGGCCGAAGCCAAACAGGGCGAGAAATTACAGGTTAACACCGAAGATCTTTCCCGGGTGATCGCGACCATCACGGGCGTGCCGGTGACTACGTTGCTGAAATCCGAAGCCAAGCAGCTGGTCAACCTTGAAGGGACGTTGCAAAAGTCGGTCATCGGGCAGACGGAAGCCACCCAAGCCGTAGCCCGTTCGATCCGGCGCAACCGCTCCGGTGTGTCGGACGCCAAACGGCCGATCGGTTCGTTCCTGTTCCTCGGACCCAGCGGAGTCGGCAAAACCGAGCTGGCACGTGTCTTGGCCCGAGAATTATTCCACTCGGAAGACGCATTGATCAAAATCGATATGAGCGAGTTCATGGAACGCCATAATGTTTCCCGGTTGCTGGGCGCCCCGGCCGGCTATGTCGGCTATGAAGAGGGCGGCCAACTGACCGAGCAAGTGCGGCAGCAACCGTATTCGCTGATCCTTTTCGATGAGATCGAGAAGGCTCATCCGGAGGTATTCAATATGCTGTTGCAGCTGCTCGAAGACGGATATGTAACCGACGCCAATGGCCGCAAAGTCGACTTCACCAACACGGTAGTTATCATGACGTCCAATATCGGTGCCGAACTACTGCAAAAAGAAGCGGTTATGGGCTTCCGGCCCAAATCCGACAACCACAACGTTGAGCAGTACCACGAGGAAATCGCCGCCAAAGTGCGCGACGATCTGCAAAACCATATGCGGCCCGAGTTACTGAACCGAATCGACAAGACTATCGTCTTCAAGGCCTTAACCCGGGATGAAGTCGACCGGATCCTGCAACTGCGGCTCGATGAGCTAAAACAACGATTAGCCGAGAGCGGTATCTCCATCATCGTCAACGCCAGTGCGCGCAAAATCCTGGTGGAAGCCGGATACGAATCAAGCATGGGCGTGCGGCCATTGCGCCGGGCGATCGAGGACATGATCGAGGACCCCTTAGCGACCAAAATCCTGCAGAACGAATTCGGCAGTGGGGACGTAGTCCGCGTGACCGGACGGGGCGGAGAACTCCACTTTTCGACCGCGGTCGAACAGAAAGCCGGATCCAAGAAATAATCACGGGATTTCAAAACCAATTTCATTCCGAGGAAAAAGCCGGTTCCGTCTGATAATACTCGTGTTTGCGTCATTCCTGATCCCGACCAGGAATCCATAAAAAGGCGAGTATAGGCCGGCACTTAAACCGTTACGTCAGTGTTTTTGATATCATGTAGGCATGATAGGACGTGTTTTCGCGACAATAACGGTCGTGGCCGCAGCGGTCGGAGTGCTCGCTTTCGGTGCGTATTACCAGGAAATATCCGACTGGTGGTTTTTGCGGTCGTACCAACCGCCACGGGCCATAGCGGAGTTGGCAGACGACGCGTCCATGAGCGATGAAGGCCGGGATTATTTCTACGTATCCGACCCGGTGATCAACGATAAGCAAACTTTCAATCAGAATTGCCCGACCCGGGAAGAAGCTTCCGTATTGGGATGCTATACCAACCAGCGTATATATCTCATGCGAGTGGAACGGGAAAAACTCGATGGGGTGATGGAGGTGACGGCCGCCCACGAGATGCTGCATGCGGCGTATGACCGGCTGGACGGAGATACACGATCCCGGGTTGCCGGGCTGCTCGAGGAAGAATTCGATACCGTCGAAAACGAACGGCTCAGGGAACTCATCAATAGTTATGAAGAAAACGGCAGCCGGGCTGTCCGGCACAACGAATTGCACTCCATATTGCCTACGCAGGTGTCGGATCTCTCACCGGAACTGGAAGAATACTACTCCCGATACTTCAGTGACCGGCAGGCGGTCGTGGATCTGTACAAGCAGTACGAAGGCACGTTCGAGAACATGCGGCAGCAGATTACTACTCTGCAGAATGAAGTCGATAGCCTGCAGAGCAGAATTGATACGCTGGAAGCGCGCATAGACACCCAACGGAGCGAAGTTGAGAATTTGAACACCCGACTGGAGCGGCTGGAATCACAAGGAAACACGGAAGCGTATAACGATCTGGTGCCGGAGCAGAACGCCGCTGTCGATGAATACAATTCCATGGTCGACCAATACCAATCACTCATCGCCCGCCACAACAACAAAGTGGATGAACTCAACGAGATCGTTCTCCTCCAGCGCGACTTGGTGAACAGTCTGGATAGCACGTACCAGGAGTTGGAGTAGCATACAATAAAAATAGATTATCATAGCTTTA
>CAZAXT010000008.1:0-32250 GCA_964489295.1 uncultured Candidatus Saccharibacteria bacterium | reverse complement strand
GGGAAATTGTAAGTCCGGATCTTTTCCGAACGATCCCCGGTGCCGATTTGGTTCTGGCGCTCGGCGGCTCGTTGCCGTTGCTCCTCTTCGATCTGGGCGGCCAAAAGGCGGGAGCGGAGTACGCTTAATGCTTTGGCTCTGTTTTTGTGCTGGCTTTTCTCGTCCTGGCAGGCTACGGTCGTGTCGGTCGGAATGTGGGTGATGCGAACGGCAGAGTCGGTTGTGTTGACCGATTGTCCGCCCGGACCGCTGGCGCGGTAGGTGTCGATTCGCAAATCCGAATCGTTGATCTCTATATCATGTTCCTCGGCTTCGGGAAGTACGGCTACCGACGCGGTCGAGGTGTGGATTCGACCGCCGGATTCAGTGTCGGGTACTCGTTGCACCCGGTGAACACCGGATTCGAATTTGAGACGACCGTACGCGCCGGAAGCGTTGATCGTAAAACTGATTTCTTTAAATCCACCGATGTCCGAGCCACTCTGGTGTATAAGTTCGATGGGCCAGTTCTGCGTTTCGCAATACCGGGCATACATTCTGTACAACTCTCCGGCAAACAGGGATGCTTCTTCGCCTCCGGCGCCGGCGCGTATCTCGATTACGGCCGCTTTGTCGTCGCGTGGGTCTTGCGGTATCAGAGCGCGTTCCAGTTTTTGTTCCGCTTCCTGCAACTGGGCGCGTAAGTCTTCTTGTTCGCCGCGTGCCATTTCGGCCATTTCTTCATCGCTTGCGTTGATAAGCTCGTCGGTTTCTTCCACCCGTTGTCTTAATCCGTCAACATGCTGGAACAAGTTTAAAATCTCTTGTAATTCCGCGTGCCGTTTGGCAACTTCTTTTCCTTCGGAGGTAGTATAAATCGACGGATCCTGTAGTCTCTGATTTAACTCCTGGTATTCCGCTTCCAGTTGGGCTCGTTTATCGTTCATGCCGCGTCCCGTTTATCCTGACAGAATTGACCGTTATAACCCGCATCGCAGGGAGTTACGTGTCGTTTTGGGTGTCTTTTAGGTCTGAAAGCTGCCGTTTGTTGTTTTGGTTATTTTCGGAATCAGATTGTTTGCTTTCAGAAGCGGGTTTCTGCTCCGCTGGCTGTCGTTCCTGCTTTTTTCTGCGATCAGTCTTTTGGGCGGCTGCTTCCTGGTGGGCGCGAAACCGGTCAACCCGGCCGGCCACGTCGACCAACTTCTGTTTTCCGGTATAAAACGGATGGCATTCGGCGCAAATTTCGACTTCGATATGGCTTGTCGTAGCACGGGTTTGAAAGGTGTTACCGCAGCCATTACATTCAACGGTAGCTTCTACATAGTCAGGATGGATATCTTGTTTCATAACGGCTATACTATAACGCCGATAGGGGTAACGGTCAAGTAATTGTTCGTAAAAACCCGGCATGCATATGCTTGCATTCGTGTCCGCAGAGCGCTAGTCTATGCGTGTGCAATCGTGTGCCATAAGGATTACCGTTGCGCAGTACATAAACCAATCAACACAAGCGCGTGCATTCTTCCGCCCGGTGCGGATACCTGCTTGTGTGTCGAAGAAAGGATGCAAACATGAGCCAACAGGAAGACGTGAAATCACTCTTGGAAGCCGGCGCCCATTTCGGTCACCGAACGAGCCGGTGGAATCCGAAGATGCGGCCGTATATTTATACTGAACGCGGCGGTATATACATCATCGATCTGGTGCAAACCGCCGAGCGCATGCGGGAAGCGGCCGAATTCGCCAAGAGTACCACTGCCGCCGGTAAACAGATTCTGTTCACGGGTACCAAAAAACATATCGCACCTACTATCCAACAGGTTGCTGGTGACGCTGGTATGCCATACGTAATCGATAGATGGTTCGGCGGCATATTAACGAATTTCGATACCATTCTCCGTCGCATCCGGTATTTCAGGAAACTCACCCAGCAGCTGGAAAGCGGTGAGCTGAACGAGACTTACAATAAGCGGGAAATTACCAAATTCCAGGAAGAACGCGATAAAATGGCCATTTCATTTACCGGTTTGGCCGACATGGAAGAGTTGCCCGGGGCATTGTTCGTTTCCGATGTCAACAACGAAAAGACGGCTGTCCGTGAAGCCAACCGGTTAGGCATTCCGGTTATCGCGCTCGTGGATAGTAACTCCGATCCCGGACCCATTGATTATGCTATCCCTGCCAATGATGATGCCGTCAAAACCGTTTCGTTGATCGCTGGCACGATCGCCGAAGCGGCCGCTGCCGGCGCTAAGGAACACGCATCCGCGGCTTCCAAAACCAAGTCATCCAAATCCAGTGACGCGTCGAAGGCCAAGAGCGGGCAATCCGGGACTAAGAAAAAAGCCACACAGGCTGAAAATAGCGATTCCGCCACAGAGACCGAATCATCTGAGGCCGGGCAAACATCACAACAAGCGGATACTTCGTCTCATGACAAAGACAACACCTCGGCGTCCGGTTCTACCTCGCGGAAACGTACCACCAAGACGACTTCTAAGGCGACTTCGAGTAACGCAAATGAGCAACCGCAAGAGGAGGCCTCCTGATGTCGATTTCAACCCAGGACATACAACAACTGCGCCAGGCAACAGGTGTGGGTATGATGAATGCCAAAAAGGCGCTCCAGGAAGCAGACGGTGACCATGACAAAGCCATGGAAATCCTACGGAAACAAGGCCACGACAAAGCCCAGAAACGGGCTGAGCGGGCTACCGAATCAGGTGTAGTCGATGCTTACGTGCACATGGGCAAGGTTGGCGCGATGGTCAAAATTGAGTGCGAAACCGATTTCGTAGCCCGGACCGACGAATTTACCCGGTTCGTGCACGACATCGCCATGCACGTAGCCGCTGCCGACCCGCAATACATCGCCCCCGATGATGTACCCGAATCGGTTCTCGAGCAGGAAAAGTCGGTTTACACGGAAGAAATCCAGGATAAACCCGAAGACGTAAAAGAAAAAATCGTTTCGGGCAAATTGGATAAATTCTACGAACAAGTGTGTTTGTATAAGCAGCCATTCATTAAGGATCCGGATAAAACCATCGAAACCTACTTGGCGGAGCAAGTCGCCCAGACCGGGGAAAATATCCGGATAACCGATTTCTCACGAATGGAGTTGGGAGCCTAAACATATGCAGTCCGAAGTTAAAGACAAAATGCAATCCACCGTTGACCATTTGCATGAACAGCTCAAGACCGTCCGGACCGGTCGGGCGAACACGGCCATGGTGGAAAACGTCACCGTCACCTATTACGATCAACAGATGCCCATCAAAGCCCTGGCCAACATCACGACACCGGAGGCAACTACCATTACGATTGCACCATGGGATCCGAATTCGGTTGCCCCGATCGAGAAAGCCTTGCGGGATAACCCGGATGTGGACTTGACGCCCGTCAGCGACGGCAAAACCATTCACATCAACGTGCCGACCCCTACGGCCGACCGCCGTGAACAGTTAGTTAAGCAGGTCAGCAGTATCGCTGAAGACGCCCATGTTGCGCTGCGGAACATACGGCACGATGCACTCAAAAAATATCAGAACCAACTGAAGGAGAAGCAGATCAGTCAGGATGAATTCGACCAAGCCAAAAAGCAGCTAGATGATCTGGTTCAGGAGTTCGGGGGCACGGTCGACCAAGCAGCCGAGGATAAGAAACAGGAAGTGCAGACGGTATAACCATGGATGTACCAGCACATATCGCCATCATTCTGGACGGCAATCGACGATGGGCCAAGGAGCGCGGATTGTCGACGATAGACGGCCATCGCGCCGGAGTCGATGCCCTCAAACGTACGGCCGAGCGAGCACTTGATCGTGGCGTTAAAGAATTGAGCGTATTCGCTTTTTCCAGCGAAAACTGGAAGCGGGCCAAGGAAGAGGTAGATGGCTTGATGGATATCTTCCGGTGGGTGTTCAATAGTCAGATCGACGACTTGCACGAAAAAAACATCCGGGTCCGGGTGGTCGGCTCCCGGGAAGATATTCCCGAAGATTTGAGCCAAAGTATTGATGCGGCCGAAGAGCGGACTAAGGACAACACTCGCGGAGTTTTAAATTTGCTGCTTAATTACGGCGGCCGTCGGGATATCACGCAAGCGGTTTCCCGGATCGTCGAACGTGGTATCAAACCCGAGGACATTACCGAAGAAACCGTCTCTGATGCGCTGGCCACCAGTGGCATGCGGGATGTGGACTTGTTGATCCGGACGACCGAATACCGATTGAGCGGTTTCTTGCCGTGGGAATCTGTGTACGCCGAGATCTGTTTTCAGCCCGATGTTATGTGGCCGGATTACGACGGCGACGCACTGGAAGAAGCGATCACGTTTTATCAGAGCCGTCAACGGCGATTCGGCGCCTAACAGGTACAACCAGCTCAGACATGCAATACCGAGACCCGCGTTAACGGTATAGCTGTATCGTCCAAAGTGCATGTACTTGATGAATAACGCATCATGCCCGATACTGGACAAGGTATGATGATAGCAATCGGTGTTTTATTATTCGCGCTTTTGGTCGTACTCCATGAGTTCGGACACTTCATCGTAGCGCGCCGCAACGGCGTGGTGGTTGAAGAATTCGGCATCGGCTTTCCGCCGCGGATCTACAGTAAGCAAGTCGGTGAGACGTTGTATAGTATTAACCTATTGCCATTAGGCGGATTCGTGAAACAAAAAGGTGAAACCGATGGTGATAAACGTACCGGGACTTTTGGCTCCAAAAGCTTGTGGGTGAAAACTAAGATTCTGTTGGCCGGGGTTGGCATGAATGTCCTGGCGACCATGGTAATTATATTGATTCTGGCATTCACGCAATTGCCGACCATGCTGATTAATCAATACCAGGTTCCCGCCGATCAAACCATTCTGGAACAAGATGTAATAGCAGTACAAGTTGCTGAAAATTCACCCGCAGCTGAAGCCGGCATAGAAGAGAACGATATCGTAACCAGTATTAATGGACGCGAAATAACGTCGGCTCAGCAACTCAGCTCGTTAACACAGCAACTCGCGGGGGAGGAGATCACAGTTACGTTTAGCGAGGGAGATGTGTCGGAGACTGCAACGGTGCATCTTCGCAAAAATGAAGATGGTGGCGACTTAGGAATCGTTTCACGGAGTGCGGAAACTAGTCGATATACGTGGGCCGCGCCACTGATTGCAATCGGTGTGACCGGACAAATGGTGACGGGCATGTTAGCCGGATTGTGGAACGTCATCAGCGGATTGATCACAGGAGCTGGTTCAGCGGCTGCAGAAAATGTAGCCGGACCGGTGGGTATCGTGGTATTTCTTGAGCAAGCGAGCAATCTTGGTTTTCCGTACCTGCTGTTTTTCATTGCGCTTATCTCAACTGCTTTAGCGGTATTCAATGCGTTACCCATTCCTGCCCTTGATGGCGGGCGTTTGGCGGTTATCAGCGGCGCCCGTGTACTGAAAAAACAGTTGACCGAAAAAGTAGAAAACAGCATTCACGGTATCGGATTCTTGGCGTTACTCGCGCTCATAGCATTGGTTACCTATGCGGATATCCAGCGCTTTTTCTAGAAAATCCTCTAAGTATGCGCAAATGCAGTCCGTGCCATGGGGGCCGGCAGCGGCGATAGTATTTACCGTGGCGGGTTTTATAGCCGTGGATGTCCTGGTTTCGTTTCTGATTTTTAGTATTGTCAAGACGGGTGGTGGTGACTCAATTGTAGCCTCGCAGGCCGCATTAGAACAAAATCTTACACTTCTCTTTACTTATTATGGAAGCACCCGTTTGATAGCGATAGGTTTGATATATTGGTTCGTTGCCCATAGAGGTGGCGGGTTGCGGGAACTCGGATTCCGGTCGTTTTCGGTTGCTCGCGCGGCAGGAGTGTTGATCGTTTCGCTCGTCGGATTCATCGTAGCAACGTTTCTGGCGACGGTGCTCTTGGAGTATATAGCGCCAGGAGTAAATCTGAACGCGGAACAAAGTATCCCGTTCCTCAATGCCCGGGGCATGAAAGAAGCGATCCTGGCTTTCCTGGCCTTGGTCGTGATCGCGCCGATCGCTGAGGAAACGATATTCAGGGGGTTATTGTTGCCCGGTATCGGGAAGTTGATCGGCATGTGGCCGGCCGCGGTGCTGATAAGTATCGGATTCGGGTTGCTGCATCCACCCGTGGCAACCATGGTGGTGATCGGAATCTTTTCATTCTTTTTGTGCGCCGTGTATATGAAAACGGGAAGTATATGGCCGGCTATTATGCTACATGCGGCTAAAAACTTGATCGCGTTCATTGCGGTGATATGATGGATATATGAAATTCAGCCAGACGTTCGTACGAACACACAAAGAACCGCCTGCCCATGAAGTAGCCAAAAACGCACGGCTGCTCGCCCAAGCCGGGTATATACACAAAGAGATGGCGGGCGCCTACGCGTTTCTGCCGCTCGGATTGCAGGTGTTAAACAACATTGTGTCCATTATCCGTGAAGAGATGGATGCACTGGGCGGTGAAGAAATGCACATGACAGCACTGCAGCGCCCTGATACGTGGGAAGCGACCGGTCGGTGGCCCGATGATGTACTGGAAGTCTGGTTCAAATCCCAACTTCATGCCGGTGGAGAGATCGGATTGGCGACCACGCACGAGGAACCGCTGACAGCACTTATGCGCGAGTATATTCATTCCTACCGTGACCTTCCTGCCTATCCGTACCAGTTCCAGACCAAATTCCGGAACGAATTACGGGCAAAGTCCGGTATTATGCGGGGACGCGAATTTCTCATGAAAGACCTGTATTCCTTTTCTGCCTCCCAGGAGCAGCATGATGCTTTTTACGAACAGGCCAAACACGCGTATGCCAGGGTGTTCGAGCGTATCGGTATCGGGAGTGACACTTATTATACGTACGCAGACGGCGGGAGTTTTTCCCAGTTTTCACACGAATATCAGACATTAACCGAAGCTGGTGAGGATACGATTTATGTACACGATAAGAGCGGGGTTGCCGTCAATGAGGAAGTTTTAACCGATGACGTGCTTACGGATTTGGGATTAAAACGCGAGGAGATGGTTGAGGCCACGGCAGCGGAAGTTGCCAACATATTTCCGCTCGGAACCAAGTTCTCCGATAGTCTGGATCTAACGTTTACGGATCGGGACGGTCAGGAAAAACCCGTCATCATGGGAAGCTACGGTATCGGTCCGGGGCGTGTTATGGGCGTGTTAGTAGAAAAATTCAGTGACGATAAGGGGCTCGTGTGGCCTCAATCAGTTTCGCCGGCGGCCGCCCACCTTGTTTCGTTGCAAGGCGGTGAGGAGCAAGCGGATAATTTGTATCAATATCTACGGGAGAGCAACACCACGGTTTTATATGATGACCGCGACGAATCGCCCGGTACGAAACTAGCTGATGCGGACTTAATGGGCGTACCCTTACGTCTGGTGTGCAGCCAAAAGACCGTGGAGCAAGGAAAAATAGAAGCCACCCCGCGAAATACCGGCGAGTCCGAAATGCTTGAGAGGGAGAAGATTGTAGCAAGACTGGCCTGAGCACCCGTATATGCAGGCTCATTACCGGCGGAGCAGGTCGAAGCTGAGTGGTTAAAATCGATACAGTGTAGTACCCTGTTGGGTAATGGCGGAGCAAACACAAACCGAATCATCGCAGCAACTTTTGTTCGACAAACGGCTGTACTATGCCAGGATCACGCGGAATATCCGGTGGGCGACCATCGTATTAATCATCGTGAGTATGCCGCTGGGAGAATTTCTGACAGTGCCGATTATGGCATTGATCGGTGCAGCGATCATCTACAACATACTCTGGTACTGGCCGCGCGTCATGTTGCAACCACGGTTCGGCTCGTTGCTGAGCATGAATATCATGGACAACGGGTTCGTCCTGGTATTGGTGCTGTTGACTGGAGGCCTGGCCAGCCCGTACTACATATTATTTACCTTCATGGTCATAACGGCTACGTTCTGGTTCGGCTACCGCGGCCTGGCAGTGCTCGGTGTATTTCACGCGATCGTCTTACTCGCGCTGCTCCAGCTGTATGAAGGTGCGACGGTCGAACAGTTCCGCAGCAGCCTGGTTTTGTTATTCGCTATCGCGACCAATGGTATTCTGGCCGAACGGATAACGCTCGGGGATCGCCAGGAACGGACGGCTGCCGTACGGGCCAACCAGGAAAAGGAAGTTGAAAAACAACGGCTCTTAAGTTTGATTAACAGTATTAGCTTCAGCGTCATCGCGGTCCGGGACGATGGCACCATTCTTATGCACAACGGTGCCGCCCTCGAATTGCTCGATACCAACGCCAGTTTACGGGATCAGTTTATTGATGATTGTCTGGATTTGAAAAACAGCCAGGATGAGTCTGTCCAGTTGAGCCAATTCCTGAAAAAGGGAGGTGGCATCAAACACTACCATGATTTCGGCTTTACGGCCGATGACGGGAGTAATGTCGACCTGGATATTACGATTTCCCCTATAACCACGACGGGTGGGCAGCACTCGATCCCGGAGGGGTATATCATTATAATCCGCGATATAACCAAAGAAAAATCGCTCGATGAAGCCCGTGATGAATTCGTGTCCGTGACATCCCACGAACTCAAGACTCCCATTGCGACCGCTGAAGCCAGTTTGTCCACGGCACTTATGCCGGATCTCGTACCTGACAAGAAACAAACCAAAGATCTCCTCGATAAGGCTCATGAGAACGTCAAGTTCCTGGGCGCCTTAGTGCGGGATCTGTCCATGTTGACCGAGGAAGAAAGCGCTATCAGTAAAGAAGATCTGGCCGACGTAGAACCCGCTGAAATCATCTATCAGTTGCAACGTGATTATACTGAGCAAGCGCATGAGAAAGGTCTGGAGCTTCAGACGGAAATCTCCCAGGATCTGGGTTCTGTTACAAGCAGCCAATCACACATCCAGGAAATTATGCACAATTTCCTCGGGAATGCCATCAAATACACCGAAGAGGGATCGGTTACCATCGGCGTATCTCCTGATGAAACAACCGGTGCGCCCGTCTTTTATGTCCGTGATACCGGAAAAGGGGTTTCAGCTACTGACAAGAAGCGTATTTTTGAAAAATTTTATCGGTCCGAGGAGTATCATACCCGTGAGACTGGCGGTACCGGTCTCGGTCTGTACGTGGCGCACACATTAGCCGAGCGGATCAAAGGTGAAATTTGGTTTGATAGCGAGCTGGAGAAAGGCTCGACGTTTTATGTCCGGGTGCCCTCCATCGCGCTCGGCGAGGATGGTATGGTGCGCGCGGTCAACGAGCAAGTCGATGATTTTATAAGTTCGTTGTAGCTGTCTGCTGGGCGCGATGTCTGCCGGGTGGACTGACGACCAGAATCGCGACGAGTAACACCCCGAACAAGACAACATTCGACGCTACGTGCCACGGCGTTTCCACTCCGTGGAGTATCAAATCTCTGTGTAGAGCACTCAGAGCTACGCCGAGATAAACGGCGCTGACGTAAGCATTTAAGGCGTCAAAGGCGATATGGATGTTACGAGCGCGCCGGAAGAATGCCCACGCCGTCGGTATGAATATACAGGCTTCGCCCATACTCCGGATTATGAGTACCAAGGTGGGTACGTCGTAGTATAGGAAGGCATCGTCCATAACCATACTCCCGTGCAGCCAAGACGTAACTAGGCTGGTAATGGCGGCCACGATTATTACTCCGGTCAGAAGCCGGATGACAGTGGTTTTATCAGGAAGCAACTCTCCCAGGATCCGGGTATGCACGACCAGCTCGCCGTAGAATGCAATGTCGCCAATAACCATAATCATAAGAGCTACTTTGGTAGTAAACACAAAGAGGCCTGCTAGGCTATAACACGCCAGGGCACCCGCGATTGAAGCCCCGAACCACCAGTAAAACCGTGATAATCTGCTTCATGATTGATGCCACACGATCCAGGCCCGGTAATTAAACACGCCCATGGCGATAGCAGCCAGTATCTACTGGGTCATGTTCAAGTGGGTACAAGTGAGGATCAAGGGTAAAAATCTGTTCAATCATATCATTCGGCAACTAGGTCGTCTGTGTTTTCGTTGTATTACGCTTCAGCCGGTATTGTACTACGAATATATCCGGAACGTCATACAGGCAAATCCAATACCCCAGGATCTACAAGTTTCATCTATCCGACGTCCTTTCTCGATCAACTCGGAAGAATACGTTTTGGCTCCAGTAAGCACACCTATCATCAATCGGTAGTGGGGGTGCCGGGTCTAGAGAAGGTAATTTGGTTAAAATCCAGATGAAGTGACATAATAGGTTTATATCCGTGAGGCGGAATTGCCAATGGATATGTACATAGACACCCTGTACCGATGACTGAAAGGCGGTGAAGTGATGTGAGATGTCTCGTGATTTATTACGTCACGTGTCTCGCATTCTTTAGTACGCGTTGTCTCCGTTGTGGAGGCAACGGCAAATGTACGACCTGTCGCGGACAGGGGAAACGTATGGGAGCAGGCGGTCTTGCCAGTTGGCAGTGCCAGAGCTGTAAGGGCTCGGGAGACTGCAAGGCCTGCAAGGGTACCGGTAAACGCTAACCCTCTGCTTTTTTAAACCCCTGCGCGCCTGTGGAGGATATATTCCAGGGTTGTGGTTCAAAATACGAAACGGTGATCAAATAGATGTCGCCTCGACTGAAGAGTTGAAAACCCGTAGTATTTTGTCTCGAACAACCCCTGTATCCACTTTCCACAGCGCGCAGGGGCGCGCTGTAAAATTAATCACTCGAATAGACCAAAATTCACTGATTCGCCGCTCGTAGTAAGACGGCGGGTTTCCTGCAAGATCGGATTTTCGAAAGATTGTGCCACGAATATCACAATACCCGGGAATTGCCTGTTACACTAAATGTATGCGAAAACTACGGCGCCTATGGGCGCACGATATCGGTATCGACTTGGGTACGGCTAATACACTGGTCTATGTCCGCGGTAAGGGTGTGGTGGTTGACGAGCCGAGCGTAGTGGCGATTAATCAAAAAACCCGGGACATTATTGCGATTGGCTCCAGGGCCAAGGAGATGATCGGCAAAACCCCGGACGAAATATTGGCCGCCCGCCCGCTGGTAGACGGCGTGGTTAGTGATTTTGAAGTTACCGAGCAGATGCTGCAGTATTTCATCGGTCGGATACATCGTGAACATACAGTCGCGTGGCAGCGACCGCGGGTGGTGATCGGTATTCCTTCGGATGTGACCGAAGTAGAGAAACGGGCTGTGGAAAATGCCTGTGCTTCGGCCGGAGCCCGGGAAACCTATTTGGTGGAAGAGCCGATGGCGGCGGCGATTGGCTGCCGGTTGCCAGTAACTAGTTCTACGGGGAGTATGTTAGTCGATATCGGTGGCGGTACCACCGAAGTAGCAGTCATCAGTCTGGGCGGGATCGTTGTCTCGCGCAGTTTGCGGACGGCCGGAGATGAGTTGATCGAAAGTGTCATGCAGTATATGCGCGATGAATTTACCTTAAGTATCGGAGAGGCGACTGCGGAGAAGATCAAAAATACGGTTGGCACGGCCATGCCGATGTCCAAACCCAAAACAATGCCGGTTCGAGGGCGGGATATAATGACCGGTATGCCAAAAGAGGTTTCCGTGTCATCCGATCAGATCCGTATGGCATTACACAAAACGGTGCGGACGTTAGTGGAAGCGATCAAATTAACACTGGAAGAAACGCCGCCCGAACTGGTTGGCGATATTATGGAGCAAGGCATTGTACTGACCGGTGGCGGGTCTATCCTTCGTAATCTGGATTCATTAGTTGCCCAAGAAACCAAAATGAACGTCACGGTCGCTGAGGATCCTCTATACAGCGTGGTGCAAGGCACTGGTTTAATACTGGAAGACTTATCGGCCTATAAATCAGTATTGGTTTCTATGGAGGGCATATAAATGCGGAGAACGGTGTGGATGTCAGTAGGGGTCGTCGCGACATTGCTCGTAGCGGTTCATGTATTCAGCGTTCCCGTCCGTGGCACCGCGCAACGACTTCTGGCACCGCTCGGGGTCCCCGTCAACGGCCTAGCCCAATCGATCGAAGAACAGATTTACCATGGCAGTTATCCTGATACGAGCGACCGGGCAACCCAACACGAGTTAAACCGGTTGCAAAGCCGATCGTTGGAACTGGAGGAACTTCGAACCGAAAACAGTCAACTCAAGCGTGAAATCTCCTTCGTGCGTGGTGAACCCCAGGAAACGATTACGACCGAAGTTGTCAATTACAATCCGGATCAAACCAGGGATGTCATACGGATTAATGCCGGCAGCGACCATGATATCGAAGTTAATATGCCGGTCGTTGCCCGCTCTGCCTTGGTAGGGCGGGTGATGGATGTCTCGGCCACGACCGCTGAAGTAGAGCTGGTCACTGATACCGCGTTCCGGGCGTTAGCCCGGGTTGAATCCGGTCCGGAAGGAGTGTTGAAAGGACAAATCGGCGGCGGACTTACTTTGCAACAGCTTCCACAGGAACCCGATATCAGCGCGGGTGACTTTGTTAGCACCAGCGGACTGGATGGCGTCTATCCTCGTGGTATTTTGGTCGGTACGGTTCGCTCGTTCGCCAGCACTCCCGGTGAAGTGTTGAGTACGGCGCAAATTACACCCGCTGTTTCTTATCGGGACTTGCGGATAGTAACGGTAGTCAAGACTCCATGAAGCGTGTCTATGCGGTCGGTGTTGTCGGTACGATCCTGGTTTTCATTGAAGGTTTCTTTCTAAGCGCCTTTGATATCGTAGTACCGTCACTATTGGCTATTGCCGTACTTATGGTCGCCCGATACCCGGCACAGCCCGGGTGGATTGTGACGATATGGCTCGGATTACTTTTGGATCTGATGTCCATGCACGTATTCGGTGCCTATATCGCATTGGCTGCGGTCATGTTCGCGCTCGCACGCGGTATTACAGGAAAAGGATTTGAGATGTCCCGGTTCCTGAATATCGGTATCGTGTTGGCGGCGTTGGTCGGTGTGTATATGGTGTGGAGAGTACTTTTGTTTATGACGACCGGCCTGTTTAGCGGAGAAGTACTGTTGTTGGTTCAATACGGCGTGTGGCAGATCATATTCACATGGATTATAGGGTTTTTCCTGCTTCGTCTGCTTCAGGGTATAATGGATATATGAGGAAGCGCCAAAAACAACCATTACGCCATCAGCCGATCCAGCATGGACCGCACAGTCCGGACGTATTTGCCAAAGCGACCGAGTGGTCACAAGAGTTGACACCGGAGGGAATCGGTTCGGGTGAAAATGGCGAAAAGGTCATTAGCCGCAAAGCCATAATCTCGATAATAACTGTCAGTCTGCTCGTGTTTTTGGCGCTTGGCGGGCAACTAGTGCAACTGCAAGTGGTCAATGGCGAACGTCTTCGCGGAATCGCCGAAGGGAACCGGATCCGCAAGCAAATTACGTATGCGCCACGAGGGCAGATTCTGGATCGCGATGGTACGGTATTAGCCAGCAACACGGCCAGTTTCCAATTATCAGCTACCCCGTATCAGCTGCCGGATTCAGCAGAGGAACGAAACGCCATGTATCAACGGATCGCCAGCGTGCTGGATGACGTGTCCGTGGACAGCATTACAAAAAAAGTCCAGGAAAAAGGGCTGGATTATCCTCAGCCGGTACTACTAAGCGACCGGATCTCCCGTCGGGTCGCACTCCGGCTGGAATACATATTACCCGAATTGCGCGGGTTTAGTTTGAATAGCATACCGACCCGTGAATACGAAACCGGGACGAGTCTTGCTCATATCCTCGGCTATGTCGGGCGAGTGTCCGACCAGGATCTGGAACAACACCCGGACGTGCTTTCGACGGGGTTCATCGGGAAAGCGGGCGTGGAAGCTCAATACGATCAAATGCTTCGAGGTCAAAACGGCGTGGTGGAAACTGAAGTCGATGCCCGCGGCCACCCCATACGAACACTTCGGGAGCGTTCGACCCGACCCGGAGAAGACGTGCGCTTGACCATTGATTACGGATTACAAAAACGATTCGCCCGAGCCATCAAACAACGGATGCGGGAAGCCGATGTCTCGAAAGCGTCCGGAATTATCATGGATCCGGAAACCGGTGCGGTCCTGGCCATGGTTAGCTTTCCGTCGTACAACAATAATTTGTTCGCCGCGGGCATCACTGAGCAACAGTTTCAACGGTTGAAGAATGACCCGGCCCAGCCGATGTTGAATCGGGTTATCGCGGCCGGCTACCCGTCAGGGTCGGTGATCAAGCCGATCGTACTGCTGGGTGCGCTTGATACCGATACTGTCACTGAGGACACCATCATCCACGACCGGGGATCGATTACCGTCAGAAGCCAATATGATCCGTCGGTCACGTTTACCTACGAAGGATGGGAGCCCAGCGGTCTTGGCCCCATGAATGCCCGCCGCGCCATTGCCATGAGTTCCAACATTTATTTCTACACTGTGGCCGGAGGAAACAATACGTTCGACGGCATGGGCGTAGACAACCTAACTACATATATGAACATGTTCGGTTTGGGGAGTAAAACAGGCGTTGATCTCTCGAATGAGACTTCCGGTCGGGTTCCGACACCGGAGTGGAAACGTCAGCAATCCGATCAAGCCTGGTATACCGGCGATACCTACAACCTGGCTATCGGTCAAGGGGACTTGCTCGTCTCCCCGTTGCAGATGGCCAGGGCGCACGCAGCGATCGCCACCGATGGAGAGCTCATGCGTCCTTTCGTCGCGCAGAATAAACAGCCTAAGATAACCGCACGGCCGGATATCAGCGATCACGATTATGAGGTTGTCCGTGAAGGTATGCGTATGGTCACATCGGGTGACGGTACTACGTCGCCGTCCACCTTTGCCGATGTCGGCGTCACAGTGGCGGGAAAAAGCGGAACCGCCGAAACTAACCCGGGGGTTCGTGACTCTCACGCCTGGTATTCCGCCTTCGCGCCATTCGAGGATCCGCAACTGCAGGGAATCGTGATGCTGGAGGGCGGTCAAGGAGGGTCCCAATATGCGGCTCCGGCCTTGGCAGATGCGTATGCATGGTATTTCCAAAATCACGATTCGAATAGATAAACAACACCACGACTTGTGTTTTGTTCGCATCTTTGATTTAGTGAGGTGTGGTTTTGTACCAGCCCATGATCGCGAAGAATTAACAGGGGTATACATCGGGAAACGTACGAGGTTGTAAACCATCACGGGCTTTGCTAAAATGCGCTACCCGAACCCGGATAAAGCATGCAAAGGAGAGAATATACATGGCAAAACAACACCAGCTGACCGAATCCGGACTGGAAGAACTCAGACAGGAACTTGATGAGTTAAAGCAACGGCGGGTTGATGTCGCTGAACGGCTGAGAACGGCCAAGCAGGAAGGCGATTTAAGCGAGAACGCGGACTACACGGCCGCTCTGGAAGAGCAGGAATACGTGGAAGGACGGATCAATGAGATCGAGGACATTATTCTCAATGCATCGGTCATCAGCACGCCTAAAAACAAGGATGCGGTAGAACTTGGCAACACGGTCGAGCTCAAGGATGACGGCCAAACCTACACCTACACCGTAGTCGGTTCACTCGAGTCCGATCCGGTGGCCGGCAAGATCTCCGAAGAATCCCCCATCGGACAAGCGCTACTTGGCGCCAAAACCGGCGAAAAAGTGGAGATCAAAACGCCGGGCGGAGAACGTACGTGCGAAGTCACCAAGATTTCTTAACGTAAAGAACCGGGTCTTTCTGGGCGTAGTACGGCGGCGAACGGGAATCACTATTGTGTAACAGCAATCCCACGCTGCATAATAGGGGAAATCATGCATCAATCACTTTCTGATAACCAACAGGATGCTCGATTCTGGATAGACGTCGAGGTCGAGAAAATTTTGGCTCACGCACCCGAAGGAGGTATTACTGTTTCCAGCGGTATTAGCCCTTCAGCTCATTATCACATCGGTCACTTCCGGGAGATTCTGACCGCTGATGCGCTTACGTGGGGGTTGCGGCAAGCAGGACGAGAAGTTGAACACATCCATGTCGTTGACAATATGGACCCCATGCGCAAACGGTATGATTTTCTCCCTCAAGAATATGAACAGTACATCAACTGGCCAATTTGTCTGATTCCCAACCCCTACGGGGAAGGCAGCTATGCCGATTATTTTTATGAAATGTTTGCGGCCAGTGCTCGAGCCATGCATATTATGCCGGACCGTACCGTACGGAGTTACGAGGATTTGTACCAAAGCGGGAAAATGGCGTCTCAGGTCGAGAAAGTGATGGAACATCTGGATACGGTTAAAGAAATTTTCGCCTCTTTTGACAGGGAGGTACCCGATGATTGGACGCCGGTACAGGTGAAGCAGACCGATAACACCTTCACCAATGCTCGCCCCGATACATGGGATAGACAGAAGCAAACCATCGAAGGCGCCGACTATACCAAAGGAGAAGTGAAGTTGAACTGGCGGTTGGATTGGCCTGCTCGCTGGCAGGTGTTAGGTGTGCAAGTGGAGCCATATAGCATCCAGGAGCATGGTGCGGCCGGAGGGTCGTACGATACCGGTGTCGAGTTTTCTCGTCGTGTTTTCGACTATGAGCCAATCCTTCAAGTCGGCCGATACGCCGATATCCATTTGGCCGGAGACACCAAAAAGATGAGTGCTTCCAAAGGCAACCACATGACGCCCGAAGCGGCCCTGGAAATCATGCCGCCGAGCTTATTGCGGTATTTTGTGGTCCGCAGCCGTCCGGATAAAAAGTTGGAGTTCGATACGGGTGAGAAGTTAATGGCCCTGTATGATGAGTACAAGCAGGTTGCTGCAGCTGTTCGAGACGGGGGTGACCATGAATTCAGGGATGTCTACCAATTTGCCGATATCGGTGATCGACTCACACAGGTGCCGTTCAATCATCTGGTCGCGGTGTATCAAGCGGCCCGGCGGGATGTATCCCGAGTCGCCGAATTGCTGGAACGAACCGGCTACGATGTTGACCGTGAGACGCTCGAATCGGAGCTGTATTACGTGGAGAATTGGCTGGATGACTATGCGCCCGAGTATCTGAAATTCGAACTCCAGGAGGAGTTACCCGAAGTCAAACTTAGTTCGGAACAGGTCGTATTTTTGGCCAATCTGGCCCGTTTTATGGAAGGAGAATCAGCGTCGGACCCCGAAACCGTGCACGCACGGATTCACGAGCTCAAAGATGCTCATAATCTCTCCGCGCGTGATGCTTTCCAGGCGATTTACTTGGTGTTGCTCGGACAGACCAGCGGCCCCAAAGCCGGCTGGTATCTTACTACCATCGACCGCGAGTGGCTGACAGCCCGGTTGCAGCTGGAAGCATAGAGGAGGCCGAGGTGGCGGAGCAAATACCAAATTCGAAATCCTAATAACCGAAACAGTTGAGAATTCAGAGTTTCGGATGCAATAGTTCTCTTGAGCTCGTTGAACCTCGGCTTCCAAGTCCAAACCCCTATCATACGTGATACACAATACGTAATACGTTATACTGCGTACATGCTAGATATCCAATTCATCCGCAACAATGCGGAAACCGTAAGAGACGGGGTCAGGAAGAAACGCATCGACGTTGACGTCGATCGATTACTTGAACTGGACGAAAAACGCCGGCAATTGCAACACGAAGTCGATGACATGAGAAGTCAGCGCAATCAATTATCTTCGACTGAAGGGGGTGGCAAGCCTACCCAGGACCAGATAGATCAAGTCAAACAACTTAAGGAACAACTTACTTCCAAAGAAGCCGAACTGGATGAAGTGGAAGCCGAATACGAACGATTGATGCTCCAGGTGCCGAATCCGCCGGACCCGTCAGTTCCTGAAGGTGCGGATGACGGCGAAAACCAGGCCATAAAACACTGGGGCGACGTTCCCGATTTCGACTTTACGCCGAAGGACCACGTGCAGTTAGGGGAGTCCTTGGATCTAATCGACATGGAGACGGCCGCCCAAACCAGTGGTGCCCGGTTTTTCTATCTGAAAAACGACGCCGTATTACTTGAGTTCGCGCTGACGCAATGGATTCTGGGGAAGCTGGTGCAAAACGGATTTTCTCCGATTATACCGCCTCAGTTGGTACGTGAACAGATGATGCAAGCTACCGGTTTTTTCCCGGCCGATGCCAATGAGATTTATCATGTTAACCCCGATGACGACGATTTATACTTGATCGGAACATCCGAGGTGCCGCTGGCCGGTCTCCATATGTTCGAGCCAGTAAATGGTGATGAGTTACCCAAACGGTATGCTGGGTTTTCCAGTTGTTTCCGCCGGGAAGCCGGTAGTTACGGCAAGGATACCCGCGGCATCATGCGCGTGCATCAATTCGACAAGTTAGAGATGTATTCATTTACCCATCCTGATGACTCGTGGGAGGAGCACGAGTTTCTACTGTCGATCGAAGAAGAAATTCTCCAGGAGCTGAAACTTCCCTACCGGGTTGTTAATATTTGCGGTGGTGATCTCGGGCCGGCGGCCGCCAAAAAATATGACTGCGAAGCGTGGATCCCGACTCAGGGCCAGTACCGAGAATTAACCAGCTGCAGTAATACAACGGATTTTCAGGCTCGCCGCGGCGGCATCAAATACACTGATGAAAACGATCAGTCGCATTTTACCCATACGCTGAACGGTACGGCTATGGCTTCCACCCGTACCTTGATTGCTATTATGGAAAATTATCAAACCGAAGACGGCCGTATCCATATTCCCGAAGTATTGCAACTATACGTGGGTGCTGAGATCATTGAATAATGTGATAACGTACACGGTATAATAAAACAAAGGAGTACATACACTGTGGTAGAACTAAATATTTCCGGCGTACATTTTGAGCTCGACGACAAGATCAAAGAATACGTAGAAAAGAAAATCGGCGCTATGGATAAATACGTTCCCCGCCACGAACGCGGCGCCTCTCACGGAGAAGTCGTTTTAAGCGATGACGAAGGCAAATCCAAGAATCGCTATACCTGCGACGTCACGCTGTATATGCCGCATGAAACCATTACGGCCAAAGAGTCGACGGTCAGTATCTATGCAGCGGTCGATATCGTGGAAGAGAAAGTCAAAGCCCAGTTGCTTAAACACAAGGACAAACAGCAGAACAACCGGCAGCGACGACGCACACAACGCATGCTCAAGCAATTCAAATGGCGACGACCGCCGCAGGAGTAATACGGTTTCCTCACGAATCGGACGCCACAACGAACCGATTTTTATTAAAAAATCATATATTTTCCTCCCACACTCCTGCAAACAAAGCATTGACAAGAGCGCCATGGGTAGTGCTATACTAAAAGGCATGAACACTATATATAGTGGAAAAACACACATATGAAATGCTTGAAATGCGCCCATCTGGATTCGAAAGTGGTCGAATCACGTGATATCGGTGATAGCAGTTCGATCCGTCGACGGCGACAATGTCTTTCGTGCGGGCATCGGTTTACGACGTATGAACGGGTAGAGGTGCCATACTTGATGGTCACCAAAAAGGATGGCAGCCAGGAACTGTTCGACCGGAGCAAATTGCTCAGCGGGTTAAATAAAGCCATCCAGAAGCGCCCGGTCGATCCACAGCAACTGGAAGAGTTGGTGGATGACGTCGAGCGGAGCGTGCATGAATGCGGCGATACCGAGATTGCTTCGACGCGTGTCGGAGAATTGGTGATGGAACGGTTGATGAAACTGGACGAAGTAGCCTACGTTCGGTTCGCCAGCGTTTACCGGAGTTTTACCGACGCGGCCAGTTTCGAAGAAGAATTGGAGCGACTCAAGACCAGTACATAAGTAACTCTTTGACCGCGTGCCGTTTGTGTTACACTGGAAAGTACAAACGACACGAGGGTGAAGAGTTAACAACAAATATAAAAACGCTGCCAAAAGCTACCGTAATGATCATCGGGTCGCTGGCCGGTGGTTACGGTGAGTGTGGCAGTTAAAGGAGGTACTGAATGGACTTTGTCGATAAGACAGCGCTCGGAGTGGAACGGTATTTTACGAGTGAAGGTACACACCCGTACGACGAATTGATATGGGAGCGCCGTGACGCCCGGATTACCAATTTTCTCGATGGCTCGATCGCGTTCGAGCAAAAAGATGTGGAATTTCCCGAAACGTGGACGCAGAATGCCACCAACATCGTGGCCCAGAAATATTTTGCCGGTACGCCCGGAGAGGCGGACCGCGAGAATTCGCTCAAGCACTTAATTGACCGGGTAGCTGACACCATAACCCAGCACGGCCAGCGGGAAGGCTACTTCATCAGCGACGGTGAAGCCGAAACATTCAATCACGAACTCAAACACTTGCTGGTCAACCAAAAGGCATCGTTTAATTCGCCGGTTTGGTTTAACATCGGAGCCAAAGGCCGTGCCCAACAAGCCAGCGCCTGTTTTATCCTGTCCGTTGAAGACACCATGGAGTCCATCCTTACCTGGTACCAGGAAGAAGGTATGATTTTCAAAGGTGGATCCGGTGCCGGTTTGAACCTGAGCAAACTCCGTTCCTCCCAGGAGCAGCTAAAGTCTAGCGCCGGCTATGCTTCCGGTCCGGTCAGTTTCATGCGCGGTGCAGATTCGGTTGCCGGAACTATCAAGTCCGGCGGCAAAACCCGCCGAGCGGCCAAAATGGTCATTCTGGACGTGGATCACCCGGATGTCGAAGAATTCATATGGACCAAAGCCCGGGAAGAACGCAAGATTCAAGCCTTGAGTGACGCCGGATTTGACATGAGTCTGGACGGGAGGGATATGGTCTCGGTTCAATACCAGAACGCCAACAACTCCGTCCGGGTAACCGATGAATTTATGCGAGCAGTCGAGAATGACGACGAATGGCAACTCAAAGCCGTCAAAACCGGCGAACCGGTCAAAACCGTCCGGGCGCGAGATCTGTGGCACGACATCGCCCAGTCGGCATGGGAATGTGCCGATCCCGGCTTGCAATACGACACCAACATCAACAATTGGAATACCGCCAGCAACACCGATCGCATTAACGGCTCCAACCCATGCAGTGAATATATGCATATCGACAACTCCGCCTGCAATCTGGCTTCGTTGAATCTGATGAAGTTCCTCCGTGATGATGGCACCATAGACCTCGACAGCTACCGCCAGGCAGTAGACATCCTGTTTACCGCTCAGGAAATTCTGGTCGGCTATTCCAGTTACCCTACCGACAAGATTGCCCAGAACGCCCGGGATTTCCGCGAAATCGGACTCGGGTACGCCAATCTCGGTGCACTATTGATGGCACTTGGTTTGCCGTATGATTCGGATGAAGGCCGGGCGCACGCGGCGACATTGACCGCTATCATGACCGGCCAGGCTTATGCTACGAGCGCCAAGATTGCCCGGCGGATGAATCCCTACGCCGGCTACGAAACCAACAAGGAACCTACCAACGCCGTGCTAGCCCAACACCGGGACGAGGTTTCCCGCATTAACCCCACGCACGTACCCGAAGACTTGCTCAGTACTGCCCAGAGTGTCTGGGATGAAGCGGTCGAGCAAGGACAACTCTACGGCATACGCAATTCCCAGGCCACTGTGTTGGCTCCGACCGGCACCATCGGCTTCATGATGGATTGTGATACGACCGGCGTCGAACCTGATCTGGGACTGGTCAAAGTCAAGAAATTGGTCGGCGGCGGTACCATGAACATCGTCAACCGCACCGTGCCGCGGGCGCTGAAGAATCTCGGATTCGACGACGAGCAAACCAGGGAAATCGTGGATTATATCGATGAAAACAAGACCATCATCGGAGCGCCGCACATCAAGCGCGAACACTTGCCGGTATTCGCCTGTTCCATGGGCGAGAACGCCATCCATTACAAAGGCCATGTACGCATGATGGGTGCGGTCCAGCCGTTCATCAGCGGTGCTATATCCAAAACCGTCAATATGCCCGAAGACGCGACCGTCGAAGACGTGGCCGATCTTCACTTCGAATCGTGGAAGCTGGGACTCAAAGCGGTCGCCATTTACCGAGACAACTGCAAGTCCGGCCAGCCGCTGGCGACCGCCAAGAAAGAGGAAAAAGACGAAGACGGAGACGATGAAAAAGAGGACAACGGGGAGACGGAATCCACCGAAACACAATCCGCGTCGGAAGCCGGCACCGATACGCACGCTTCAACATCAGAAACCAGCGGATTCGTGGTCAAGTCACCCTTACGCCGGCAACCACCCAAACGACGCAGCGCCCGGATTTTCGAATTCAACGTCGGCGGCTCCAAAGGCTTTTTGACCGTGGGCGAATTCGAGGACGGTCATCCGGCTGAACTGTTCATAACCATGGCTAAACAGGGGTCAACGCTGGGTGGCTTAATGGATGCCTTTGCTATTTCCGTCAGCAATGGGTTGCAATACGGCGTGCCGCTTACCTTCTATGTGCGTAAGTACATGGCTATGAGTTTCGCGCCCAACGGTATGACCGACGATCCGCATATCCCGATGGCTAGCTCGATCGTCGATTACATTTTCCGCAAACTGGCATTGGAGTACTTGCCACACGGGGACTTAGTTGAGCTCGGTTTAGCCGACAAAGAGGCGGGCAACGATAATCAGGCGACATTGCCGGTCGAGGAGGCGTTCGAGGACGAGGCCTCTCAAGAAGCATCCACGGAAACCGAAGGAGATGCGTCTAAAATGGAAACGACTGTGTCCGGACGTACGGAAACCAGCGGGAGTAGTGCCACTCCGGGTGCCAAAAAAGAAGCCCACGATGCCCCCATGTGTTATGTCTGTGGCAACATGATGGTCCGCTCTGGCAGTTGTCACGTCTGCACGGCGTGCGGAGCCAGCAGCGGCTGCAGCTAAGATTAGTATTTCGTATAACGCATGATGTATTGCGTATAAATCGGTAACATCCGTATTGCTGGTTTAGATTCTATGCTCGGTGTCTTGAAATAAAAACTTTTCTCTGCCTGTGGCGGGTCAGAATGACATCCTTGAGTTTCTGTTCCTAATTCCTAATTCCTGTATACGTTACACTAACAGCCCTGCTACAATGCGCTTATGATTTACATTCTCTACCGATCCCGGTCCGAACACGAACGATCCGTTTCAGAATTCCAACGGCGACTAGAGGGGCGCCGTCTGTCACCGAAGATACTCGACGTTGAAAGCCGGGAAGGGTCGTCCAAAGCCCAGAGTTATGGCATTATGCAGTACCCCGCCGTGTTGGCTGTACGGGACACCGACGGTCAGGCCGTCCAAACCTGGTCAGGTACGCTCCCGACCGTGTCGGACGTGGAATACTTTGCCCGGAGTAACGTATAAGCCTGTCCCGTGTCTTGCATGAGACGTGTACTTGAGTTGTTGTTTCAGTGGCAGTATACTGGGTGTCATAGTACATTTACGACAGAGAAAACCTCTGGAGCGGCTATCAACCGCGAACTTGGCGCTTCTCGCTGACGCTCGTTACTTCAGGTTTTAGGTCATAGCTCTACTCGTGCCTGGCATTTATAACCTATCACCTGTTTCGAATGTCAGTGAGAAGTATCCGGGGAGGTTCGGGAAGATCCTACTACGCCAAGGCTTTGCAGGATTGCGGCCAGTGTGGAAGTAGGGGTAGACCTCGACGGAGGCGGCTCGTCAGACCGCAAACAAATCAAGCATCCACGATGTGGGATGGTACCGTTTCAGGTCATATCCGGAACTCCCACTAACAATGGGTGCTTTTTTGCTTTGATTCATAGTAACAGGAGTAATGTCATGGGCGACCAACAAACCAATAAACACCAGTTCGCTGAGCTTGAAGAGCAAATGCTCGAGACGTGGCAACAGGAAGATACGTTCAACCAGAGCATCCGCCAGCGCCAGAGCGGTGAGCGGTTTAGCTTTCTGGATGGACCGCCGTACGCCAACGGTTTACCGCATCATGGTCACGTGGTGTCGTCACTAATCAAAGATGCCGTAGCCCGGTATAAAACCATGCAGGGGTATTACGTACCCCGTCAGGCCGGCTGGGACTGTCATGGGCTGCCCGTTGAGCAGAAGATCGAGAAAGAGCTTGGTTTCAATAGCCGCCAAGAGATTGAAGATTACGGTATCGACAAATTCAACCAAGCCTGCCGGGAATCCGTATTTCGCTACAAGACCGAATGGGAACAGTTCATTTCCCGCCTGGGCCGATGGGTCGATTTTGAAAACGCCTACGCCACACTTGAAAATGAATACATCGAATCCATCTGGTGGGTCTTCAAACAGATATGGGACCAGGATTTGGTATATGAAGACTATAAATCCATGCCGTATTGTCCGCGCTGTGCCACACCGCTGGCTAACTTCGAGGTTAACCAAGGTTATCAGGACAACGTGCCCGACCCGAGCATATACGTGAAATTCCAACTGACGGACGAAAATGCCGCGCTGGTCGCCTGGACGACTACCCCATGGACGCTACCCGGCAATGCGGCGCTTGCCGTCGACCCCGGAGCGATCTACGCCAAAGTCACCCACAACCAGGAAACGCTGATCGTAGCCAAAGAACTGCTGGACGTATTCAACGATGAATACCATATAGAGGAGGAAGTACGAGGCAGTGAACTGGTCGGCCGGACATACTATCCACTATTCGATCTCGACCGGGACGGGTTCGACTTCAACGGCAATGAGTACTATGTATGGGACGCGGATTTTGTCGGTCTGGAAGAAGGAACCGGTGTCGTGCACATTGCCCCGGCCTTTGGTGGGGACGACCTGGAGTTGGCGACCTCGCGCGACATACCGATTCTACAGACTATCGATTCCCAGGGATTCGTCAAAACCGGCATCGGGCTGGGTGATTTCGAAGGCATGTATTTTAAACAGGCTGATGAGCACATCATGGAGATGCTCGGGGAAGCGTTGTATCACTCCGAAACCATACATCACACATACCCGTTCTGCTGGCGGTGTGACGAGCCGCTGATGTACTACGCTTTGACCACGTGGTTCATTAAAACTGATCAGGAGCAGTTAGTCCGGAACAACCAGAAAATCAATTGGGTTCCGAATCACATCAAAGACGGCCGCTTTGGTAAATGGCTGGAAGGCGCTCCTGATTGGTCGTTTTCGCGGAATCGCTATTGGGGCGCGCCGCTGCCGATATGGCGGAGTGAGGACGGTGAAGCAGTTATCGTGGGCAGCATCGAGGAGTTGCGCGAAAAAGCCGTCAACCCTGAAGTTATCGATGACTTACACAGACCAGATGTCGATCAAGTCAGGATCAAGACCGATAGTGGTAAGGAAGCAACTCGGGTCGAGGAAGTCTTTGATGTCTGGTTCGAGTCCGGTGCAGCCCCCTATGCCAGTTACCATTATCCATTCGAAAACCGGGAAGAATTTGACCATGCCTTTCCGGCCGACTTCATCGCCGAGGGCATTGACCAAACCCGCGGGTGGTTCTACACCCTGCATGTAGAGGCTAGCAGTCTTTTTGATGAGCCTGCTTTCCGGAACGCGGTCGTTTCCGGTTGGGTGGTAGCTGCCGACGGACAGAAATTAAGCAAGAAACTCAAAAACTACACCCCGGTCGATGAAGTATTCGACCACTACGGGGCGGATACGCTGCGGTATTTCATGGCTACCAGTCCGGTGGTGAACGGAGAGGATGTCAAGTTTTCTACCGATTATCTACGTGATGTCCAGCGCAATGTCTTTGGAACGCTATGGAACACGTTCAATTTCTTCACTATGTATTCGGAAGTGGATAACTGGCAGGCTCCAAAGCGGTTAGAGGAGCCCGAAACCGAGAACCCCTTAGATGCATGGATTATTTCCCGGGTGAATCAAACTCTCGAAGAGACGACTACGCATGGAGATAACTTCCAGATCATGAAGGCCGCATTACCGGTCAAAGATCTGATCGACGACCTCTCCAACTGGTATGTCCGCCGGTCACGACGGCGGTTCTGGAAGAGTGGTAGTGACACGGATAAAGAGCAAGCCTACGCCACACTGCACTACACGCTGGTCCGGGTATGCCAATTGCTGGCTCCGTGGGCGCCGTTCATGAGCGATCACCTCTACCGTCAGCTCCGTGGTAACGATATGCCCGAGAGTGTGCACCTGACCGATTGGCCGGAAGCTGGGGAAGTCGATACCAGTTTGCTTAAAGAAATGGGTTGGGTTCGTGAAGCGATAACGTTTGGACTAGCACAACGGGCGGATGCAGGCATAAAAGTACGCCAGCCCTTGGCACAGGTGAAGTTGACGAATGTACTCGATATATCTCGTGCAGATGTAGAGTTCTTTAAAGACATTGTGAAAAATGAACTGAACGTAAAAGAAATCGTCTCTACTCGAACAGGCGATACTCCTGAAAATATAACTTATGATCTGGTTGAGCTCGACACCGAAATCACCCCCGAACTCAAGCGCGAAGGCTTGGCGCGGGATGTCGTCCGCCAGGTGCAGCAATTCCGCAAGCAATCCGGGTTGAATGTTGACGATCGGATTAACCTCCAATTGATGACTGATGATGCTGAACTCAGACAGGCTATCGAAGAACACAGCGAAACCATTCAGGATGAAACGCTGGCCACCGAGCTTATCACCGAAGGTGAAACGGAGCATACCGCAGATATAGAGGGCGCAGCACTCGGTATGGCGCTCAAAAAGGCTGAAACTCAGTGATCCCCATAAAGCTACTACTGAGCGATTTGCTATAATATCACCAGTATATGCAGGATCGTGTATTACATCCGGATGTTTCTGAATCGGTGCAACGTATGCAACGCCAAGGGTTTTTCGTTGCTCATGGCGAATCCGATATCGGCAAAAAAACGGCCATCGTGGAATCCCTGCCATCGGCGGCGGTCAGCGTTGTAACACCTGAGGAAGGGAAGGCGAGCATCACGCTTGAGCAGGTGCGTGAGGCGACTGAGCGATTTCACTTACGTGCCGGCATTGACCGGGAGTATCTCGTCATTGATGACGCACACCGTTTGACTGATTATGCTCAGAATTCTCTGTTGAAAACGCTGGAAGAGCTGCCGGAACACGTGACGGTGATTATGGTGACGCACCAACCCCACTTACTGCTCTCGACCATTCAATCCCGGGCCTTTTTCGTCCATATGCCCGCTCCGGAGACGGATCAGGTGTGCCAATGGGTCGAAGCCGCGGATATGGCCGCTGAGAACCAGTCATTGTTGCTGGAAGTCATCGGCAATAAACCGGCCGCGCTCAGTCGGTATATACAGGACGAAACGCTACTCCAAACCTGGAACCAGCACTATGCCACGTTCCAGCAACTGTGTATGGGAACGTTGTATGAGCGGCTTCGGGCGGCAACGCAACTGCAACCCTCCATGCCCGGCATTTTAGATAATATCGTGCAATTCGCCCGGGTTCGGCTGCGCAATGAAGGCGGCGAATGGGCAGATGTCGTCGTGGCCGGGGAGCACGCTCAACGGCTCCTGGCGGCCAATTGCAATAAAAAGATCATCCTGGATGCCATCGCTATGCGGAGTACGTCATGACGAATTTGTGGCTGCTGGTTCTGGCCTTCCTCGGTGCTATGGTGGCGATTCGGATGTATCATCGTGATAAGGTCCGTGATGTGGCGGGACCGAAACAGTCCCAGCGCATATCCCGGCTGTGGGAGTATTTCGAGATGACTTCCCGGCGGCAGAACTGGGATGCCGCCGAGCGTTCACTTCTGCAAATACTCAAGTACGACCACAAAAACACGGCTGCTTACAACCAATTGGGTATGATTTACGTCCGGTCCGAACGGTTTGAAGACGCGATCGCGTGTTTCGACATCGCCTCCAGTCTCGCTCCTTCGGTTGCCAGTCTCTACAATCTTGGTCTGGTGCACTTCCGGACCGGCAACCTCGAAGAAGCCGCCTCAGCCTTGCAAAAAGTGGTTGATCTGGAGCCGACATCAAAGCGGATGCTGGTATTCGCCCGGGTGCTCCAGCAACTCGGTGAACACAAGAAAGTCGTCGATGTACTTAGACGAGCGGTCGATATGGATCCCAATGAACGCAACCTTACGTATCTGGCGGAAGCATATGACGATACCAAACAATACAAAAAAGCCGAAGAAGTCCGCCAACAATTACAACAAGTGCGCGAAGAACAATCCCAGACGTTTTACCCGGAACAGTTGCAGACGGAGGAGTAAAAGTCGTATAACGTAATACGTATTGCGTATTAATGAAAAAGAAGGGTGAACGGGAAAAGATATAGCTCCACACCGTATAGTGTGTGGGAAAACTAGGCGTGCAGACCAAGCACCCCTCCGCCATTCCCGCGCAGGCGGAAATTCAACGTTATTACTCGGTCATGTCGCGCTAAATTTTCACCTGCTACGCACGAGACACGTTCAGAATAAACCGGTAACACCCGTATTACCGATTTACCTGTTTTACTGATTACCAATAATTCAGTCCAGAATACAGGGCACATATCAAAAGATTAATCCTCACAATATTGGTATTAATTTCTAGTACGGAGGTGTAAGGCGATACTTCTTCAATCGAAATTCTGAGTGAAATTCTTTAATAACACCACTCGAGGCGGTATACTGTTGAAGTATTGGACAGGTACTTCAGTGTAGTAGTTCTCACTATTTTCTTTTGCCGGGATAGCTCAGTGGAAGAGCAACTGTTTTGTAAACAGTAGGTCGGGGGTTCGAATCCCCCTCCCGGCTCCAAAGTGTGGGATAAACATTGGGTAATCGTTGACATCTGGATGTATATAGTAGAATGGATATTGCGCCGGGTTAGCGAAGCGGTCAAACGCACCTGACTGTAAATCAGGCGGCTTCATGCCTTCGGGGGTTCGAATCCCTCACCCGGCACCACGTTGAAACTCGTTGTCATTTGTCAGCCATTGCAACACAGGCTTACCTTTGCTTGCATCGGTCTCTATAATAACGGTTTCTTCTTTTCCAAATAAAACAACTTTGTTTCGTTTTGGGTTAACCTGCAAACACCAGTCTTTTTAAATGACTTTTGCCATCTTGCTCTGTTGACCGGAACCTATTGATTGACAGGCGTCCCGCACTTTTTGATGCCGATATAGCTCAGCAGGTAGAGCGCATCCATGGTAAGGATGAGGTCACCGGTTCGAATCCGGTTATCGGCTCCAAAAGGTGCGGGACGAACTGTAGGTTGTGGCCCCGTGTCATTCGATAGAATGACTGGAGCGAATCCCGTGAACGGTTTCAAACGAAGCGGAACACAGTATTGATTTACAAACAGGATAAAAAATAGTAAAGTCTGCATAAGAGTAAGGAAGCGTCATATTATGGCACAGAAGAAAGGTGCGCGGCAGGTTATTGCGCTTGAATGCACGGAAACCGGTCACCGCACATACACCACCACCAAAAACGTCCAGAATACCCAGGAGCGACTGGAGTTGCGCAAATTTAACCCACTCCTGAAGCGACACACGTTGTACCGCGAATCACGCAAGAAATTGCATTGACGCTTCAATAGTAGCCAGTTCGTTCGAGAATCTGTATCAGATCCCGGGCTTCGGTTTCGGCAATCGACTCGGATCGTTCATACAGCTCACGATGTTTCATGGACACACGCCCCAAATCTTCGGCTTCTTCAGAGTCATCCATCCGGGTTTTTATAATCGTGACTTCTTCCGGAGTATCGATGAAATGGTACATATAATATACGTTTTGAGTCTTGTGCGTGCTTCGTTCCCGAAACCCGTACACCATCAAGGCTAGTAGCTCGTTGGTTTCGTCTATACTCAGCTCTCCCGTCGGGCACTGGGTGATGTCAATCTCGTGAAGATATGCGTCTTCACTATCAATCGGACGCTCTATATGTATATCACGGCTGCCGTCGCTCTGTTTATGTCCATACCCTGCTGCGGACTGTACACGGTTTAAGAGCGTGCGCTTTGTAGCCGGAGTAGCTTCTCGTTTTTCCTGGAAGGTGGTTTCATATTCGAAATCCATATGCGACGAGTCTCAATGCACACTAAAAGGAGCTTGTTGTGCTGAATGTGCTTGCACCCGGTTTACCGCCACAACATCATGAAAAAGAATGTACGCGGCATTTGACATATGCGTATAGTATTATTTTATTGTACGCACTGCAATGTCCAGGCTACATAAACGAAGTAGGGCAATGAAAGATTAAGTACAAGCGCGGGTCGATAATGACACACCCACCTGCTAGAGTTGTTATAATATATAATGGGTAATTCGCGTGGATATAGAACGATATTCAGGGCGTAAACGCGTCACGTTAGATCTTGCGGGTCTCAACGAGTAAGAACGACGCTTGGGCGGATTGTTTTTGCAAGACATGGAAGGACAACCTACTGCCAGCGAAAATGTACGTTTTGAAAAACTCGGAAAACTTGTTTTCAGATGGGGTGACCGGCAAGCTGAAGAAGTACTGAGCACTGCTTTGGAGGAAATGCGCACGACTACACCGGATGCGTGCGATCCGGCTCTGGTCACGGTTGTCTGGGATCAGCTGTGGAGTTTGAATTTATGTGAAGCAGGGTTCGAGCCGGAGAATATACATCAGTCCCCGGTTGATTACACTGTGGTTGCGTTCGACGAGGCAAGCGCGAAAGAAGATATCGACAAGATATTCGCACGGGAGCAGTATACCGCGATTTACGGCACAATGGCTCACGATATTGTGCTACTATGCCGGTAACCATGAGTAAAACCTGCAACTTGGTACTGGATGGCGGCGGTGTTAAAGGCATCGCGTTGGTGGGTGCCATCCGGGCATTGGAAGAAGCCGGCTATGAATTTCGCCGGGTTGCCGGCACTTCGGCCGGTGCTGTGGTCGGCGGATTGCTGGCCGCGGGGTACGACGACGACGAACTACACAGCATCATGTACGAAGTACCGTACGAAAAATTCCGGGACGAGAGTCTACTCAGCCGTCTGGCGTGGCCGGGCAAATTGGCCTCGCTGTATTTCACCAAAGGCGTGTATCAGGGTGATTTCTTTTGCCGGTGGTACGAAGAGTTGCTTGCTGGAGGAAACGTTAAGACATTCGGCGACATCCGGTTTTCTGAACAGTACGCGGATGAACAACCATACCCGTTTGTGGCATTGGCGGCTAATATATCCCGTGGAAGACTTCTGCACTTCCCGCGTGATTTACATGAGTACGATATCAACCCCCGTGAACAGTCGATCGCCGGTGCCGTACGTGCTTCCATTTCACTGCCAGTGTACTATCAACCCGTCAAGCTGGGCGGAGACTATCTGGTCGATGGCGCATCCTCTCCAGCTTTCCATACCATTGCTTTACAGGAGACGATATACCGACTATCGGGATCAAGCTTTCGGCCCGCTCCGAAGCTACGGAACGCATGTACGACATAACCGGAGCGTTCAGTTACGGCGAAGCGGTATTGCGCACCATGTTGAATGCTCAGGACCATGCTCACATGAACGACGAGGAAGTGGTCGAAAACACCATTTTCGTAGAGACCGGCGCCGTTTTAAGTACCGATTTCGATCTTACCCGGGAGCAACAGACCGAACTCTACCACGCCGGTTATCGAGCAGCGGAGAAATTTTTAAACGAATGAACCCCACTTCCAGGTTTAACGTTAAAACTGCATGTAGGCAGTACATTCACTCGTCTTCGATTTCGTCCAGCAACTCTCGCAAACTCCGTGCTTCCTCTTCAGATACCATGCTCAACCCGCGTTCATATTCTTCGCCAGGGATGCTTCCGATGTATCCCCGAAGAGCTTTTGATTCAATCTCCATAAGCTCACTGCCGGATAAACTTGCCGGGAACCCGTGATTATCTTCGAATCGATATTCAGACCGCACGCCGTCCATGTCAGTTTCATGAGGAGCTTTATCGTATAGTTGTATGTCTTCACCGATTCTCCATTCTTGTACGAGCAGCCATCCTCCCGGCGTATCGACACAATGGTAGTCACGGGAAAGATAGGTGCCTTGGTCGTGTGTGTTCAGTTGCACCTCGCTTATGGTCGCTATTCGTTTATTATTGTAGTCGTCATGGTTGATCCTACCCGGGTCGTATATCGTGATGTCCATACGGCTGTCAGGATAAAGTGAATGATACAGATGCGCACGTCGTTTTTCACCAGCATTCACGCTGTCTTCCTGAGCGAGTTCATGAATTTTAGTCAGTATGTCGCGTTGGGTTGCCTCGGAGGCGGGTTCGACGCCTTCGGGGTTTTCTTTTACCTCCGGGTGTTGTAAAGAAGGGCTCTGTTCACTCATATGCCAATTATACAATC